>NZ_JAGSSY010000003.1 GCF_018145655.1 Campylobacter anatolicus
AATAAGGTAAAGAATAAAGCTAGTTCTAAAGTAGATGAAGTTAAGAGTAATCAAAAAGCTAAAGAGGAAATATCTAAAACACAGAGTATAGAAAAGTAAAATAATTAAAATGTGTGTTAGAAAGGAATAAGAAATAAAAGCGTATATCAAAAGATAATTTTAAAACCAAGATAAAATAAAAGCTATCTAAAAAATCAAATAATTTTAAATACAGTAAAAGTTAAAATTTGTTACTATTTCATAAAAATTAAAGGAAATTTATGAGTTTTGAGAAAGTTAGACGTGCCATTGAGGATATGAAAAATGGCAAGATGATAGTTATGGTTGATGATGAGGATCGTGAAAATGAGGGTGATCTGATATTTGCTGCTGAGCATAGTGATATACAAAAAGTAAATTTTGCAATCACTCACGCTAAGGGCGTTTTATGCCTTGCAATGGATGAGGCAAATGCTAAGCGACTCGATTTGCCATTAATGGTAGCTAAAAACACATCTAGCCATGAGACGGCATTTACTATTACAATAGACGCAAAGGACGCTACAACTGGCGTGAGTGCATATGAGCGTGATATGACTATACGCCTAGCCGCAAGAGCTGATTCAAAGCCTGATGAGTTTGTGCGTCCGGGGCATATATTTCCATTGATTGCTAAAAGTGGTGGCGTGCTTGTTCGCACGGGACACACTGAGGGTTCAGTAGATCTTTGTAAGTTTGCTGGACTTGCTCCAATGGCGGCGATTTGTGAGATAGTAAAAGAAGACGGTATGATGGCTCGGCGTGATTATTTAGAGAAATTTTGTGATAAATACGACATAGCTATGGTTGCTGTCTCTGATCTTGTTGAGTATCGCTTAAGCAATGAGAGCTTAGTTAAATTTAGTGAGCCAAAGAGTATAAAAATAGCTGGTTTTGACGCAGTGCAGTTCAAAATACAAGATCACAAAGATAAAATTCATATGGCTTATGTATTTGGTAAAATTAGCTCAAAAACAAATGTAAAATTTCATAAATCATTGCCTGATTATGAGTTTTTAAGCTCTATAAAATATACAGAGATAGTAAAGACCATAGAATATTTAAGTAAAAATAGTGGCATATTTGTATTTTTAGATGGGGATAACCAATCAAATTCTACTAAAGACTATGGCATAGGAGCTCAAATTTTAAAGCATCTTGGAGTGAGTGAGATAGAACTTATAACTTCAAGCAAAAATAAAGAATTTGTTGGCATTAGCGGATTTGGACTAAATGTTATAAACTATAAAGATTTTTAAAGATATTATATTTTTGTAACATTAGCATTAAATATTTTTAGTATTTACTGAAATTTATTAAATTTTTAAATATTTTTTGATAACTTATTCCACAGTAATAATTCTTTTACAAATTAAATTTATTTAAAGGATATTTAATGCGTTCCATAACTAACAAAATAGCTTTAATGCTTATAGTTGCACTTTGCGTTTCGTTTTGTGTAATATCATTTATGAGCTACACTATATCAGAAAATAAGGCGATAGAGCTAATTGGGCATACACAAAGTAAAATCTTAGATGATGTTAAAAGCACATTAGATGATTTTTTAAATGGAAATATTGCAATAATTTCAAAAGTTTCAAAAGAAGTTTTAGCTAAAAATGCAGATCATCAAGAGACTATCGAGATTATAAAAGGTGCTAAAATTTGGGGTAGCGATCTGATATCTTTGGTATATGCTGGTTATGAGGCAGATGGTGCTATGTATCGTTCAAATGGTAATCACCAAATGCCTAGTGATGGTTACGATCCAAGGACTAGGGATTGGTATAAACTGGCAAAAGAAAAAGGTAATGTTACATACACAGATCCTTATATAGCTGCATCTACTAAATCAAAAGTCATTGCATTTTCGGCTCCTCTAAAACAAAATGGTAAATTTATAGGTGCTTTAGGAATGAATCTTGATGTAGGAGCTGTTAGCAAAGAGATCTTAGATATAGGTAAGACTGATTATAGCTATGTGTATGTTATAGATAGTAATGGTGTTATATTAATACATGAAAATGAAGACCTTGTATCAAAACCAACAGATATTACAAAGGAGTTGGTGGCAAAATATAATGCTAAAAAATTTGATAAAAATGGTCTCATAAGCTATATAAATACAGCCGGAGAGAGCGTAAATGCAGAAATTTTACCTGTAGGAAACGATAAAGGTTGGCTTATAGTTACTGCTATGGAGGCAGATATATTTTCTACTCATACTATACCGCTCTTAAAAATGCAAATAGGACTTGCAATATTGTTTGTTGTATTACTATCTATTTTTATATATATTTTACTCAAACGCTCTCTTAGTCCGATAAAAATTATACAAGATAAGTTAGATGAGACGTTTAAATTTGTAACATACGAGACAAGTGAACCAAGTAGGCTTGTGATAAATTCTAAAGATGAATTTGGCGTGATGAGTGAGGCTATAAATAAGAGTATAGATAAAGTAGTAGGTGGTCTAAAACTAGATAATAAAATGATAGATGAGCTAAACAACGTTGCAAATAAGATGATTAAAGGAAATTTAGGTGCAAAAATTTCAAGTGAACCTAATAATCCAGAGTTATCTAAACTTAAGAATTTATTAAACGGATTTTTTGAATCTATTAGCTTAAATTTAAAAGATGTTACAAATACTTTGAATTTATATTCAAATAATGATTTTACCGCCCAAGTAGCTCAAAACCCAAATTTGGAAGCTGAATTAAGAGATATGATAGATGGTGTGGCTAATATGGGCAATGTTATCCGTGCTATGTTAAATCAAAATTTAAATGATGCTCAAATATTAGAAGATAAAGCAAAAATACTTGAAGAATCTATGGGAACATTAACAAACGGAGCTAGAGAGCAAGCAAGTAGCCTACAAGAGAGTGCAGCAGCGGTTGAAGAGATGAGCTCATCAATGAGTGCAATCACTCAAAAGACACAGGATGTTATAAGACAAAGTGAAGAGATTAAAAATATCATAACTATAATTAGAGATATAGCAGATCAAACAAATCTACTAGCACTTAATGCAGCTATTGAAGCAGCAAGAGCAGGAGAGCATGGTAGAGGCTTTGCAGTTGTTGCTGATGAAGTTAGAAAACTAGCAGAGAGAACTCAAAAATCACTAGGTGAGATAGAGGCTAATACAAATGTCTTAGCTCAATCAATAAATGAGATGAGTGAATCAATAAGAGAACAAAGTGAAGCTATCAATATGATAAATCAAGGTGTAGCACAAGTTGATCACTTGACTAAACAAAATGTAGAGATAGCCAATCAAACAAACAAAATAACATCTGAAGTAGATGAGATGGCTAAGGCTATAACTGCTGACGTTAGAAAGAAGAAATTTTAACTTTCAATCAAATTTAAGAGCTATAAGGCTCTTAAATTTATACACAAAAACATATTACTATACAATAATTTTTAAATTTAAATATTTTTTGCTAAAATTATCTAAAAAATTTAAAGGACTATTATGAGTTTTTTTGATAATTATGAAAAGCATGTGAATGAGAGAGCTGCTCTTGGTGTACCACCACTTGCATTAAATGTAGAGCAGACTAAAAAAATTTGCGAGCTTTTAAGAGATGGAGATGCTCGTCAAGATGAGCTTATAAATTTATTAGCAACTCGTGTTAACCCAGGTGTTGATGATTCTGCAAAAGTAAAGGCTGAATTTTTAAACGAGATAATAAATCATGATCTAAACGTGGCAGGACTTGATAAGATAAAAGCCATAAAAATGCTAGGTAAAATGTTAGGTGGCTATAATGTTATCGTGCTTATCTTAACTCTATCAAATGCCGATGAAAACATAGCAGAGGCGGCCTGTAATGAGCTAAAAAATACGATATTTATTCATGATTATTTTAACGATGTTTTAAATTTAAGTAAGAATAATAAATTTGCTATGCAAGTTCTTATCTCTTGGGCGAATGCAGAGTGGTTTTTAAGTCGTGAGAGTTTACCAGATGTTATAAAAGCAGTAGTTTTCAAAGTTGCTGGTGAGACAAATACTGACGATCTAAGTCCAGCAAGTGAGGCTTTTACTCGATCAGACATACCGCTACATGCAAATGCAATGTTGCTTAAGCGTCAAAATGGGAGCTTAGAAAAGATTGCTGAGCTTAAAAAAAGTGGTCGGGAAGTCGTATATGTCGGTGATGTAGTGGGTACTGGCTCTAGCCGAAAGAGTGGTATAAACTCCATTCAGTGGCACTTTGGGCGTGAGATAGATGGTGTGCCAAATAAAAAAACAGGTGGTATAGTCATCGGCACGACTATCGCTCCGATATTTTTTAATACTGCCGAAGATAGTGGTGCGTTACCGATTATAGCTGATGTGAGTGGACTTGAGATGGGCGATAAAATAGAAATCTACCCATACAAGGGCGAGATAGTTAAAGATGGCTTAGTCGTGGCTAAATTTAATCTCACGCCAAATACTTTATTTGATGAGATCAAAGCAGGTGGTCGCATACCGCTTATTATCGCACGTTCACTTTGCACAAAGGCTAGAGCAGCTTTAAATTTAGAAGCAGAGCAAATTTTTATAAAGCCAGAACAGCCAAAGAGTGAAAACGTCGGCTTTACGTTAGCTCAAAAAATAGTAGGCAAGGCGTGTGGTATTGATGGCGTGCTACCAAACAGTTACGTTGAGCCACTCACGCTTACAGTCGGCTCACAAGACACTACTGGACCGATGACAAGAGATGAGATAAAAGAGCTTGCAAGTCTTGGATTTTCAGCGGATTTTGTATTACAAAGCTTCTGTCATACCGCTGCATATCCAAAGATAAGTGATGCAGCCTTGCATAAAACTCTACCTAAATTTATAAACTCTCGTGGTGGCGTGAGCCTAAAACCAGGAGATGGCGTCATACATTCGTGGCTAAATCGTATGGTGCTACCTGATAGTGTTGGTACTGGCGGAGACAGTCATACACGCTTTCCTATTGGCATAAGCTTTCCTGCTGGTAGTGGATTGGTGGCGTTTGCGGCAGTGCTTGGTGTTATGCCACTTAATATGCCTGAGTCTGTTTTAGTGCGATTTAGCGGTACTTTACAAGATGGTATAACACTAAGAGATCTTGTAAATGCGATACCATACTACGCGATAAAGCGTGGGCTTTTAAGTGTCGATAAAAAGAATAAAAAGAATATTTTTGCTGGCAAAATTCTTGAAATTGAAGGACTAGAGAGCTTAAAAGTAGAACAGGCATTTGAGCTTAGCGATGCTTCTGCGGAGCGTTCTGCAGCAGCTTGTGCGATAAATTTAGATGTTGCTCCTGTGATTGAGTATATAAAATCAAACATTAGCCTTATTGAGGCGATGATTAGTTCTGGTTATACAAGCCGTGAGACACTAGAGCGAAGAGCAGATAAAATGCGTGAATGGCTCAAGAATCCTACGCTTTTAAGGGCTGATAAAAATGCAAAATATGCTCAGATTATTGAGATAAATTTAGATGATATAAAAGAGCCGATTCTAGCGTGTCCTAATGATCCTGATGATGTGGCGACTTTGAGTGAAATCTTGGCCGATAACGGCCGTCCGCACAAGATAGACGAGGTTTTTGTTGGTAGCTGTATGACAAACATCGGACATTACCGAGCTTTGGGCGAAATACTGCGTGGTGAAGGAGCTATACCTACTCGTCTTTGGGTAGTACCACCAACAAAGATGGATAAGGATAAGCTCATAAGCGAAGGGTATTATAGCGTATTTGGTGCGGCTGGAGCTAGGACTGAAGTGCCGGGCTGTTCGCTTTGTATGGGTAATCAGGCTCGTGTAGCGGATAATGCGGTCGTTTTCTCAACTTCAACAAGAAATTTTGATAACCGTATGGGTATGGGTGCGAAGGTTTATTTAGGTAGTGCTGAGTTAGCCGCTGTATGTGCTATTTTAGGGCGTTTGCCAAGTGTGAGTGAGTATATGTCTATCGTGCCTAAAAAGCTAGAGAACAAACAAAATGAAGTTTATAAATACTTAAATTTTAACGAACTAAGCGAATTTAGTGTATAAATTTGATAAAATAATGGGTTTTAAGGAGGATACAGTGAGATATATTATTTTTTGTATATTTTTGACAGTATCATCCTATGCCATAACTTGCGAGAGCTTAAGCGATAAAAGTGCGTTTAAAACACAGCCAAAGAACTTTGCAGATATCAGCGAAGAATTATTTTCTTGTGATAAGTCCATTTTAAATTTAAATGAGATAAAAGAGCTTTTAAATTTAGCTAAGATTATACGTGGCGAGAACCCAAACTGCGTTGGCAGCGGTGTTTATGATGAGAACTTTAATAAATTTAGATGGGGTATTTTAAAGGCTGGATATGCCCCTGAAATTTATAAAAATACATTAGCAAAACCGGATGTCGCTGAAGCACAAAAAGATGCTCAAATGACGTATTTTCGCTACTGGGGAAACTTATATCTATATAATTTTTTAAAGCATAAGCAGTTTTTAAAAGCTTATAATGAGGCTCAAACTCCGCTTGTTAAATTTTATGAGAGTCGTGGCATAGATGCTGGTAGTGCGGCGTATTATGCGACAAGCGTAGTAAATGAGTTTTTAAGTTTTGCAGTTGGTAAAGAATATACGCAAAAATCACGTGGTAAAATGAGCGAGATACAACAAATTTTAAGCGATAAAAACTTAAATTTAAACTATTTAATATCTCTACTTTATAATAAAAATTATACTCAATTTGAGCTAACAAATATGCTAAATACTGCACTCTTAAATGAGCAAAGAGTAGACGTATTAAATGAAATTTTAAAACGTGGAGCAGATATTAATATAGGTGATGAGACACCACTTTTTTATGCACTCAAAAATATCAAAAATGTAGAGTTTTTGATAAAACAGGGTGCAAATGTCAATCATAAAAATTTATTTGGCAAGACAGCTCTGTTTTATGCAGTTGAATTTAAAGATGAGTCGCTTATTAGGTTGCTTTTAGAATATGGTGCAGATACGAATGCAACTTACATTGACACAAATACCAAAAACGCTATGCTAAATATGGGCGACCAGCGATTTTACGAAAATACTTGTGCTTTAGAGCACACTGGTCGCTCGGTCTTTATGCATGCTGCAGCTCATGCAGATGCTAGTATTTTAGCACTGCTTGTAAGTGCTATGGTAGATATAAATTTGATAGATGAAATCGGCTTTAATGCTATGGATTATGCGATTATAAATGGAAATAATAACGCGATAGAGTATCTAAAAACACTTGGTTTAGAGCCAAATTTAAATTAAAAAGGAGTGAAGGTGAAGAATACAGCTTTTATAACAGGTGCGACATCTGGTTTTGGCGAGGCGATAGCAAGGCGACTTTCGCTTGAGGGTTACAAGATCGTTGCTCTTGGACGCAGGCGTGAGAGGCTAGAAAAACTTGCCACAGAGCTTGGTAATACGCACATTATAACCGCAGACATACGTGATAAAAATGCAGTTTTTGAAGCTGTTAAAAGCTTGCCTGAAAATTTTAAAGATATTGAAGTATTGGTAAATAACGCTGGTCTTGCACTTGGACTTGATGGTATTGTAGAGGCAAATGTAGAGGATTTGGAAGTTATGATTGATACAAACATAAAAGGGCTACTTTACTCCACAAAGGCAGTGTTACCGATAATGATGGCTAGAAAAAGTGGATATATCTTTAATATTGGCTCAACTGCTGGTGCGTGGCCATATCCTGGTAGCCACGTATATGGTGCTAGCAAGGCATTTGTTAAGCAGTTTAGTCGTAATATGCGAAATGATATTAAAGGTTCTGGCATAAGAGTAACCGAGATAGCTCCAGGCATATGCAAGACCGAGTTTAGCGATGTGAGATTTAAGGGTGATACAAAAAAGGCAGATGCTGTGTATGAAGGTGTGGAGTATATTAGAGCCGAAGATATTGCAACTATCGTGCTAAATTGCATAAATATGCCTAAACATGTCAATATCAATATCGTTGAAGCGATGGCGACAGCACAGACTTGGGCTGGACTACATATAGAGAAAAATTAAATTTAAAAGGAATATGTGAATGAGAAGGTTTTTATTCGTTGTTGGATTGCTTTTTTTGCCGATGCTGGGTTTTGCTGATGCGGCTGAGAATGCGAAACTTTTTGGCATTTGGACGCTCGTGCCTCCAGTTATGGCGATAGTTTTGGCGTTTATTACAAAAGATGTTATTTTATCGCTTTTTATTGGCGTTTTTAGCGGCACATTTCTTATAAATATCGTAAATGAAAATATATTTACAACTTTTGTTAAGGCATTTATCGGCATTGTTGAGAGAGTTGTAAAATCTATGGCAGATAGCTGGAATGCTGGTATTATGTTACAAGTCCTTTGTATTGGTGGTGTCGTCGCACTTATTACTAAAATGGGTGGCACAAAGGCGGTAGCACTATGGCTTAGCAAAAAGGCGAAAACTGGTATCTCGGCTCAAATTTCTACTTGGGTAATGGGACTTTTTGTCTTCTTTGATGATTATGCAAACGCTTTGATAGTTGGACCTATTATGCGTCCGATAACTGATAAATTTAAAGTAAGTCGTGAAAAACTTGCATTTATCATTGATGCTACTGCAGCACCGATTGCTGGTATTGCTATTATCTCAACTTGGGTTGGACTTGAGATCTCTCTCATAAAAGATGGTTATGCACTAATAGGCATTGAAAATATCAATGCCTATGGCATATTTATAGAGACGATACCTTATCGTTTTTATAACCTTTTCATCCTATTTTTTATCATCTGCACTGCTATGATGGGGCGTGAGTTTGGACCTATGCTACTTGCAGAGTGTCGTGCAAGAAAGGGCGAGATAAGTTCTAATAGAACTAAGATGCAAGATATTGATGATAAAACTTTAGAACCAAAAGATGGCATAAAGTTGCAAAGCTCAAATGCTGTTGTGCCACTTTTAGTGCTGATATTTGGAGCTTTTGTGAGTTTTTATTTTAGTGGACTATCCGCGTTAGAGGGTGAGGCATTAAATGCGGCTCAGGCAGCACCACTATCTTTTGAGACTTTTAGAGAGACCTTTGGTGCAGCGGATGCTTCTGTGGCATTATTCCAATCAGCACTTTTAGCTACGATAGTTGCTATCATAATGGGTGTTTGGCGTAAAATTTTTAGCGTAAAAGAGGCTATAGACACTTGGGTAAAGGGCTGGAAAACGATGATTATTACGATAGTTATCCTTCTTCTTGCGTGGAGTTTAAGCTCGGTTATCAAAGACCTTGGTACATCACGTTATTTGGTTGATATGCTAAGTAGTACTACACCAAAGCTCATACTTCCTGCGGCTATCTTTATGCTTGGCTCATTTATTTCGTTTTCAACTGGCACTAGCTACGGTACAATGGGAATTTTAATGCCACTTGCAATACCACTTGCAAACGCTGTAGGTGCAAACTATGGCTTAAGTGGAGAAGAACTTCATACATATATGATTATCAACATCTCATCAGTGCTTACGGGAGCCATATTTGGCGATCACTGCTCACCTATCTCAGACACTACAATACTCTCATCAATGGGTGCAGGGTGCAATCACTTAGATCACGTTTCAACACAGTTGTTTTACGCACTTAGCGTTGGTGCAGTGGCGATTTTAGCTGGATATATACCAGCTACACTTGGGATTAGTATTTGGCTTGTTTTGCCGTTTGGTCTACTTGTTACTTGGGCATTAGTAAGATTTGTAGGCAAAAAGGTGGAAGCGTAGTTGCAGTGTAGTCATTTTAGCGAGTGCGGTAGTTGTGTTTTATCTGAAAGTTACGAAAAACAGATTGAGTTTAAACGCACTCTAATAGCTGATAAATTTAGCAAATTTTATGGAGGCGAGATTGAGATTTTTGCCTCCGAGCCACGTGGATATCGCAATAGAGCAGAGTTTGGCATATGGCATGATGGCGATGAGATAAGCTATACTATGCGTGGGATAAATACTAAATTTATAAAGATAAGCGAGTGCCCAAAAGTATGTAAGACAATCGCAGACGTGATGTGGCGTCTTTTGTATGAGCTTGGTGCAAACAAGACGTTAAAATATAGGCTTTTTGGTGTTGAGTTTATAGCTAGTTCAAATTTAGTTGTTGCTATACTTTTGTATCACAAGAGTGTCGTAGGACTAGAAGAGGATATAAAAGACATAAGCGAGAGGCTAAATTTAAAGATAATCGCACGCTCTCATGGGGTAAAGCTACAAAGCGATGAGCGTGAGCTGACGGATAAATTTAATATTGAAAAACTGAGTTATCAAATGAGATATGGCGACTCGGCATTTATCCAGCCAAACAAGGGCGTAAATAAGCAGATGATAGCTTGGGTTAGAAGTTGCATTAATGATGATACGAAATATCGTGGTGACTTACTTGAGATGTATTGCGGACATGGAAATTTTACTCTACCACTTAGTTTTAAATTTAAAAATGTTTTAGCAACTGAGATAAGCAAAAGCTCCATATCTTATGCACTTAAAAACTGCGAGATAAACGGTGTTCAAAATATCAAATTTGTCCGCTTATCAAGTGAGGAGCTAATGGCTGCTTATGCTGGTGAGCGTAAATTTCGCCGTTTAAACAATATAAGTTTAAGCGATTATAATTTCACTCATATCTTAGTCGATCCTCCTCGTGCTGGTCTAGATATGAGCGTGATAAATTTCATAAAAAACTACCCAAACATTATCTACATATCCTGTAATCCTAAAACTCTTTATGATAACTTAAAAGAGATCACACAAACTCACAAAGTGACTAATTTTGCGGTGTTTGATCAGTTTGCTCACACTCATCATATAGAGTGCGGAGTGCTTTTAAAGGCTAAAAATGCAAGATAAAATAGAGCAAATTTTAAGAACAGCAAAGCGTATCGCAGTCGTTGGATTAAGTCCAGATGAGAGAAAAGACAGCAATATGGTCGCAAGAAATTTAATAGAGCAAGGATATGAAATCTATCCTGTATATCCAAAATTTGATGAAATTTTAAGTCGTAAAGTATATGGAAATTTATGTGATATAGATGACAGGATAGATATCGCTGTGATGTTTCGTAAAAGTGAGTTTGCGGACGTTTTGCTTGATGAAGTTATCAAAAAAGGTGTAAAAACGCTGTGGCTTCAGCTGGGTATCATAAACGAAAACGCAAGAAAAAGGGCGGAGCAAAATGGTATAAATTTTATACAAAATAGATGTATAAAGATAGAATTACAAAATTTAAAAAGGTAAAAAATGGTATCACTAAATAAAATCATACAGGCAAAGATGACGATAAGCAACTTCGTTAATAAAACACCTTTTGCACTATCGCCAAAGCTTAGCATACTCACAGGCTCAAAAGTCTATCTAAAAGAAGAGAATCTTCAGCGAACCGGGGCGTATAAGATAAGAGGTGCGTATAATAAAATAGCTCATTTAAACCAAGAGCAACGCAGCAAGGGTGTAGTGGCGGCAAGTGCTGGTAACCACGCTCAAGGTGTTGCTATCTCGGCACGTGAGTTTGGTGTCAAAGCTACTATTGTAATGCCTGAATCAACGCCACTTTTAAAAGTCGCTGGGACAAAGGACTTAGGAGCCGAGGTCATACTAAAAGGCGATAACTTTGATGAAGCGTATGAGTTTGCAGTCTCGTATGCAAAGGAGCATAGTAAGGAGTTTATCCACCCTTTTAATGATGAGTTCGTTATGGCTGGACAGGGGACTATCGGACTTGAGATGCTTGATGATATAGCTGATCTTGATGTAGTTATCGTGCCTGTGGGTGGCGGTGGTTTGGCTAGTGGTGTGGCAAGTTGTGTTAAACAAGTAAACCCTGATATACGCGTGGTTTGTGTAGGTGCAAAGGGTGCACCTGCGATGTGGCAGAGCTATAACGCTAAAAAGAGTATAAACTCAAAGTCGGTTCGCACGATAGCTGACGGTATCGCCGTGCGTGATGCAAGTGAGATAACACTTAAAAATATCTTAGAATGTGTTGATGAGTTCGTGCAAGTTGATGATGAGGAGATAGCAACAGCGATTTTGTTTTTGTTAGAGAGCCAAAAGATCGTTGTTGAAGGTGCTGGTGCAGTCGGTGTAGCGGCACTAATGCATGGCAAAGTAACACATAAAAAGGATGCTAAAATCGGTATCGTTTTAAGTGGCGGCAACATAGACGTGCAGATGTTATCCATCATCATAGAAAAAGGACTTATCAAATCATCTCGCAAAATGATAATCCAAGTAACGCTTATTGATAAACCTGGTGCATTGCTAAGCCTAACTGACGCACTAAAAGTCGCAAATGCAAATATAGTTAAAATAGACTACGATCGCTTCTCAACCGAGCTAGAATACGGTGATGCTAGTATCATAATAACACTTGAGACAAAGGGCAAAGAGCACCAAGTAAATGTGGCTAATACGCTTATGAAAGCTGGATTTGAGTTTAGACAGATATTTTAAATTTAAAAAGTAGTAGTAAAATGGCACTTTTTGAAAGGATAAAAAATGGCTGAATATTTAAATTTAATACTTGCAGGATTATTGATTGTGCTATTTTTTGTGGTTTATAGATTAAACCGTGCCGTTAAAAAGAGCCAAATTGCTACAAATACGAGCATAACAACTGAGATAGAACAGATAAAAAATATCGGTGAACTCTCTGTTTTTCAAGTCTATAGCAAGGAGATAGTAACTAAGACAGATCATGCATTTGGAAACTTTGGTAAAGAGTATTTAAGGTGGTTAGTTAGCGAGAAAAAGCTATCGATGATATTTGAGTTTGAGATAAATTTTATATATGATCTGATGAGTTCTAAATTTGAGATAGTGCAAGTGGCAAACTCACATTACAAGGTAAAAATGCCACCATGCAAGTATAAATTCTCAATCGCAAATATGAAATTTTACGATGAGAAAAATGGCAAATTTATACCATTTTTATTACCCGATTCGCTTAATGGTTTTTTTGGTAGTAGTTTTAGTGAAGAGGATAAAAATCGCTTAATAGAGGAGGCTAGGGCCGAGGTGCAGAAGATGAGTGTGCGACTCATATCACAACTACAAGGAAAGATCCACAAATCAGCTCGTGATACTTTAGAAGCTATCGCCAAGAGCTTTGGTGCAGATGATATAAGCTTTGAGTTTAATGATGATGAGCGTGAGATACTAACTCAGATAAATTTAAACGTTGCTTAAAGTCAGATAGAAGCTTAAATTTATATCCTATTTTAGTAAAAAACTCGGTGTAGATATAGCCCATTTGCGGGAGCAGGAATGCGAGTGAGTGGCTTTTGACTCTCTATCTGAGCCTTTAAAAGCTCTTCGCCATCTTTTAAATTTATGGCTTTTAGCACTGCAGCGACCATAAGTCTGACCTGTCCACGTAAAAAGCCATTTGCTTTAAAAACTATTATTGTTTTATTTTTGTGCTCATAACAAAACGCCTTATAAATTCGGCGAAATGGGCTTTTAGTGTCGCTGCCGGTTTTCATAAAAAGGCTAAAATCATGTTCTCCTATGAAATTTTTAAGTAGATTGTTTGCGATGTTTGTATCAAATTTTGATAAAAATACTTGATAGTTTGAGCTAAACACATCAAACTCGCCATGGTTTATAACATAGCGATAAGCCCTTGCCTTAGCGTCAAATCTAGCTTGAAAATTATCACTAACTTTATAAATTTTTTTGATATGGATATGCGGGTGTGTGTGGCGATTTATTAAATTTGCTAAGCGATTAAGGTCTTTAAAATATTCACCGCACTCGACTGTTGCACTTTGATTGTTTGCATGCACACCTTTATCGGTGCGAGAACTAGATATAATCTTGCTAAAAATCCCAACACGAGATAGTGCGACGCCTAGCACATCTTCAACACCGTTGCCATGTGGCTGAGTCTGTGAGCCTTGAAATTTGGAGCCATCGTAGCTAAAAATAAGCTGAATTTTCACTAATAACGCCGCATAATTTTAAATTTATAATAGACAATTGAACTTATAAAAAAGATCAAAAATACTGTAGGTATGGCTATAAACGGCTTTGCACTTAGTAACATTATGAGTGCAAAGTAGCTAAAAAGCACACCGAATGTTCCAAGGTATACCGCCCCCTTTTCGTATCGGTATGTAACTATGCCAAGGCTTAATGCAAATAGTGTAGTGGAAATAGGAAAGAGTGCGACAAGTACATATGTGCTAAGATCTTTTTTACGTTTGTTATTTGTTTTTGTATCCGCCCAATACTGCTTTATACTACCGACTTCAGATATACGTTCGTTCTGTTTTGTGCGAATTTGTAAAGTTTTGAAGTTGCTTTGATGAATTAGATCATTTTTTATATCGTAGCTTTTGCCATCATTTAATGATAGTTCTATGCTTGAGTTTAAGTTAAGTATTTTAGCATTTTTGGCGATTATTAGGCGTGAGAGATTATTTGAAACCGGGTTAAACATCACAATATCATTATATGTAGTGCTGTTTTTATCATTTGTTTCGCTACCTACGTAGATCATCCACTCTGAAAATTTTTGTCCAAATTGGCTTGGCTTTAAATTTAGCTTTGCGATTGTCTTTTTGTAGTCTATAAAATTTGCATTTAGTTCTGCTGCCATCGGTATTAAAACGATTGCAATCACAAGAAGAGATACACTAAACAGGGATGAAAAAGCTAAAAAAAACCTAGCTATTGAGTTTGGCGAACTACCAAGTGTGAATATAACAATACTCTCATTCTCTTTTGATAAGCGAAAAAACATCATTGCAAGTGATACAAAAAATGCGATAGGCACGACGAATAGTAGCACTCTAGGCAGTGCAAAAAGATAGAGTTTGGCAAGTTCTATAAAGCTTATCTCAATGTATGATGTTACACGTGCAATCTGGATAAAAAATACGATAGACATTATCAAGAAAAGTGTGCTAAAAAGCGATGCAAATGTGCTTAAAAAGTTGTTAAAAAGATAGCGATTAACTCTACTCATAAAGCTTACCTAAAAAATTTATAAATTTATCACCAAATGCATAGACTATCACAAGTCCAGCATTTAAAAATGGCACAAACGCAAGCTCTTTATCTTGCATAAAAAGATAAAAAGGTAGTGTCATAACCGCTGCAATACAGATGGCAACTAGTCCTAAATTTAATGGTAGTATAGCCCCTATAATACCAGCGATAAAAATGTCTGCACTCCCCATAGCTTCGCGTCTGATTAACTTTGATACGACGTATCTAAGTAGCCAAAAACCAGCCATAAAAAAGACTGAGTTTAAGAGTAGTTCAAACAAGCCAAACCAAAAAAATTGAGTTATGGCGTAAATAATAGCTACACCAAGTGCACTAAAAAGTAGGCTATCGGGCACAGCCTTAAACTGTAGATCAATAACGCTAAGAGCTAGTAAAAATATAAAACAAAATCCAATAAGTATAGTGCTTATAAGTGTTTGTGCGTCGATTATTGTGCTATTTAAATTTGTTTTAATTTCAATCAAAAAAACTAAACTCATAAGCACTCCACTACTTAGCTCAACAAGCGGATATAATGGGCTAATCTTAACGCCACAAAAGCCACAATGCCCACGCAAAAATAGCCATGAAAGTATTGGCACATTGTGATAAAACTTAAGCGATCTTTTACAATTTGTGCAGTGAGATGGTGGTTTAAATACACTCTTGTTACGAGGCAAACGATATATCAGTACATTTGCAAATGAGCCGATACATACGCCAAATATAAAAAATACTACTACACAAAATACAAACTCACTCATATCAAAGCCCACCAAAACGTCTGTTTTTATTTTTAAATTTAGTTACTATCTGCTCTAACTCATCACGAGTAAAGTCAGGCCAAAGCGTCTGTGTAAACGCAAGTTCAGCGTAACTTGCCTGCCAGAGCATAAAATTTGATAGTCTTTGCTCCCCACCTGTGCGAACGAGTAGATCTATATCACTGCTCTCATCAAGCATCTGAGTGATGTTTGTCTCATTTATCTCAAGTTTAATACGATTTAACTCACGCATAGCACGTATTAGCTCATCTCTTGAACCGTAGTTTATGGCTAAGTTTAATTTAAGTTTCTTGTTATCTTTGGTTAACTCTTTTAAATTTATAATCTCGCTTTTTAACTCATTACTAAATACGCTAATATCGCCGATTGTAGTAAATTTTATACCATTTTTGACAAAATTTTCACGCTTTGATATAAGAAATTTTTTAAGTAGATTCATTAAAAAATCCACCTCTTTTTGCGGTCGCTTCCAGTTTTCGGTGCTAAAAGCGTATAAGCTTAAAATTTTAATACCACTATCAATGCAAAACTCACACATTTTTTCAACCACATTTGCACCGACTTCATGTCCTTTTGTGCGTAAAAATCCTTGCCGTTTCGCCCAACGCCCATTGCCATCCATTATGATAGCAAGATGTCTTAGCTCATTCATTATCTAGCCCTTAAAATCAATGAGTTTTTCATTTTTGCTCCAAAATGGTACGACATTACTTTGTGTAACTTCACAGTTAAAATTTGCCGATAAAAGCGTGGCGACATTTGAGAATGGAGTTAAAATTTGCATAAAATCTGGTGCAAATTTAAAAATGATCGGAGCAAAATTTAAAAATACAAGATAGACACTACTGCTTTTTAGCTCTTTTTTAAGTTGAAAAAGCCCCAAATGCCCATCATAGACAAATGGTATATGCACGATACTCTCCTGTAACGCCATAAGCATATCGGTAAAAATCACAAACTCATCTTTGCTTTCTGTATTGCCAAGTGAGCTAAAAATATACTCATAAAACCAGTCAAGGCTTGGCTCACTTATAATTTTTTCTATTAAATTTATGCCATTTTCAAGTACGTTAAACTGCGTAAAATTTGGCTTTGGCTGCATATTTTTTATAAGTATATTACCATCGCCATTTTCTATCTCGCCCCAGTATTCACCACCCACATTTAAAGACTTTGTGCTCTTTGTATTTATACTTTGATTACCAAATTTTAGTAAATAGCGGTTATACCCTATCTTTGCAGCCACTTTAATGCTTGTTGGTAGCGATGTGTTTAGGGCTATTTCTCCACTTTTTTGAGTCTTGGATATTTGACTTATTCTACCGATTTTATCTATCATTTATACACTTATTTATAGTTCTTTTGCTAGTTTTGCGATCTGCATGGCGATTTTTGATTTCTCTGCCATTTTAAGTGTTGTTTGGCTATTTTTTGTGATAAATGTTACCTCATTTAACTCACTACCAAATTTATTTTCGCTACTGATAATGTTTAAACAAACTGCGTCAAGAGTCTTTGCATTTAGCATATTTTTAGCATTCGCTTCAGCATTTTTAGCATCAAATTCAAGTTTAAAGCCGATTTTTTTGCACTTTAACTCTTTTAAATTTTCTAAAACGTCTAAATTTTTAACTAAATTTAAAACAAACCTATCTCCAAGCTCATCTTTTTTAAGTTTTCCGTTAAATTTTTGCTCACATACATAATCGCTAATTGCAGCACACATTACAAGTATTTGGGCATTTTTACACTCATCTTTACAAATTTGTAAAAGTTCGGCGGTTTGTCTAAATTGTGAAACTCTATAAGGCAGATTTTGTGTTTCAAAACTAGCCACCAGCACTACATCTGCTCCAGCATAGTAAAATGCGTCTGCTAAAGCCTTTGCCATCTTGCCACTTGAAAAGTTGGTGATACCACGCACATCATCAATATTTTCAGTAGTCGCACCACCGGTAATGACTATCTTTTGTCCTTTGAATTCATTGCCATTAAGTTTACGGATACACTCTTGCACGATTATCTCTGGCTCAGCTAGTCCTCCTTTGCCAATATCACCACAAGCAAGTGTTTTAAGCATTGGCTCAACTATGCTGACATCGTTATCTGCTAAAAATTTAAGACTTTTTTGCGTTGCAAAGTGACTTATCATCTTATCGTTTGCCGCAGGGGCGATAACAAGTGGAGCAGGGGAGGCGATGAGTGTTTGCATAAAAATATTATCACAGATACCATTTGCAAGGCTATTTATCGTATTTACCGAAGCTGGAGCAACTAGTACCAAGTCCATTTTTGCGTATGCTATGTGGTTGACTCCATTTTGCCAGTCTTCGCTCATGCTACTTAGTACTCTGTGCGAACTAAGTGCTTCAAATCCATTAATGCTACAAAATTTTAATGCCCCATCACTAAGTGCAACGTATACATCAGCTCCTTGTTTTTTTAGTAAAGATAAAATCTCAAATGCTTTGTAAAATGCGATACTTCCGCACACGGCTAGCAAAATTTTCTTATTTTTCAGCATTATTTTTTCCAAAAAATTTATAGAAAAATCCGCTTTTGTTCTCTTGTTTGACGCGACTTATAGCTAACGCACCACTTTTTACGTCGTTAGTTATTGTGCTACCAGCTGCGATTAACACATCATCAGCAATATTTACAGGAGCTATTAGTTGAGTATCAGAGCCGATAAATACGTTTTTACCGATAGTTGTTTTGTGTTTTGTCTTGCCGTCATAGTTGCAAGTTATCGTACCACATCCTATATTTGTGCCTTCGTCAATCTCACAATCGCCCAAATAGCTTAGATGACCAGCTTTTACTCCACTTAAAACGCCCTTTTTTACCTCTACAAAGTTACCGATATGTGTATTTTTGATCTCGCTTTTTGGACGGATATGAGCAAGAGGTCCTATGTCTGAGTTTTCTATCACACTATCTTCAATGACGCTTGAGCTTTTTATAATGCTATCTTTTATCACACACTCACCTAAAATGCTTACATTTTCTTCTATAACACATTCACCTTCAAATTTAGCTCTGCTATCTATGAAAATACTGTCAGGCAATCGCATTAAAATGCCATTTTTCATTAAATTTTTCTTTATCTCATCTTGCATTATTTTTTCTGCAATGCTAAGTTGAAATTTATCATTTATCCCCATAAAACTCTCTTCATTTACATTGACAGCAACACATTTGTAACCATTTTCATTAGCTATTCGTATGCTATCAGTTAGATAAAATTCCTTCTGTGCGTTTTGACTGTCAATCATTGGCAAAATACTTTCTAAAACCTCGCGTTTAAAGCAGTAGCATCCTGCATTTACGCTTCTTACCGCTAACTCTGCTTCACTTGCGTCCTTTTGCTCTACTATCTTTTCTATCTTGCCGTTTTTGCTTATAACTCTGCCATATCCAAATGGCTCGGTTGCTTCAAAGCTACTCATTGCTATGTCTGCGTCAGTATTTGCAAGTCGCATAAGATCAGCACCACGAACAAGTGGCATATCTCCGCACGTTACAAGCACTTTTTTACCGTCAAATTTGATATTTTTTATCGCACCTGCTGTACCAGGAAAATTCGCTAAGTCTTGCGTATAAATTTTAGTTTGCGGATATGCCATTTTTATCACACTTTCAATGAGCTCTTTTTCATAGTAAAGTACTACGCTAACGTCATTTGTGATAGCGTATGCTTGTTTTAGGATGTGTATTATCATCGGTTCATTGCAGAGCTTAAAAAGCACCTTTGGTTGAGTTGATTTCATTCTTGTACCAAGACCTGCAGCTAGTATAACGATAGATATGTCACTCATTTTTACGCCTTAGATATTAAATTTTTCAAGATTGTATCAAAAAAACGCAAATAAAATTTTAAATTTAACTATTTTTTCAACTAAAACTATATAGAATTAAAGTTTAAATACAAAAAAAGAGAGTTAATATGGATTTAGGGACCGTTGTTGGTTGGATTTTAGCGATGGTTTTGCTAGTGGGTGCGATGGCGATTGGCGTTGGCGTTGGACCATATATTGATATACCTTCTGTAATGATCGTATTTGGTGGAACTATCGGCGTTATGATGGTCGGATTTAAGATGGAGACGTTAAAAAACATCTTTAAATTTTATGGCATAGCAGTAAAACCAACTACGATAAATTTACCAGAGACCATAAAAAAAATAGTAGAATACTCTACAAAGGCACGACGTGATGGAATCTTGGCTCTTGAAAATGATGTAAATAACGAACCAAATGTCTTTTTAAAAAAAGGTCTTTCAATGGCTGTTGATGGCAATGAGCCTGACGCTATAAGGGCATTACTTGAAACGGATTTAGAGCAGTCTAGGAGTAGACATACTGGAAATATTAAAATTTTTGATCAAGTTGGTGGTTTTGCAGGAGCTATGGGTATGATAGGAACACTTATAGGTCTAGTTGCGATGCTTTTAAATATGGCTGACCCATCGGCTATCGGTCCATCTATGGCGGTTGCTTTGCTTACGACTCTTTATGGCTCTATGATAGGTAATATCATTGGAGCTCCTGTAGCAAACATCCTTTCTATTCGTGATAGTGATGAGGCATTAGAAAAGCAAGTGATTTTAGAGGGTATTATGGCAATACAAGCTGGAGATAATCCGCGAACGCTTGAAGCAAAACTTTTGTCGTTTTTACCACCAAAAGATAGAAAAAGTCAATTTGAGTAATAGCAATGGCAAATAAAATAGATCCAGCTGACTGTCCAAAATGTATGCCTCAATGGCTTGCTACATTTGGTGATTTGATGTCTCTTTTATTGTGTTTTTTTGTCCTTTTACTTTCAATGGCAACTATGGATGCTAAAAAGATGGAGGCGGCCGCTGGGTCACTTGCTGGTGCTCTTAGTGTGCTTGATGGTGGTGCAAAGCCTGATACTCAAGTAGAGCAAGAAACTGAACTACAAAATAAGATCAAAAAATCCCAAGGTAAAGTCAATAACCAAAGTGAAATGGGAAATATCGTAAAAACTATCAATGAACTAACTAGATCTAGCGGATCGCCTGAAGTTACTATACAAGAGAGTGAAGATGGTTTTATCGTGCGACTTCCTGCGAGTTTGCTTTTTGAAAGTGGTAAGGCAAATATACAAAGTGATGATGTAAGGCTATTTCTAAAACGTATCGCGATGGTCGCTGCAAAGATGCCATCAGATGTTAAGGTAAATGTTATAGGGCATACTGATAACCAAAAACCTGACATAAACTCTCTTTATAAAGATAACTGGCAACTATCAACAGCACGTGCTATAAGTGTAGTGCAGGAGCTTTTAGAAGATGGTGTGAGTGCAGATAGGCTCATAGCCTCAGGTCGTGCTGCTTATGAGCCATTTGCTAGTAATGATACAGCAGAAGGCAAAGAGCGTAATAATCGCGTAGATATACACTTTGTTTCGCTCGATAAAAAGGCAAAAGAGGCTACGAAAAAAAGTGTCCTTGACGCGGTAAAATGATGAAAATTTTATTGGTTTTATCAGCTATTTTTTGTATTAGTTTCGGTGCAGAACCTATTCCCACAATAAATTTAAGCTTAACTGCACCAGATACGCCACAGCAGCTTGTAAATTCTTTAAATGTTTTATTTTTCTTGACGATCTTAACATTGGCTCCATCGCTTGTGTTTATGATGACGAGTTTTCTGCGTCTTATCGTGGTTTTTTCATTTTTGCGTCAAGCGATGGGAACACAGCAAGTACCACCATCAACTGTCCTTATATCTCTTGCGATGATGCTTACGTTTTTTATAATGGAGCCTATAGCAACACAAAGCTATAATGATGGTATAAAACCATATCTAGCTGAACAGATTGGTTATGAAGAGGCATTTGATAAAAGTGTAAAACCGTTTAAAGAATTTATGGTAAAAAATACACGTGAAAAGGATTTAGCCCTATTTTTTCGTATAAGAGATATGAATAATCCTGCAAATATCGATGAAATACCACTAAGTATCGCGATGTCAGCATTTATGATAAGTGAGTTAAAGACGGCTTTTGAGATAGGATTTTTAATATATCTTCCATTTTTAGTTATTGATATGGTTGTTAGCTCGGTACTTATGGCTATGGGTATGATGATGTTACCGCCGGTTATGATCTCGTTACCGTTTAAACTACTGATATTTGTTCTAGTGGATGGATGGAATCTACTTATAGGAAATCTCGTCAAAAGCTTTCATTGATGTTTTATAAATTTCTTAAACGCCTTTTACCTTTGCTTTGCATTTTTGTTATTTTTACAGAGTGTTTACAAGCTGGAAATTTACTCCAGCTAATTGCTTTGGCTCAAAGTGCAACAAGGCAAAATTTAATAAATTTTAATAAAAATCAAGATGAAAATAAGCGTGTCAAACTAAGCTTTAGTGGACGCTATACATTTGTGCCAAACGAGCAAGACAGGGGTATAAAACCAAGTCCGGATCTATAAAGGCACATATTGAGTATTTACTGTTTGATGGTGGTATGAGTGAAGTAGCAAATCAAATCCTCACTCAAGAGAATATTTAAATTTTATACAAAAATGAAGAGCTTAAAAATTTAACCAGTAGGCAGATTAGTAAAATTTATTTTAATGCCATAGCCATAAAGTCGCTTGTGGCTTTAAACGATGAGTTTATAAATTTACTTACGCCTCTGATAGAGATGGCTGAGTTTTAGCTGGAGTTTGGTGAGATAGACGTGAATGAATACAACGCACTAAGAGGAGGCTTGGATAAATTTAAAAATAATAAAGACGAGTTTGGGTTAAGATACTCAGATCTAGTCTCACGTGTAAATTTATTATCAAATGGCAAGATCGATTTTATCAGTGGGTCAAATATTTTAATGCCTGATTTTGATAAAGTAAATTCTAATAAAATGCCAGAGATAAATGCGATTAAAAACATAAAAAATGAGCTTTTAAACCACAAAAAAAGGTGAGTTATTGTCTAAAATTTATCTAAAAGATACACAAAGCTTTAATAATGATAGCTTTAAAATAGGTGATAAAAGTGGTAGTAAAAAGTTAAGTGAATATGTCGCAGCAAATAGATTATTATTTGAGTTTGAGTGGAATTTGTCAAGTAGTGTTGTGGTATCCAGACAAAGTCAGCAAAAACGCATAGAGCAAAGCACAAAAGCTTTAAGTTTAAACGATGAGCAGATGCGTGTGAATATGAGATTAGGGCAACTAAAAGAGTGCATAAAAAGGCTAGGTGCGAAGATAGAGATAAGCGCTTTAAAACAACAAAATTTAAGTAAAAATTTAAAAAATAGTGTGAGTTTATATACAAAAGGCAATATAAAATATGGTGAGTTTTTGTATAGCATGGATAAAAATTTAGAAGATAGGTCTAGTTTTATTTTCGATATTGGTGAGTTTGAGACTGCTAAGGTTGAGTATTTTTATGAGCGTGGAGATTAGATATTAAGGAGAATTTTAGATTGAAAAAATTAGTTTTTGTTACGATTTTGTGGGCGTTTAGTTTTAGTTTAATAGGGGAATTTTTAGCCGGTAAGATAGATAGCTACTTTGCCGTTGTAGTACGTGTGACATTGGCTTCGCTTGTATTTTTACCTTTTACTAAATTTAAAGGTGTATCGCCACGTCTTGCACTAAGCATTATGGCTATTGGTGCGGCACAAATCGGCGTTATGTATCTATTTTACTATAACTCATTTTTGTATCTTAGTGTTACAGAAGTTGCGTTATTTACGATATTTACGCCGTTTTATGTTACGATTATTTATGACGCTTTTAAAATTAGATTTCGCCCATTGTATCTACTTAGTGTCGGTGTGGCGGTGCTTGGTGCATTTATTATTAAATACGACTCAATAAACGATGGCTTTTTAAAAGGTTTTTTGCTCGTTCAAGGTGCAAATATCTGCTTTGGGTTTGGACAAAGTGCATATAAAGCATTGCTTGAACGATATGATGTAGCTCAAAAAGGAATTTTTATTTTTGGGTATTTTCATTTTGGTGCATTACTGATAACTCTTGTGGCGTTTTTGATATTTGGGAATTTTGATCGCATTATACTTAACTGGACGCAGGTTGCAGTGCTATTATGGCTTGGCATAGTGGCTAGTGGACTTGGATATTTTTTGTGGAATAGCGGTGCATGTGAGGTTGATAGCGGAGTTTTAGCCATTATGAATAACGCCTTAATACCAGCTGCGATTGTTGTAAATTTAGTATTTTGGTATAAAGATACGGATATGTTACGCCTTATTCTTGGGGCAGGAGTGTTATGCATATCCTTGATAATACATAAAAAAATTGTCTCTTTTTATGAAGTTAAAGCTATTTAGAGATTTGTCTTTTTGCTATACTTTGCTGAAATTTTACCCAGTCACGGACTGTACTATATGTGTGCTTTCTAACTTTGCTTAACTTTATTGCATCTAGCTAAAAATACTTTACTCTATATTTTTTATTTAAAAAAATATATAGTAAAAACTTGACACGAGTAAAGCAAGATAGTGAGTAAAAATTTTAAAAACATTACAAAATAGTAAAAGATTGGGCAGTTTTTGCTATTTGGCTATAAGGTAGATTGTTACTCTATATTATCTTGTGTAAAAATTCTCATACTAGGAAACTCTAACGCACAAAGTCTTGCAGACATCACTTTACGCCCACAGCCACATCCTAGGTCTATATTAGCACTAAAATGCGTTATAAGTGGCTCATTAAGCGGAGTATGCCCAAATACATTAAAAATTCGTATATTTTCGTGCGTATCATCTCTGCCTGAAAGAACGTGAGCTTTAAACTCTTGTGCGTGATTTGGTGAGTTGCGTAAATACCACATTTTTCCAACAGCAGAGTGAGAGATGACTAGATGGCGATCATCTAGCGTTTTAAACTCATCAAACTCTATAAAAATAGGTAAATTTGATAAGAACTCAACATGAGAGCGTTTATATTCATCACTTTTATCCGCATATGAAGCAAACGTCTCAAATCCGCCGTGTTTAAAATACCACGCCAAGTCGTAAGCATCATCGCTTAAAAGATCATTTTGCATAAGTCCATCTGCGTTTAGCACTAATCTACGTTCGTGATTACCCATGACACATTCAAATTTGTTTTGTATTATAAGCTCAACGACCTTGGCACTATCCATACCTCTATCTACTAGATCTCCAACAAAGCAAATGCGTGAGGTTATACCATTTGGTAGCTTGTTAATTAAGGCTAAAAGTGTCTTAAAACAACCATGTACGTCGCCGATGATATAAATTTGTTCGCTCAAAATAGCCCTTTTTAATGGTATTTTAGCCAAATTTGACTAAATTTGCACCAAATTTGATACACATCTGACAAGAAATTACTTATAACTCACGCTTAGTATGACAGGTTGTCTATGAGTATAAACACTGCTAACCAATAGACACATCAAGCATTAAGACAAAACGTTTGATTTATGCTATATATAATATGCTATATCAAGTCGTGTAAAGACAATTTATGCAACTAAGTTAAAAAGATAAAGCAGGGGAATGAAGTATAAATAGGGGCGTTTATCGCCCCATATAATCATTGCTCGTAAAAGCCACTTGGTTTACCAGTTAGATCGATCATTATGTTTTTCATTTGAGTGTAGTGTTCTAAGATGATCTTGTGTGTTTCACGACCTATGCCTGAGTTTTTATATCCGCCAAATGGACTACCCTCTGGGATTTGATTATAAGTGTTTATCCAGACGCGACCAGTTTCCATAGCACGAGCCACACGCAATGCCTTTGTTATGTCTTGCGTGAAAACACCACCACCCAAGCCGTATTCACTATCATTTACCATTTTAATAAGCTCAGATTCGTCTTTAAATTTAATCACAACACCAACTGGTCCAAATATCTCCTCTTGTGCCACTTGCATATTGTTTCGCACATCAGTTAGCAAAGTTGGCTCTACAAATGCACCCTTATCGCAACCATTTTTAGTATATGCCTTGCCACCTACAGCGACTTTTGCCCCCTCTTTTTTGCCGATCTCGACATAGTTTAAAATTTTCTCAGCCTGTTTTTTGTTTATTTGAGCACCCATTTGTGTAGTTGGATCTAGTGGATCGCCGACTTTTATGCTGCTAAATTTTTTAACTGCTGCATCTATAAATTTGTCATAAAATTTCTCTTCAACGAATATTCTTGAACCAGCACAACACACCTGTCCTTGGTTAAATAAAATACCAAGTTGTAAACCATCAAGTGCCTTGTCTAAATCAGCATCAGCAAAGAATATATTTGCACTCTTTCCACCAAGCTCAAGCGTTGCTGGTATGATACGATTGGCTGCTGCTATGGCTATATCACGACCGATCTCGGTTGAGCCTGTAAAGGCTAATTTATCAAGTCCTGGGTGATTTTTGATCCATTCGCCAGCCTTACTGCCTTTACCAGTCACAACATTAACAAGCCCTTTTGGTAAAATTTTATCTATCAAGCGAAATAGCTCAAGCACCGATAAGCTCGTCTCGCTTGAGGGTTTAAACACGCTTGCATTCCCTGCTGCTATGACCGGTGCTAGTTTCCACGCTGCCATCAAAAATGGAAAATTCCATGGCACGATCTGTCCTACAACGCCGATCGGCTCACGAAGCACGATAGAGAGTTGCTTTTCATTTAATACATTTGCACTGCCCTCTTCACCGGCGATAACGCCGGCAAAATACCTAAAATGTTCCGCTGCAAGCGGAATATCTACATTTAGTGTTTCGCGTATTGGCTTACCATTATCTATCGTCTCAACATGTGCTAAATGCTCCTTATTTGCATCTATCACGTCGGCTATTTTGTTTAAAAGTGCTGAACGCTCAGAGATAGTTGAGTGTTTAAATTTATTAAACGCCACACGAGCTGCTTTAACTGCGTCATTTACGTCATCTTCTGTAGCGTCAGCTATCTCGGCTAGAAGTTTACCATTTGCGGGGTTGTAAGTTTTGAGTGTTGCTTTATCTTTTGCTTCACGCCACTCACCGTTGATAAAAAGACTATATTGTTTAAGTAATTTTGTCATTTTTTCTCCTTTTGGAAATTTTTAATAATACAATTATAATCCTTTAAAGTTAATCATCGTATAAATTGAAAGTAAATTTTTAAACCCATTGAAGGCTAAATGTAGTTTCTTTACCTATGCAGCTATTACATTTTATGGTTATATCATTATTTTTGCAAGATTGTTTTACTAGACTTAAACCTATGCCAAAGCCACCTTGATCTGCGTTAAAGCGTGTATAACGTTCATAAATTTGAGCCTGTTGTTCTTTGCTTATGCCGTTACCGGTGTTTGTTATACTAAAGCTATTTTGCTCTAAGATTATATAGACATTACCTCCTAAATTTGTGTATTTTGCAGCGTTGCTTAGTAAGTTATCAAATATCTTACTCATCTCATATCTATTTGCTTTTATAGTTGCTTTTTTTAAATTTATATCTATTTTAAGGGCTCTTTTTGTAAAAAATGGAGCAAAATAATCAAGCCTTTCACTTAAAAGCTCTTTTAAATCTATCTCTTCTTTGACTATTTTTTTATTAGTATCAAATGCAAGATGCACAAGTGTATCATATACGTTATTTAGGCTTTTTGCGGCTAGTTCTATGTTATTAAAGCGTTTTAAATTTCGCTCATTTAGTGAGTTTTTATCGGTTGTTTCAATGCTCATCATTATGATACTTAGCGGTGTATTTATCTCGTGGGTTGAGTCTTTTATAAAGCGATTTAGTGTGGTTATCTTTGTATAAAGTGGTTCAAGGGATAGTTTGGCTAAATAATATGCAATAAATAGTATAGCACTTAATGCAATTAAAAGCTTTAAAATACTTTTAATTTTTAGGTTTAAAATCTCACTCTTTATGTCTTTACCAATTAGTAATATATTTGCTTTTGATAACTCATCAGTAGCTACATCCATTGTTTGTATTGGTTCAAATATAACTACTTTATCGTCTTGCACCTCACTTTTTTTATTAAATTTGTTGCAGTCTATTTCATTATAAAGCTCTGTCCCGTCTTGAGAAAATATGCAAGTTTTGATATTTTTTTCATTGCTTAGCGTATTTATCTTGTCTATACCGTCCATTCTAGCCTTCATATAAATACCCATTTTTATCTCTTTTAAATTTTTTACTTCATTTAAAATGAGTGTATCTTTTTTCATTCTATAATCATTTATGAAAAAATAGCCTAAAAATATGGCACTAGTAATAAGATATAGCGATAATATTTTGCTTAAAATTTTAGTTTTGTATGGCATATATATAGCCATCGCCCCTTTTGTTTGTTATATTTTCTTTTCCTAAAATTTGGCGTATATCTTTTATATATACACGCAAACTTTGCTCACTTGGCTCTTCGTCGAAGCTCCAAATTTTATCAAATATTTCTTGTTTTGTAAGAAGTTTATTTTTATTTTGTAAAAATAGGATAAGTAGTTCGCTTTGTTTGTTTGAAAGATTTACTATTTCGTCATTTTTAGTCAGATTTTTGCTTTGTGGGTAAAATTTATAACCATCTGCAAGCGTAATAAAGTCGCTATTTGTATGCAAAAAGCTACGTTTTATTAAATTTTTTATACGTATTAGTAGTTCTTTTAGCTCATATGGCTTCTTTAAGTAATCATCGCAACCGCTTTCATAGCCACTCTCTAAGTCATTGACGGTGTTTAGTGAGGTTGTAAATATAGCGGGTGTGTTAACTCCGGCAGACCTTAAAGACGATAACAAGGAAAAGCCATCGCCTTTTGGTAGCTTAACATCAAGTACTAAGATATCAAAATTTTGCTCATAGGCTAGATCTAGTGCATCAGCTGCATTGTTGCAAGTGGTTACTAAGTAATCGTTATCTCTAAGATACTCAGCTATCATCTCAAGCAGTGTCTCATCATCTTCTACGAGCAAAATTTTTATCACTACATACCCTTTTTCATATCGTCTTTCATCTCTTTAGCATTATCCATCATCTTATCTTTACTATCCATCATTTTGTCCTTTTTATCCATCATAGTCTGACTTTTTGTCATCATACCATCTTTATTGTCCATGGACTTATTCATATCGCCTGCAAAAGCACTGCTTGTTACAAATAATGCACTAAGTGCGACTAAAACTAATTTTTTCATAATTTCTCCTTTAAATTAATATGTTGAAATTATAAAATTTTAGTGTAAAGCAAGTGTGAAATCATACTCCAAAAATATAAAAAAGTACAGGTAGGCTAACAAAGCTAAATGTTACACCCATTGCAACTGATGATATGGCTAGTGAACTATCTAGTCCAGCTTTCATTATCATCGCACTAGCTAAGACCATAGGTGGCATTGATGCTTGAAATATCGCAACAATCCATTTTGTATCTATATGTATACTAAAGATATTTATTACCGCAATTATGAATAAAGCAGGAGCTATCATCTTACAAAATATGACGATGAAAAGCCCTTTATACGAACTTCTAATGCTATTAAAACTAAGCCCTATGCCGATAGCAAATAGTGCGATTGGCGTGATCGCACCAGAAAACATTCTAAGAGGTGCAAATATAAAATCAGGTATATAAAACCCCTTTAACATAAACGCACAAATGAGTGCTATAAATGGTGGAAATTTTAAAATTTTTACTGCATTTGCAAAAAGTGAAACTTTCTCTGATGCACCAAAGGACAAGATAAGCGGACCAAGGATAGAAAGCGGTATTGCGGTGGCAAGCTGATCGTAAAATATAACTTCGTTTAATACTTCATCGCCAAAAAATCCCTGAAGTACTGGCAGTCCAACAAAAAGAGTATTGCCAAAAATACTTAACATAACCATACTTACGATGGTGGCTCGTGAAAATTTGAATAAGCAACCAAGCACCAATGCTAAAGTACCACCGAAAATAGACGATAAAAAGCCAGTCGCAATGGAATTAATGAGTGTCGTATCGATAGTTACATGATAAATTTTATCAAATACAAGTGCAGGTATGGCAAAGCATAGGACGAAGTCTACAAAGATAACAGAGTGTTTGGTCTCAACTATCTTAACTTTTTTAGCAAAAAAACCAGTGCTAATCATAACAAAAATAGAAAATAATGGGATCAAATTCATAATAGCTCTTTAGATATAAAAAGTGGATTATATAGCTTTATATTTTAAAATTTAATTAAATTTGTGTTTTAGATATTAATAATAGATTGAATATACAAAAACTTATGCAAATAAAAAGCATGCGTCCTACAGGAAATAGCTTAAGTGTAGCCATACTTATAGATAGCATATATTAAAAATTTAAAAATGTAGCAAAGCGTGTGAAGATAGCCAAATCAACAGAATAAAAGATACACTTAAGATTTATTTGCATATGTTAAAAAGAGAAATTTGAGTGAGTTTTATTATTGAATCTTAAATAAGTATATGAGGTAGAGGAGTATATAATTCACTTAAATAGTGTTTAGAGAGATGTATAAAAAGATTTGAACTTGGTATATGGTTATTAAATGTAGATGATTATGCATAATGAGTATAGTATAAGTTAAATGTATTTTATTTTTGATTTAAAGTGTTTTAATCTCTTGGTTGCAGAGAGCGGATTTGAACCGCTGACCTTCGGGTTATGAGCCCGACGAGCTACCACTGCTCTACTCTGCGATAAGCTAAGATTAAAAATCTAGAGTTGGATGGGGTAAGAGGATTCGAACCTCTGGATGACTGGACCAAAACCAGTTGCCTTACCGCTTGGCGATACCCCAACTTTGTTAAGAAAGCGTAATTATATAGTTTTTAGATAATTTTGTCAAGAGTTTTTATAAATTTACACACAAAATTTTATAAAATATCCCTTTGCCCTTTTGAATTTACTGGGCTTAAAACACCCATTTTTTCCATCTGCTCTATAATATTTGCGGCCTTGTTATATCCTATCTTTAAGCGACGCTGTAGATAGCTTATTGATGTTTTTTGCTCACTTAACACTATCTCTTTTGCCTCCTCATAAAGTTCATCAAGCTCACCGCAATTTATTATGCTACCATTTGCACCACTAGAGCCACTATTTGTGCTATCTTCAGCTAAAAATCGCTCATCATAAACAACTTCTTGTTGCTGTTTTAAAAACTCAACGATACTTTCTATCTCTTTCTCGCTTGCAAAAGGTGCATGAAGTCTGATGATGCCAGGGCTTCCAGGTGGCGTAAAAAGCATATCTCCACGCCCTAGTAAGCTCTCTGCACCCATTTGATCGAGTATGACTTTACTATCAATACGCTGACCTACACGGTAGCTGATACGACTTGGTAGATTTGCTTTTATTAGACCTGTTACGACATCTACGGATGGGCGTTGTGTAGCTACGATGAGATGTATGCCACTAGCTCTTGCCATCTGTGCTAAGCGTCCTATGTAAAGTTCTACATCTTTGCCGCTCGTCATCATAAGGTCAGCAAGTTCATCAATGATAATAACTATGTATGGCAGTTGTTCACCGCCTTCTGTTTTCATCTTTTCGTTATAGCTTTCGATATTTTTTGTGCGTGTGTGGCTCATTATCGTATAGCGACGCTCCATCTCCGCAACCATATTTGCCAGTGCGGTTATGGCTTGTTTAGCCTGTGTTATGACAGGCGTGAGGAGATGCGGGATATCGTTATAAATACTAAATTCCAACATCTTTGGATCTATCATCATAAGACGTAATGTCTGCGGAGAGTTGCGATAAAGTAGGCTAAGTAACATTGCATTTATGCCTACACTTTTTCCACTACCAGTCGTTCCAGCAATAAGAAGATGTGGGAGCTTTTTTAGATCTGTTATAAATGGTGCTCCTACGATATCTTTGCCAAGTGCCATTGTAAGAGGGCTGGAAGCATTTTTATAAATTTCACTCTCTAAAATTTCTTTAAGATATATTGTCTCTAAATTTTGATTTGGCACTTCGATACCTACGACATCTTTACCAGGTATTGGGGCTTGTATACGAATAGTTTGGGCTTTAAGAGCCATTGCTAAGTCATCTTGTAAAGTAAGAATTTTACTTACTTTGATGTGTGGGGCAGGGCGAAACTCAAATGTCGTTACGATAGGACCTGTGTAGGTGCGAACAACGTCGCCATCTATCTTAAAGCGACGCAATTTTTCAAGTAGATCAGAAATTTTTTGATCTATTTCAGCCTCATTTACACTATGTGAACGTTTTGGTGGATTATTTAGAAATTTAAGAGATGGTAGTACAAAGTCTTTTGGTTTTTCGACTTTACCTTTTTCTAGTTCATCAAGCAATTTTTTATTTTCAGCTACTTCATTTAAAATTTCTACACCATTTACTATTGAGACTTTATCGCTACATTGATCTGTTTTAGGCTCATTTTGCACCACTTCATCTTCTAAAATTTGAGTATCAATAATCTCATCTTCAGACTCATTTTGTTTTAAATTTGACTCTTTTGATTTACCTGAAGATGGAATTTGTATCGGGCTTGTTTTTGTCTTTTGCTCACTCTTTTTCTCTAGTTTTGTACTGATCGGATCGACAAATGCTCGCCTTAAAACCACTACAACACTCTCTTTAAATATAAGTCCTACAGAGATTATAAAAAGCATAAGTATAACGACGCAAGTGCCGATCGTGCCGATGACATCTTTTAGCGCTAAATTTATAAATCCACCTACCATGCCACCATTTTCTTGCGATGATGTGAGTGCTTGAAGCATCAATATAGCAAGAAAAAATAGCAAAATTCCAAACAAGTATTGAGAAAATTCTAAATCAAATTTGGTGTAGTTTTTATAGATAAAGTATGCAATGATGATGAGTAAAAATGGAAAAATATAGGCGATATATCCAAAAAATTTAAAATTTATACTACCGATAGCTTGACCAAATGAGCCGACAAAATCTGCAGTAGGAGCAGCTGTGGATATACCAAAATAGACTAATATACAAATCGTAATCGTTAAAATGCTTTGACGTAAAATTTCAGATCCTTTTTTTCAAAAAGGCTTATTATAGCACATTGGAGTTTAAAATTTAAAAAATCAGCGGAATTACCGCTGATTTTACATATAATTTAGTAAGCTAAGTTGATTTATCTTAGATGTGGCTTGCAGCATTGCTTGATATGCCATTGATTTTTGTGTGAAACTAAGATAAGCTTTGGCATAGTCTGCATCGATAACCTCACTCTTTACAGATGAAACGTTAACTTTCATTATCTCAGCACGTTCTTGCGTTGATGTAAGAAGTTTTGTTTGTGAGCCAATTTTAGTTACTTGTTTATTTACATGATCCATAAAATGATCCAGTCTCTCGATAGCTCCTTGCATACCAGTATTTCGTGGATCTCCAGCTTCTGAATCTGCCCTATAATAGCCATTTCTAACAGCAAATATCATATCATCAAGCTCTTTAAATAAATTTACACTTGGTTCATCTATCGTTATAGCATTATTTGCTGAAAAGTTAAATGCTGCACCACCGCCTTGAGAATCAGCAGTCGTAGTGCCTGTGCTATCGCCATAAAATTTGTCAGTATTATCTTCATCATACATAGCTAACTCGATTGGAGTAACGGCATTTTGAAGATCTTTAAGTACAACTTTACCACTATGATCTAGCTCTACTGATACGCTACCACGAGATTTTATTATCTCATTTTGCATAGCCTTGCTATTTGCCTCCCTTTGAGCCTGTGTTATAGTAGCACCTTCGGTAGTTAAAGATGATTGTGGTGGTATATTATCACTTGCAACCATACCAACTATATCCATAAGTTGGCGATACGTGAAGTCATTCGTCTGAGTTCTATATGTACCAAACTCATCTGAGTTATAAACTGGCAAAATTCTAGTTGCACCATTAAATAATTGTGTGCCATCGGCTGCTGTACCAGAGATATCAAATGTTACCGGTACACTTGGATCTTGTGTCCCTAGCTTTACTTTTATATTGTATGTTGCTCCTGATTTTGAGACTATCTTCATGTTTATATTTTTATTATCTATATTGTAGCGATCGTTTGAGTTTGGATATAGTGTTTTTGTCCCAGCTACTTGGCTTAATCTTGTTGAATCAGTAGCAAATTCTCCGGTCGCACGAACAATTTGCGAAACATTGCTTGTTACAGTATTGTCTTTTTTAGCAAATCTCACTTTAGTATAATCAAACGAGTTTGTAGCTACTCCGTTATTGTCTTTAAAATTACTCTTAGTAAATTCAGTAATATATATGCTTCCATTATTTGCCAATGTCTCTAAATTTGCTAGTGTATCGGTGCTAGCTATAGCTGCATTTGCAGTAGCTAAGTCATCTTTTGTGTTTACTTGAGTTGTCGCTGCGACCATATGAAAGTCGATGACTTGGTTGCCTTTTGTTAGATCTTTTATATTAAACTGTCCATCGGCATTTATGCTTACATCTACGACTTTAGTCGTTGCTGTATTACCAAACTCATAACCGATCTTTTCCATTAGGCTATCAATCGTTGTATCTGCTGTCATCTTAAATTTGCTTGTAAAGCTCGTACCATCTGGCTTTTTACCCTGCATATAAAAGTATGTGTCAGGGAATTTTACATCTTTATCGACAAAGTCATAGTCTTTATTTATCGTATTGGGCTGTTTTACATAGTTTAGTCCGATCATATTTTTGATCTTGCTTTCGCCGTTTAGTATCTTTGGATTTTCAGTTGTATCTGCCCTTGTGCGATCAACTTGAATGACATTTGTGGTTATGATTTTTCGATAGTCGCTATCTTTACCTAAAAACATATCATATCCCGGTATATTATGAGCTATCTCTACCTGTGCCCCACTGTGAGTTTTCATATATTCTTTATTGCCTTGATAGTTTCCGCTACCATCGATTGGTTTTGTATCAACTGCACTTCCTGAAAATAAAAATTGCCCATTTATTGAAGTATTGGCGATATTTACAAGGTGGTTTTTGATACCTTGCAAGTCATTTGCTATTGCTTCAAGTGATGTTGTGCTATTTATATCACTTGCAGCTTGCACGACTTTAACTTTAAATTTTTCAAGCTGTTTTACAAACTCTGATATTGATTTATCTGTATTTTTAGCAAAATTTACAGATTTTGATGTCGCTTCTATGACTTGATCAATTGTAGCCACCTCATAATCAAGTCTCATCGCATCGTTATAAGTCGCTGCACCTTCATAGGATTGGTTTATCTTTAAGCCACTTGAAATTTGTTGATAGTTTTTATTGACCTCTGCCATACTTCGTTGATAATCATATAATGTCTGACTGTATCGCCATTGGTTTGTTATTCTCATTGCTTTTCCTAAAATTTATTTTAAAATCATAAGCAAAAATAGTTCCGCTTCATTTATATCGGATAAAATTTGATAAAATTTAGACTCAAATATGATTTTAGAAGTAAAAACGCAACAAGCGGTATAAATTTTGTGGACAAAGATCAAATTTATAATGTTTTATGAGAAATGTGAACGAGAGTAAACTCTGTAAACTTTTTAGTCTTACAAATATTTTTTAAAATCATTTTTGCTTACTAACCATATTAAGTCCACAACTTGGCTTATTTATTATTTTATTTAATTACCAAGCTCTTTTAAAATATCTAAAAAATAAATTTCAATTTTATTACCGTCAAAATATTCAAAAAATTTATAACAATTTTTTTCGTCTGATTGTGGATAATAAATATGAGTATTTGGGCTTTTAAATAGTTTATGATAAGTAAAAAGTTGGTAAAAATCGCTTTGGCTAAAGTCATTATTTTTGCTGATTACTTTCCATTTTGCATCAGCGATAAACTCTATATCTTTGCCATTTTTTGCAACAAAATCAGGACTAATGCCAAACAATCCTTTAACAAAATTACGACTATTAAACTGCTCTAAAATTTCTAAATTTGGCTTACTTTTTCTCAAATACCACCCCACAAAGCTCTCAAAAAGAGTTTGCATAGGAAATAAAATTGCAAAAGCCACACTATTACCACAAAAGATATCAAAGCTTGAATGATTTAGAAATATTTTCGACCATATTAGGGCGTTTTCATAGTGCCTTAATCCTCGCTCTTTTTTAATGCTACGAAAATCAGCTATAAAATTTGACGAGTATTTTATATGCCCCATATGCTCTAAATATTGTAAAATAAGACGTTTATTATTCCAGTCATTTGATGCTTGATAAAGAAAATTTAGTGTGCTTTTTAAAAGGCGATTTTCAGGGCAATTTTGATTATAATCCGAAAATTCCATGAAAAATCTCTCTTTATGAGCCAAATTTAAGCGTAAATTCTCATTAAATAGTAACTTACCCTTTAAAAAATACTGATTTTCTTGTAAATAGGTATAGTCTGACTTGAGTCCATGCTTAATAATTCGCCCAATATCGCCTAAAAACATATTTATAAAAATCTCAAAAATTCGCATATGTTTTAGATAATTAAAATTTGCTTTATCTATGTGTTTATAGTTTGGTAATTTATAAAGTATGCATAAAAGCTTGACTAATAGCACTTTTGCATCATTTTGGCTTTTTTGTCTATTTTCATTTTTTTGGCTTTTTGCTATTTTTGGTAGGATTTCTATTGTGAGACCACTTTTAAATTGCAAAGTCCCAACATAATTTTTAGCACGTAAACATTTGCCGTTTTTAACAAATTCAAAGATCTGCTGCCCTGCATCGCTTTTAACAAATTCTTCTAGCTCATTATATTGATCACTACAATTTATAGAGTCGCAAAGATACTTGCTAGTGTATTCGTCATCGCTCTTTTTGCCATTAAAAATAAGCCCAAATTCACTTATCTGTATTGTCTGCTGTTTCATCTTTGCTATGCTCTTGGCTAGATGTATCAAATTTATCGTAAATTGCTTTAAAATCCCACTTGCTAGTATCTGAGATTTTATAAATTATTTTATTATTGTTGCTTTGTATATTTTTTAGATATTCTGATTCTTCTTTATCCTTCTTAAAAAAGCTACTATTTAAAATTTTCTTAATATTTTCCCAGTCATCATAAAAATATTCAGATAAAAGTGGAATTATCTTATTTTTAAATACATCTTTAAGGTCATCTAAATTTTTAATACTTATTAAATAAGCGTGTCCAATTTGATGATCTCTATCGTAAAGGAATTCGATTCTTCTGTTGATAGCTTTTAACATTTTTCTTAAATTTATACCATCTACATTATCTGATAAGACTTCATAATCAGGCATCATCTCTACGAATTCAAATCTTCTACGAAGTGCTGTATCAATGGGAGTGATACTTCTATCAGCTGTATTCATTGTACCGATAATATAAAGATTTTTTGGTACACCAAATTCAGTCTGCGAATAAGGAAGTCTTGCAACTAGCTCATCGTCTGCACCAATTCTTTTTGATGGCTCGATTAATGTAATTAACTCACCAAAAATTTTTGAGATATTTCCACGATTGATTTCATCGATGATTAAAATATAGTTTTTTCTATTTTTTTGATCATCTTTTATAAGGATTTGTTTAAAATCATCAATTTTTAAATTGCTTTTTATATTATAAATACTCTTTTGCATGAATTTTTTATATAAAATTTTTTCATAACGCATAGGTTCTTTAGGTACAAAAATCCATTTTACATTTCTGGCTTGAACAAAACTACCTAAATTATCTTTATCTAAAAATTTATATTCGCCTGTTATTTGAGCTACTGCCCTTAATTTTTTGTTTCCTAATGAAATTAAAATTATATCTCCATTTTTTATCTCGTTTTTTAGTATATTTATAGCTATGGCTGGAAAATCTTGTTTTTCTTTTCCCATAAGCTTTAAAATTTGCTTGACGTCTTTACATTTGCTAAAATCAAGCCGTTCGCCAAGACCGAGCAAAATAACATTGTTTTTAATACAATAGTCAAATACAAAATCTTCTTTTGAATTTTGAGAGTCGCCTAAAGACATCTTCCAAAAATTTACATCGTCTTTAAAAACTAAGGTCTGAGTAGGCTTACTTTCAATATTCTGTGCTGTTTTACAAAGCCTTTTAAAAATTCCATCTTTAATACTATATATTATTTTTCTGCTTTCGCTAATCTCGCCATTGTCTAAATTTGGCTTTATGCCTTCCACAAACTCCTCATATCCGTAGCTTTGATGAAAGGTTATAAACTCGATTTGTCCGTTATCTTTGTATTTTTTAAATTGCTTTTTTATATACTCTTTGTCATCTAAAGAATTTTGTTCTATTATGTTTACGGCTATTTTTACTGTATTGTAAGTCTTTCCTGTGCCTGGAGGTCCATATAAAATTTGGTTTAATGGATAATTTACTATATCTTCATTATTTAATATGCAATCTGTGCTTTTTTGAGATTTTATTTCACGCTTTCCTTGGGTACTTTTAAAATCTTCATAATCTATCTTTTGTTTCATATTTTTTCCTTATTATTTTTTATAATAAAATCATTTAAATTCTATTCCAAATTTTAATAGATTGTCAAGTTATTTTTGTGGAGAGGCAAAGAAAATGAGAGTGAAAAAATGTAAAGTTTTAATCACTATCATTTTAAATACAAGACACTCTCGTTTTTTGATGTATGGATACAAATAACCCATCACCGCATTATATACAATATTATAAATTTTGTAAATGAAAAGTATGATTTTCAATATAAAACTTATAAAAATACCAATTCTAGGGCTTATGTTAAAAATCTCAAAATGTATTTTAAGGTTTAAAAAGCTTAAAGTAAAAAAATGGCTTAAGAATTCAATAAAAAATTGTAAAAATTGGTATATTTCTTAAATAAAAAATATACATACACTATAAGCAATTTTTATAATTTCGAACAAATTTATTAAAACAAAGAGATGTTAATCAACAAAATAGACAATGAATGCAGTAAAGATATTTTTAAAGAGAAAGAACATTTTAATATCAACCATGAAACGGCAATATATAATCAAAATAGTTTAAGAAATATTGTTATAAAAATTTGTGATTTTATAGATATATGCAAAAAATCTAAATTTAGATTATGCCGAAATTAAAAACAGTTTTTATCAAAACTGATACTACTATATATTTTGTTTAACAAATTTTAAGTTTTTTTTGATAAAATTTACTCATACTTCGAGAGGCGGACTAGACGCCTTGAGGGATATGCCATATCCCTCTAAACTATCCCAATGAACTTATTTAATACATCAGATAGAAATTTATTTAGCTCTTTTGGCATAATGCCTATATTTGTATCATTAAGCCTATAGGTGATCCTTGGGTATGTTTTATTATTAACAGATCTTATTTTTAGTATATTTTCCCAATGGTAACATCGATTGCGAATAGTAAGAAGTAGGCTCAACAAAATGTCGGCTTTATCTATATCGGAAAAATCGTTTTTTCTATCATTGAAAAAGAAAAAATTTCTATTGCTATCGCTAAACGCCCTAAAATCTAACTCATTTAAATTTTCAAATATATACATTTGCAAATGGTTTTCTTTGGCTAAATATATAATTTTACCAAAGCTAAAATTTGATAAATACTGATCATGCGTTAGATCAGCAAATTTAAATCTTTTATCTATGCTTATTTTTTCGGCAAGTATTTGTTCATGATTTGAGTTTTTAATCCACTCTGTACCGTATATCTGCTTTAAATAAAAATCAACAATATTTCTTATAGATATTTCTATCATGGCAATGTTTGGAGTAAGTATTGCAATTGTCCTTAAATTTTTACAATGCTCATCTATGCTATTATATGAACTAAGGCGTTCTTTTGATATTATATTATCTATTGTTTTTATAAATTTTTGCATTTTCATCCTGATTACTGTAACGTTTTTTCATTAATTTGCATATTCAAATCTTGGCTAATTTTAATTGTATCATTTTTTGATTTAACTACTGTTTGATTAATATATTGTTTAATTTCTGCATTAAATTTCTTTAAAATTTTGATAGTTGGCATAGAGTATTTTTTTAAAGGCTTTAACTCTTTTTCCAATCTATCATTTACAGAAACGTCCCACATTTTTTTATAAGATGTTTTTTCGATTGTATTTTTCGTTTTTTTATCAAAATAAACAAATTTCATCTCCTGCTCTCCAGTAATAGCAAAGCGACAAAATTCTCCGACATTAATTTTATTTTCCTCAATAACTTTTTTTAAATCCTTGCTCCAAATAGTTACAATTTTCCCTGTCGGTGTTTTATAATTTACATAGTAACTTTGATCATTATCTGAGTTAAATTTATATGGTGCTTCACCAAACCCAGTTACTTCATAATGGTGTGATTTTATTTCAGGCTCATCAATAATTTTTCCATCTTTGTTAATCTGGATTTTTTTTCTAATCGTTGCAGTAGCATCAATATTCATTCGGTTAAGCTCTAAAGCAAAATTTTTTCTAAGATCATCTAAGTCAGATTTTTTAGGATTAATTCTTTTTCCATGAGCATCTGTAATTTTTAAACATATATGGCAATGTGGATTATCTGTATCATTGTGAATAGCAGCTAAAAAATAATTATCAGGAAATTTTTCCTTTAAAACTTTTATGGCAGCTTCTTGAATTTTGTTTGCTGGTGCTTGCAAATGATCTCTCATAGAAAAAACAAAATTTAATGTTTCTCTTTTTGGTTTTTTGGCATTTGTATTTACTCGTTTTTTATAAAAAAGCTCTTTAATATTATTTCTTGTTTAATATACTTGTTTAAGCCATCTCAAACACCCTACTTTAGGGGTCTAAATTTGCGAAAAACGAGTTTTTTCTTGTCAAAAACCGAGCAAAAGTTTGATTATTTTATCGCTTTCAAGCTATATTTTATAATATTAAAGATATAATCTTTGTATTTTCAATAAAGGGGTAAAATGCAAACAATCACAATTATGGGCGAAAACCTTAGCCAACAAGCAATCGGAGCATTTAGTGCAATGGCACAAGCTATGACGCCAAAGTATCAAATCAAGTATATTAATACCTTAGAAACCAAAGAGTTAGAGGTGCCAACTGAAAATAGACTAAGCAAAGAAGACGCTAAATATCTAAAAGCAGTGGTTGCAAAGGCTCAAAGCGGTGAGCTAAATACATACACATCGCAAGAATTTGAAGCAAAAATGGCTGAGAAAGGCTTTGTGTGGTAATAATATATAGCGATGATTTTTTTGACGCCCTTTCTGAAATTAGGAATTTTATTGCACTAGATAGTAAATCACGAGCCGATAAATTTACAAAAAATCTACGCACCGAAATAGAAAAAATAGCTTCTATGCCGTATAGTTATCGTAAAAATTTTGATGCCGAAAACGAAAACGTTCGAGATCTGATCTATAAAGGCTACGTTGTTCCGTTTTACGTCGATAATACAAATGACACTATTACAATTCTTTTGATTTACAAAGAAAATTTACCAAAGATAAATTTTAAAAATCTAAAGGAAATCAAATGATCGGATATAAAAGGCTGCTTGCTAAAAACTTACAAAATAACGAATTTAATGAGCTTGGTTCAAAGAATATACCGCTATTTGAGATAAAAAAGAGGCTAGTAAGGGCAAGACTTGATGCCGGACTTAGTCAGACGGATATTGCAAAACTAATGAACGTCTCTCAAAGTGTTGTGGCTAGGTTTGAAGGTTCTGCGGATGCGGATTTTAAATTTTCAACCTTACAAAATTATGTTGCTGCGTGCGGTTTGAAGTTTGATTTTAGCCTAAATCGTTAATTTTTATTTTATACCCCTAAAATACGTGTCAAAAATCTCGAAAACCGAGATTTTTCTCGGCAAAATTTTTCTAAATTAGTATCATCGTTATTTTTGAAAATATAGTACTTTTATAAATTTTTAGTATTTTGTTGTTTAAGAGCTTTTAATTTTATTTCAGTAGCTATTATTTCTTGAGAAGTTTTATCAAGTTTTCTAAAATGATTTAATAGTTCTTGTTCGATTGGTGTAACTTTTTGTAAATCTTTTTTATAGTAGCTAAGTATTAAATTATACAGATTGGGCTTACTTATTTCCCAGTTATAAAGGGGTTGAATGCTTATATTTATTTTATTTGCTATTTCTTTTTTAAAAGAAGTTATTGCATCAACTCTTTTTTTCATCATTTTTTTTTAATTATCCCTTGATTTTTTAAATAAAATTATATTATAATTCAAAATATTTAAAAAATAATTTGTTATTTAAAATTATAGCATAAACAATTTAGCATTTAAATACTAAGTTTATTTATGTGTAACTGTTTAGTAATTTTTTTATACAGTTTTAATGACACTTAAGATAAAATTAGCAATAAATTTCTAACAAAGGAGAAACCACTATGAAACAGATAGTCGCTGGTAGCATTTTAGTTGTTGGTTTGTTTTCGCTCACTGGTTGTTTTGAGCAAGAGATTAAAACAGCAGAGTATTTTAAAAATCATCCTGAGGAGATGGAAAAAGTTATCACAAAATGTCAAAAGGCAGAGAAAATGACTGACAGCCAAAAACAAGAGTGCGAAAATGCTTTTAAAGCTCAGGCTATGAAAAGAATGGGAACTGGTCTTGGCGATGACTTTTTTGAAGATAAAAGTCCTGACAAAAATAAAACAAAATAATTTACTTGTTTAATGGCATTTTATGCCGTTATTTTTTATTTAAATCAATCTTACTTGCGTTAGTATCATAAAGCTTATTTAAAACCTCATTTGCCCCATCTGCTTTTTTAGCATTTATCTGCATACCCTATAAGGTTATTTACCTCTAACCCTTTTTCTAAACTAGCTTTAAATTTGTCCTGCTCTTTTTCAGATGATTTAACAATAAAATCTAAAATTTGACTTACCTTAACAACATCTTTACTACCATCTTTTTTAGTAAATGTAAAGGTATCGTTGGGGCTAATTTGATTAGTGGATGTAAAATTATCCAGCCACTCTTTGAAGTTTTTGCATTGTATCCTCCTTGCAATAAATTTGCAAGTGTTATATCATAAAGTTATATAAAATACTATAACTACGCAAAGCTCAAGCTTTTTGTTAAATTTATACTCTCTTTATCATTCTTCGCAACACTTCAAATTCTTGCTCTTGCTGTTTTATTGTTACTAGAAGTTCGTCATTCTTTGCTATTCTCCAATCAAATACTTTGAATTAAATATGTAAAATCGTATTTTCCAAAGTCTCCTGCTAAAGTCGGAGACGAGCTATAATGATAGTCTAAGCCATTGTTTCTATTGAGTAAGTTGTTTGTATTAATTTTTTTGAATGAGCCATCTTGATTTTATAATTAATATTCATAATATTATTTACACGTAGTTTTGAAATAATACTGCTTGACTGGGCTCTTAAAAAGTCTTTTGTCCTATACTCTATCTGTGCTTGTCTATTGAGATATTCTACCGAAGTCATGATCTCATCACTAACCTTGATGGTTTCTTTTAAAGAGTAGTTTTTGTTTACTCTAGCGATATCTATATTGGGTAGTTTTAAAAACGAGATACTGTTTGAACCGCTTATCATTGTAAATCTTTTTAAAAAACTTTTAAGATAAATCAACAAAATTTAAGATTTGTTTATATAAAAACTAGCAACAACTACCAACTATAATAATTGCTAAACCTCTCAAAATATTTAGTGATTATACAATGGTTATACTAATTTGTGTATTGTTTGCTTAAATCTTTTGACTTTTAAGACTATAATAGCTGAAATAACTTTATAAAAACAGAGACAACAAAATAAGCTAACAAATCCGTTCATCGGCATATCTATCATGCTTGGCGTAATGATTTATATCTTATTTAAAATAAAGTTTTTCATGTCTTTTTATTTAATTTTTTTAAAATAAATATGGTTAATTTGTCATCTTTAAAATTTTTATACTCAAAATCATATCTGTATTTTTGATTTTACAAAATTTAAATCAGTAGCGGAGTTTTGCCCTAAAAATAGGGCAAAACTTAAGAAGTAATTAAACTTATATCGCTTTTAGCATTATTTTTGTTAATTTTTTGCTAAACTCAGCTGGATTTTCTAGGTTTATGCCTTCATTTAGCTTTGCCATACCTAATAAAAGCGGTGCAATGTCATAGACTGCACTCACGTCTTTTTCAAGCTTTGTAAATATCTCATGTTTGGCATTTATCTCAAGTATTGGCTTGATTTTTGGTAAGTTATCTGCCTGTCCCATCTGTCTTAGCATTGACTGCATAGCGTAGTCTGGGTCGTTTTTATCATAGATTAAAACTGCCGCCGAGTCGCTTAAACGCGAGCTTAAACGCACATCTTTAACATCATCTTTTAAAATTTCACGCATCTTTACAAGGGTATTTGCGACTTTGCTTTCATCTACTGGCGTCTCATCACTCTTTATCTCATCGTTTATATCAGCATGTGAGATCGATTTTATCGGAGTTTTATCAAACTCATTTACCATCGGCATCACGATAGTGTCTATCTCTTCATCCATTATAAGCACTTCAATATCATTTTTGTTAAAGCTCTCTAAAAGGGGTGAGTTTTTTAGCATATTCTCGTTGTTGCCACTGATGTAATAGATACTCTTTTGATCATCTTTCATTGAGTCTTTATACTCTTTTAAGCTAATTAATTCGTCGCGTTTATTTGATTTAAACATTACTAAATTTAATATTTGCTCTTTATCGTTACCAAATCCATAAAGCCCCTCTTTGATAACCTTGCCAAAAAGTTTGTAAAATTTTATATATTTTTCTCTATCGCTATCTTTTAGTTTTGCTAGTTCGCTTAAAATTTTCTTTATACTTTGCTCTTTTACAGTTCGCATTATCGCATTTTCTTGTAAAATCTCACGACTCACGTTTAGTGGTAAGTCCTCTACATCTATGACGCCACGGATAAAGCGTAAAAACGGTGGCAGTAGCTCTTTGGCATCATCAGTTATGAATACACGCTTTACATATAGCTTTACGCCACTTTGATAATCTACGCGAAATAGGTCAAACGGCTCAGAGCTTGGTATGTAAAACAGTGTGCTATACTCCACTTTACCCTCAGCCTTTGTGTGTATGTAAAGCAACGGATCCTCGCTATCATGGCTTATTTGCTTATAAAAATCATTGTAATCATTTGCTTTTAAGTTAGATTTTGGCATACGCCAAAGAGCCGATGCTCGGTTGATTTGTGTATTTTTACTCTCATACTTACCATCCTTTTCGCCCTCAGCTGGTGCGATATATTCCTGCTTATCCATAAATATAGCATATGGGATGTGGTTTGAGTATTTTTTTATAATACTCTCAAGCCTCCACTCATCGGTAAACTCAGTATCATTTAGATGTAAAACTATACTCGTGCCGTGACTCTCTTTGTTTGTTGAAGCGATAGTGTAGTTCTTTGCATCTGAGCTCCATATAAAAGCCTCGTTGCTTAGGGCTTTACGGCTAGTAACTTCAATTTTATTTGCCACCATAAATGCTGAGTAAAAGCCCACACCAAACTGCCCTATGAGTGAGCTATCCTTTTTTGCGTCACCACTTAGGCTGTTTATAAAGCCCTTTGTACCACTTCTTGCGATAGTGCCGAGATTTGATATGAGTTCGTCTTTGCTCATACCAATACCGTTGTCGCTGATAGTTAGCGTTTTTGCGTCCTTATCCACAGTAATGTCAATGCGTGGAGTGTAATTTATAGCTTTGTAGCTCTCATCTGTTAAACAAAGGTAGTTTAGCTTATCTAGTGCGTCACTTGCATTTGAGATAAGTTCACGTAAAAATATCTCTTTGTTTGAGTAAAGCGAATGTATCATTAAATTTAATAGGTCATTCACTTCAGTTTGAAATTCAAATTTATCTGCCATTTTAACTCCTATTTTTATAAATTTTTGGCATATTATACCATAGAGTGCTAAAATAAATTTTAAAGTTGATAGGATTTATGTCAAGTTTTAAACTAAATAACTTTAAAATAATTTCATAAAATAATAAAATATGAAATATATTAAAACTTTACAGCTAAAATTTTACCGATATAGCAAAATATAAGGCAGAGTAAGACATTTAAAATGATATTAAAAATGGCTAAAATAGGGCTTTGTGATAGAAAAAGTGTCAAACTTTCATTTGTAAAAGCCGAAAATGTAGTAAATCCACCAAGCAGTCCTGTGATTAGAAATAATTTTAAATTTACATTTTGTAAAGCTTGTAAATTTAGTAAAAATCCTATACAAAATCCACCTAAAATATTGACAAATAGCGTTGATAAAGGCAAAGGTAAAACAGTAAATTTTAAAAAAATCAAATTTGAAAAATATCGTAAAATTGCACCGAGAAATCCACCAAACCCTACATAAAATGCACTAAGCATAAGCATCTATCTTGCTAACTCTTTGCTAAGTGTTTGTTGCATTGTATCACGCGTGTTTTCTAACCATCTCTCATTGGTAGTATCAATGAGAGGCATGTAGATGATTTTGATCTTACCATTTTTAAACGAAAAACGTTTAGCATCCATAATGTTCGTACCAACTATCACGACAGGTTGGGCTTTTAAATTTAGCTTTTCAGTTAGCACTTTTGCACCAACTTGAAATTTAAGCAGTTTTTCTCCACGTCCACGAGTGCCTTCTGGAAAGATAGCTATAACACGACCACTTTGTAATCTATCTTTAGCTTCTTTTATTAAATTTACTATTCCACGTGGCGATCTATCGATCGGTAGCATCTTTGGTAGAGTTAAAATTTTGCCTATTATTGGTATATCTCCTATCTCTTTTTTGGCAACCCAGCTGAGATTTTTAGGGTAAATTTCTTCCATTACAATGATATCAAGCATACTTTGGTGATTTATAAGTATGATATTTGCATCCAAATCCGGCTCACCTACGATTTCAATCTCATAAAGCCCAAAAAATCTTTGTATTCTGGCCCAAATACGACGAGCTTTATGCATGTGTTTTGGAAACAACCACATAAAAAATATAATTAAAATGACGCTGATGATAAATTCTATAGCGTATAAAATCGCTTTAATTTTTGATAAGATCATCTCTGTTTACCCAACCTATCTTGCCATCTTTAAATAAAATTTTATACCACTCTTCTTTATCGCCTAAAATTTCAATATCTTCTTTTGTTTGTGATGTGTAAAATATAGTTGAATTTCTAGTCGGTAGTATGCTTACGCTTACATTTGGTTTTAATACAGCCTTGCCAAAAGGGTTATAAGTATAAATTCCGAGCGTGATAAACACTGCTGCAACGAAAAAATAGCTAAATTTACGTCTAATCAACGCCAATATAAAAAATAACGTAGCAAGTGAGTAAATCGCAATATCTTTGTAAGTGTTTAGTTCGCTTTGTTTTGGATTTAGTCCGATTTGAGTGCTAACATCATCATCTTCAACGCTCACAGGGAGCGAAAAACTCTCAAATTTAGCTTTTTTTAAGTTATAGTAGTTAAAGTCAAGCGTTTTTTTATTTGGCTTAAAGACAGCAAAATAATATGCACTTTGTGAATTAAAATCTCCGACTATAGTGTCTACGCCTTGTTTTAAAATAGTCTTATTTTCGATATAAAATGCACTTAAATCGACGTTTTTACCAACGATTTCAACAACCATTATATTATTTATGTCATCAAATTTTGTCGTCTTAAATTTTTTCACTTCCAAGCTATCAGCTACGATGTGATTATAATTTTCATCGCTTCTAAGCTCTTTTAGTTTTGGCATAAATACATTTATATTTGCGTGTTGGTAGTATTCGCCATTTCGTTTTAAATTTAGGCTTATTCGCACACTTTTTGCATTTATATTTTTAGCTTCTAGATAAAATTTAGCTATATATTTACCGCCACCGAGCGAAACCCACTCTAAATTTTTACTATTAAGCCATTTGATATTTGTTTCATCTACTTGAGTATTAAACTCCAGTTCTAGTTCACTTTGTGTATTTGCTGTAACATCTATGCTAAATATCTCACCGACAATAACCGATCTTGGCATATTTGTGCTTTGTAAAAGTAGCTCTTTTGCCTTTATACGCTCATAAATTTGAGAATCAGGTACCGATATATCAGGCTCGTTTGTAGGGATTATATTTTTTAATTGATCTGGTGTTAATGTCTGTGGTGTCGTGAGTTTTGAGCTTATGTCAGTATTTGTTTCTGGTGAAATTTGCACTGAATTTAGTGTAGGCAGTTGTGAAGTAGGATGTGATTGTGGCTGATTGACTAACTTATCTTCTCTAGCATTATCCATCATATCAAACACGCTTACTTCACTACTTCTATCAGCTGCGTATAAATTTATAACAAGCAAAAGGGGTAGTAAAATCTTTAACAAACTAGCCCTTTTAACATTTTTAATCCATCATCTGTGCCTACAATTTTTTCACAAGCACGTTCAGGATGTGGCATAAGACCAAATATTTTTTTGCTTTTGTCGCAAATGCCTGCAATGTTGTCTATCGAGCCATTTATATCGAGTTCTTTACCGTTTTTATCACAATATTTTAATAAAATTTGGTCATTATCATATAGCTTTTTACATACATCTTCATCAACAAAAAAGTTGCCTTCTCCGTGTGCTAATGGTATATTTACTACTTCACCTGCATTTAAATTTGATAAAAATTTATTATTGTTTGAAAATACTTTTAAATATTGGTATTTTGAGATAAAGTTTAAATTTTTATTGCGTCTCATCGCACCATCTAGGAGCTTAAGCTCAGTTAGCATTTGAAAACCATTGCAAATTCCAAGCACATAGCCACCTTTTTGAGCGTGAGCAATGACACCTTTCATTACTGGAGAAAATTTAGCAATCGCTGCTGTTCGCAGATAATCACCATAGCTAAAACCACCGGGCAATACTACTAAGTCAGCTTCAAAATTATCTTGCTTGTGCCAAATAATTTGTGTCTGACAACCAAGTAGTTTAAATGCATATTCTGTATCTGTCTCGCAGTTTGTGCCAGGAAAAAGGACGATGGCTACTTTCATAGCGTCTTCTCTTCGATGATTATCTCATACTCTTCGATAACAGTGTTTGCCAACAGCTCTTCACACATTTTTGTAAGCTGCTTCTTGGCCTTATCGCTGTCTTTTTCATCGATTAAATTTAATACAATCTGCTTACCTATACGCACATTCGAAACGTTGTTAAACCCAAGTGAGCTAAGTGCGTGTTCTGTTGCTTTACCAGCTGGATCTAAAACGCCACTTTTAAGAGCTATATTTATGATTGCTTTCATTTTTTACCTTTAAATTATGATAAAATTCTTCTTAAAACCTCTTCGTAAGCAACTTTTACGCTCCCTAGATCTTGTCTAAAGCGATCTTTGTCCAACTTTTCATTTGTCGTAGCGTCCCAGAATCTACAACTATCAGGACTTATCTCATCGGCAAGAAGTATGTTACCATCTTTATCCATGCCAAATTCTATCTTAAAATCAACTAGTTTTAAATTTCTCTCTTCGAAAAATTTAAATAGTATAGAGTTTATTTCACGTCCGATATGGCGTAGAGTTTGCAGATCTTTTTCACTCTTTACAAGACCCATAATAATACAATGTTCATCAGTTACTATAGGATCGTGGAGCTCGTCATTTTTATAATAAAACTCAACTAATGGAAATGGCAAAATGGTACCTTCTGCGATAGCTAAACGCTTTGTAAGTGAGCCTGTAGCAATATTGCGAATAACGACTTCAAGAGGTATGATATCACATCTTTTTACAAGCTGCTCTGTATCACTTATAGTCTCGACTAAGTCAGTTGCAATACCATTTTCTTTTAAAAGTTTAAAAATTTGTGTGCTAATCTTATTGTTTAATGCACCTTTGCCAGGCTCGTTACCTCTTTTTTGTGCATCAAAAGCGGTTAAGTCATCTTTAAACTCAGCGATCAACAAATTTGGATCGTCAGTCGCATACATTTTTTTACCTTTACCTTCGTAGATAAGCTCTCTCTTTTCCATTTTACTGCTCCTTTTGAGTTATTGTTTTATTTTTAGGACTTTTATGACATCTATTGCTGTTTTTAACTGTATATCTTCATCTATTTTTTGTTTTGTTATGATATTTTTTTCATCTTTTTGCTCAGTTTTATTTGCTTCACTTGGCTTTATGTTTATCTTTTCTAACTCACCTTGCAAGTGTGCCTTTAACTCACTCTCTTTTATAGAAAACGTGCTACTATCGCTTTGTGGGACTTTGCCGGGATGGACGATAACATCAGGTGTTACGCCTACAGCTTGAACGGTTTTGCCACTTGGCAGATAGTATCTTGCAGTAGTTAGCCTTAATGCCTCTGCATCATTTATAGGAAGTATAACTTGAACGCTACCCTTGCCAAATGTATTTTCCCCTACAACAACGGCACGTTTATGATCTTGTAGCGAACCGCTTACTATCTCACTTGCACTCGCACTTCCACCATTTACTAAGGTTACAAGAGGAGCTTTTGTTAAAGTATTGCTAGGGCTTGCTTTATACTCTATATTATCATCAGCATCGCGACCTTTTTGGGATACGATAATGCCACTATCAACAAATAAATTTACAAGTCCAACAGCTTGATTTAGTAAACCACCTGGATTATTTCTAAGATCTAAGATTATACCATTTACTTTTGGATTTGATTTTATAAACTCGCTTGCCTTACTAACTACGTTTTTATCAAAATTTGTAACACGGATATAAAGTATATTTTCATCTTTGATCTTTTTAGCATAGACTGATTCTACTTTGATGATATCGCGTATTATATTTACATCAAATGGCTTTTGTTCGCCCTTTCGTACGATGGTTATTGTTATTGGAGTTTTTGGCTTACCACGCATTTTATTGACCGCTTCATCTATAGTCGTGCCAATAGTTGCATTGCCATCTATGCGGACGATTATATCACCTGATTTTATACCAGCTTTATCGGCAGGAGTATCTTCTATAGGTGCGATAACGGTTAAAGCCCCATCTTTCATACCAACAGTTATGCCAAGACCACCAAATTCGCCGTTTGTTTGTATCTGCATATCCTTGAATGCTTTTTCGTTTAAAAATCCTGAGTGTGCATCTAAATTTTGCATTAAGCCACTTATAGCTTTGTCAATTAACTCTTGAAATTTTATATCATCAACGTAGTATTTTTCGACTGTTGATATGGTTTTGGTTAGTTTTGCAAGTGCCTCAAGCCTTGTATTTGCATCACTGTCGCTTTTAGCAACTAAATTTGATGAAAGTAGCCCACAAAATAGCAGTGTGGCTAAAAATTTAATATTCAAATTATCTCCTAATTTTGCGATAAAAACGAATTTTAATAATTTTTGCCTAAAAAACGGCTAAATTTATAAATTTCTTATATAAAAATTTAAAATCGTGCTAAATTTTATTAGCACTTATAAATATTAAGTGCTAATAACTTGACATTAAAGCACTAAAGTTATATAATACCATCATTATAAATAAAGGAGAAAATATGGCAAATTTAGCAGAAAACTTAACAGCACAAATGCAAGAGACTTTAGAAAAAGGCGTAGCTTTAGCACTTCACGCTAAAAATCCGCAAGTCGTGCCACTACACGTACTATGGGCTTTGGTGGCTGATAGTACTTCGTTGCTTAATCAAGTATTTAACAAAATGTCTGTCTCAAAAGAGGCGATGGAGCTAGAGATAAAAAGTAAAATTTCAAATTTACCAACTAGTTCAAACGTCATTAAAGAAAACGTTCAAATCTCACGAGAGCTTATAAACTCACTTGAGGCTGCAAAAGCTTTAATGACAAGCCTTGGAGATAGCTATATCGCCGTAGATACGTGGATAATGGCTGCTTTGGAGATAAGCGAGATAAGAGAAATTTTATCAAAATTTACTGACGTACTTGAGGTGCGTAAAAATTTAGAAGCTATAAGAGCAGGACGTAAGATAGATACGCAAACGAGTGATGAAACGCTTGATAGTTTAGAAAAATTTGGCATAGACTTAACTAAAAAAGCGTTAAACTCAGAGCTTGATCCAGTTATCGGACGCGATGAGGAGATCACACGGATGATGCAAATTTTAATAAGAAAGAGTAAAAATAATCCTATCTTGCTTGGTGAGCCAGGTGTTGGTAAAACGGCTATCGTTGAAGGTCTAGCTCAAAAGATAATTGCTCGTGATGTTCCAACTAGCCTTGCAAATAAGCGTGTTGTAGCCCTTGATATGAGTGCTTTAATTGCTGGGGCAAAATACCGCGGAGAGTTTGAAGATAGATTAAAAGCGGTCATTAATGAGGTCAAAAAAGCTGGAAACATCATACTTTTTATAGATGAGATTCACACGATAGTCGGGGCTGGAGCGAGTGAGGGCAGTATGGATGCAGCAAATATATTAAAGCCAGCTCTAGCACGTGGTGAGTTGCATACTGTTGGTGCGACAACACTTAAAGAGTATCGCAAGTATTTTGAAAAAGATGCCGCTTTACAACGCCGTTTTCAACCTATTGATGTGCGTGAGCCAAGTGTAAATGAGGCTTTGCAAATTTTACGTGGTATCAAAGAACGCCTTGAGGTTCATCACAGTGTTACTATAACCGATAGCGCACTTGTCGCTGCCACAAAGTTAAGCGATCGCTATATCTCAAATCGCTTTTTGCCAGATAAGGCGATAGATTTAATAGATGAAGCAGCAGCGGAGCTAAAAATGCAGATAGAGAGTGAGCCGTATGAGTTAGCTAAGATAAAGCGTGAGATAGTAACGCTTCAGGTAGAAAAAGAGGCGTTAAAAATGGAGGATGTAGAGAAAAATGCCGAGCGTTTGGGTGAGATAGAAAAAGAGATAGCAAATTTAAATGAGCAAAAACACTCGTTAGATACTAAATTCGAAAATGAAAAGGCTGTTTTTGGTGGAATTTCTAAGGCTAAAAAGCAGATAGATGCACTTAAAAATGAAGCTGAGATGGCACGCAGAAATGGTGATTTGCAAAAGGCTGCTGAGATAGAATATGGTAAAATTTTAGAGGCTCAAAATGAGCAAAAGCAGCTTGAAGAAAAATGGGAAGAGATGAAAAGAGCTGGAGTATTGCTTAAAAATCAGGTTGATGAGGAGATCGTAGCTGAAATTTTAAGCAAATGGACTGGAATCTCTGTCTCAAAAATGCTAACTAGCGAGAAACAAAAATATCTAATGATAGAAGAGTCTTTACGTGAAAGCGTAGTGGGTCAGGATGCCGCTATACACGCACTTAGCCGTGCGATAAAGCGAAATAAAGCCGGGCTAAATGAAGGTGCTAGACCGATTGGATCATTCTTATTTCTAGGTCCAACTGGTGTTGGTAAAACACAGTCAGCAAAGGCGTTAGCGAAGTTTTTATTTGATGATGAAAAGGCATTGATCCGCTTTGATATGAGCGAATATATGGAAAAACATAGTGTCAGCCGTCTGCTTGGGGCACCTCCTGGTTATGTCGGATATGATGAGGGCGGACAGCTAACAGAGGCGGTGCGAAGGAGACCATATAGCGTGATACTTTTTGATGAGATAGAAAAGGCTCACAAAGATGTATTTAACGTGCTTTTAGGTATTTTAGATGATGGTCGTGCGACTGATAATAAGGGTGTAACAGTTGATTTTAAAAATACGATTATCATTTTAACATCAAATATCGCTTCAAATTTTATTATGGATTTGGAGGGAGAAGAGCGTGAAAACGCGGTTAAAAATGAACTTAAAAACTACTTTAAACCAGAGTTTTTAAACCGCCTTGACGATACGATAATCTTTAACCCACTAAGTGAAGATGGACTTAGAGAGATAGTGGCTATAATGTTTAAAGAGCTTGAAAAAGTGCTTGCAAATCGCGGTATAAAGGCGACTTTAAGCGAAGAGGCTAAGAAATTTATAGCCTCTGCCGGATTTGATATAGTCTATGGTGCAAGACCACTTCGTAGAGCATTGTATGAGCTGGTGGAAGATCGCTTAGCTGAGATGATACTGCGTGATGAGATAGGTAGTGGTGATGAGATTATAATAGATGCCGATAAAGAAAATATCATTATAAATGTAAAACATTAAATTTAAAATGGCGTGAGTAAGGAAGGTGTCTTATTAAGCTCACGCCAAAACTTCTTTTAAATTTACGTAAAATCTATTCTAAGTAAAAATAGAATATTTATATCATTTATTAAAATCCCTAAATAAACGTTAAATTTATAATAATGTTAAATAAAACTTAATAAAATTAAACAGAATTTTAAGTTAATATTTATTACGATAATATCTGCGACCAAAATTTTAAAACAAGGATAAAGTATGCAACTAGATCCAAACTCTAGACGTGGCTTTATCTCTATGGTTGGTGTATTTTTTTGTAGCAAATACACTTAAAAGGCTACACTAATTAATTTTATTGAAACAAAATAGGAGATATTTTGTATGGTGATAGATCTCACTCGCCGTATAGACTGTTGTTATGCACGATAAACTACTCTATAGAAAACGGCGTTCCAGCAGAGGCATTTTGCACGATAGTCTCTTAATACGAAGCCACAACACAAGACGGATGTAGCATTGTCGCTTCATTGCCAAGACTTTATAACCACTTTGGCTCACCAGCCTATATAGATGTGCGTCACGAGGTTGTGACATACCAATGCACTAATGAAGTTGTTAAGATTATAGTTGAATGCTTTGTGCAGAGGCTTGTCTATACAGTGTAAGATACCTAAATATCTAAACTCTAAAGGTTAATAAATGCACTTTTTGCGACCATCGTTTAAGAGTTGGATTGTTATCGTCTTGTGTTGAGATCTGTGTAGGCGGTAGTCTTATAATAGGCAATCTAAACGATCCAAACTCAAACATTATAAAATTTATAGCCACACACAAGAAAATAGTAATAGATAGGCCAAAAAATACCAATTCGTATATGTTTTCTTAGGGTGTGAGTGAATTTTTAGCAAAAAATGATGAGAATACACAAAAAGCAACTAGAATGTAGAGTAGGGGGGGGGGCGTGATATGAAAAGACGAGAATTTATAAAAGGCTCAGTGATAGCAGCCACAGCAGTGCAGATGGGAGTTTATGGTAAAAGACAAAGAGGACTTTATGTCACAAGGTAGCTCAAATGAGTCTAAATTGATAGTAAAAGAGTATATAGCTAAAACCACTCTTTGATATTTTTCTATGTGTCATAGCTGTGTCGCAAAGTGTGGTATAAGGGTGCATTTAGATGAGAAAAACGACAAGGTACTTCACTGCGTTGTTAATCCTTATTATTCTATACATAAATATCTATAAAATTTTATTTGATAAATTAAAAGAATATAATAAAGCTATAAAATATAATACAATATGAAAATTTTACATATTGTATTAATTAAATTTCATTTAAGTTAAACTTTTATGTTACAAATTTAATTAACTCTTTGTTTAAATAGTAGTAAGATTTCATAAAACAATTTTATTATTAAAGGAGTTTTGTATGAATGGCGATTTGTTAATGCGAATAAACAAGCATTTAGATGAGTTGGCTACTTTACCAAGTATCAAGCAAAATGGCTCTATTGCAAAAGCCCTAAAAGACCATGGATTTAGCCGTCGTGATTTTATGAAATGGGCTGGGGCAATGACCGCGTTTATGGCATTACCTGCTTCTATGACACCTGTTGTGGCACGTGCTGCTGAGCTTAGTGATAGAGTGCCGGTTGTATGGCTACATATGGCAGAATGTACTGGCTGTAGTGAGAGTTTATTGCGTTCAGATGCTCCTAGCATTGATAGCTTGATATTTGATTATATCTCTCTTGAGTATCACGAGACGATTATGGCGGCATCTGGTTGGCAAGCGGAAGAAAATTTAGAAAGTGCAGTTGAAAAATACAAAGGCAAATACATACTTTTGGTAGAAGGAGGCATACCTACGGGAGAGACGGAGCATTATCTCACGATAGGTGGTCTTGGTATAAGTGGGCTTCATCACGCACAAAGTGCCTGTGAGAAAGCAGCTGCTATATTTGCCATCGGTACCTGTTCTAGTTTTGGTGGCATTCAAGCTGCACGTCCTAATCCTTCAAATTCTGTATCCTTAAGCAAAGTTACAAGTAAGCCCGTTATAAATGTCCCAGGCTGTCCGCCTAGTGAGAAAAACATCGTGGGTAACGTGCTTCACTATATTTTATTTGGCACACTCCCAGCACTTGATGTATTCAATCGACCAAGATGGGCTTATGGCTTACGTATCCACGATCTTTGTGAAAGACGCGGACATTTTGATGCTGGTGAGTTCGTACAAAGCTTTGGCGATGAGGGTGCTAAGCAAGGATACTGCCTATATAAAGTCGGTTGCAAAGGACCATACACGTTTAATAACTGCTCTAGAGAGAGATTTAATCAGCACACAAGTTGGCCAGTTCAAGCAGGACATGGCTGTATAGGTTGCTCTGAGCCGGATTTTTGGGATAATATGGGACCATTTGAAGAACCGATGGCAGATAGGCTGTTTGATACGGTTTTAGGACTTGGTGCGGATAACGTCAGTGACAAGATTGGAGTAGGGGTTTTAACTCTTGCAGGCATTGGTATTGCAGCACATGCAGCCATTGGCATAATGAAAAAAGATAAAGAGTAAGGTGGAGATAATGAGTGAACAAAGAATAGTAATAGACCCTATCACAAGGATAGAGGGACATCTTCGTATTGAAGTAGTTGTAGATGAAAATAATGTAGTTAAAGAGGCATACTCAGGTTCAACACTTTGGCGTGGTATAGAGCAGATCGTGCGTAATCGCGATCCACGTGACGTTGGCTTTTTTACACAAAGAATTTGTGGTGTTTGTACATTTTCACACTACAGAGCTGGTATAATGGCAGTTGAAAATGCACTTGGCATAAAACCACCATTAAATGCTGAACTAACTCGTACACTTATGAATAATGCCCTTTATCTACATGACCACGTTGTGCATTTTTATCAGCTTCACGGACTTGACTGGGTTGATATACTCTCAGCATTAAAAGCAGATGTGTTTAAGGCGAGTGAAGAGGCATTTAAATATTGCGATACACCTTATGCCACTGGGGCTGATAAGTTAAAAGAGGTAAAAGAACGTATTGCAGCCTTTGCTAAAAAAGGTAGTCTTGGACCATTTGCTAATGCATACTGGGGGCATAGCACATATAAATTTAGTCCAGAACAAAATTTAATTGTCCTTTCTCATTACTTAGAGTGTCTTAGAGTGCAACGTATAATGGCTCAGATGATGGCTATATTTGGTTCTAAAAACCCACATCCACAAAGCTTGACAGTAGGTGGTGTAACCTGTGTTATGGACTTGCTAAATCCATCACGTTTAGGCGAATATCTTACTAAATTTCAAGAGGTTGTTGAGTTTGTCAATCGTGCTTACTATCCTGATATATTAATGGCAGCTAAGGCTTATGGAAATGAATCAAGCGTATTAAATGATGTTGGTGTATCAAATTTATTATGTTACGATGAATTTTTAGTTGACAAAAATGACTATTTGCTAAAAGGCGGTGTGATATTAAATGGTGATATAAGCAAGGTTTATGATGTAAATGGCGATAACATCACTGAAGAGGCAACTCGTTCGTGGTATAAAGATGACGCACCGCTTCATCCATATGATGGTATAACAGAGCCAAACTACACAGGGTTAGTTGATATGAAAACTATTGATGGCAAGGGCGAGATGATAGACACCAAAGTCTTTAATGAAAAAGGTAAATACAGTTGGATAAAAGCCCCACGATATGAGGGTAAACCTATGCAGGTTGGACCTCTTGCAAGTATAGTTATTAATTATGCTAAAGGTAATCCACGCGTAGTAAAAATCGTTGATAAATTTTTACAAGATAGCGAGCTACCACTTAGTGCGGTATTTTCAACACTTGGCAGAACTGCTGCTCGTATGCTTGAAGCAAAGCTTGTTGCAGATCACGGACTTGAGGCTTTTAACTCACTTGTGCAAAATTTAAAAACAGATCAAGAGACCTGTGCGAAATATGTCATAGACAAAGATAAAGAGTATAAAGGCAACTTCCAAGGCAATGCTCCTCGCGGTGCTTTAAGCCATTGGTGTAGGATCAAAAATGGTGTCATAGCAAATTATCAAGCGGTTGTTCCTAGCACTTGGAACGCATCTCCAAAAGATGCTAAAAACGCACGTGGCTCGTATGAAGAGTGTCTTATCGGTTTAAAGATAGCAGACCTTACACAGCCACTTGAGATTATTCGCAAAATTCACTCATATGACCCATGTATTGCATGTGCAGTGCATGTTATGGACGCAAATGGCACAAAATTAGGCGAATATAAGATAAACGCAAATTTATAAGGAGGAGTTATGCTAGGTCATAAACCAGATCGCATTAGCGAGTATGAGTTCTCTATTGGTGTGCGAGTTACACACTGGATACGCTTTTTATCCATAACGTTTCTGGTCGTGAGCGGATATTATCTCTCTTACGTTTTTATAAGTCCAGAGATTGCTAGCGGACCTGTAAATTTTATGAACGCAAAATGGCGTATGGCTCATCAGATCGCAGGCTTTGTGCTTATAGCAGTTACGATATTTAAAATTTATCTGTTTATATTTGATAAACATAGCCGTAAAGAGGTCATGAGTGTAGTTGATTTTTTAAATCCATCTGTGTGGATAAAACAGATTAAATACTATCTATTTTTAGGAGAACACCCAAAGATAAAAGGTGTCTATAACCCCTTGCAGTTTGCCTCTTATCTATTCTTTTACACCGTGTTAATACTCATCTGTTTAACAGGTCTTGTGCTTTATACACACGTATATCACGATGGTTTTGGTGGACTTATCTATCAACCGATGAGAGAGATAGAGAAAATTTTAGGCGGTCTTGCAAATGTCAGGACAATACATAGAATTTGTATGTGGGTTATTATGATATTTGTGCCAATTCACGTTTATATGGCAGTATTTAATGCGGTTAAGAGCAAAGACGGAGCAATGGACGCGATCGTAAGCGGTTATAAATTTAAAAAAGAGCATTGATGAGAGTGCTAGTGCTTGGTATTGGCAATGTGATGTTTGGTGATGAGGGCGTTGGTGTGCATTTTGTTAAAATGATGGAGCGGGATTTTAAATTTCATTCAGATTTGCACAAGATTAGCTTTATTGACGGTGGCACTTTAGCCATCGCCCTTACGCCGATAATCGCTGAGTATGATCGTCTTATCGTAGTTGATTGTATTAATGCTGATGATGGCGAAGTGGGAGATGTCTATTTTTTTGATTTTGAACAAATTCCTCCTAAAATTTCTTGGAATGGCTCCGCTCACGAAGTAGAAATGCTTCAAACTTTACAACTTATGAGCCTAAATGGCGATATGCCACTCACTAAAATTTTAGCTATAGTGCCAAGCCGTATAGAGCCTATGAGTTTTGAGCTTTCATCTGCTGTACAAAAAGGCGTAAAAACTATGGAAAAAGCTTTACTTTCGCACCTTTGTGAGTTTGGATTTGAGTGTGAAAGAGTGGCGAATTTTAGCGTTTGTGATATGGCAAATGAGTATAAGACAAAAGGTTTGTATGACTTTAAAATTTAGCTTTACATATTTAAACTCAAATGATAACTTTGTATTTTTTCTAAATTTTTATGCACAAAAGAGTGGACTAGAGTATACCATTGTGCGTGAAAATAGGCAGATAATACTAAGTGTAAGTGGCGATGAAGATGAGCTTTTAGCCTTTGCAGACACACTTGCAGTAGCCGTCCCACACTCTGTGTTTTTATCAATTTCAAATGTAGTTGCGAGTGATGAAATAGTGCAAAAAGGCGAATATGAATTTAAAAATAGCCTTGCAAATATAACTCCAAGAGTGATAAATGCCTTTAAAAATGGTAAGCTAATCCCTTGTGAAAATAGCGTATTTAGCGATATTTGCGTGTTTGTAAACGATGAGTTTATAAATGTAAATGAGAGTAATTTTTATGAGCTTTTAAGTTTTGCCATTTTAAATTTAGAGCAAAATAGAGTGATTAAACTAAAAGATAATGTGGGTGAGTTTGAGTTATTAAATTTCAGTGAGTTAAGTTACGATTTTACCGCTGTAATACCAACAAATTTAAAGAATCTACCCAAAATTTTTATAGCCGATGAAAACATTCAAGTCGCACTTGCAAGCTATGAAAAACCGGCCGTCAGACTGAAAACTAATGCGATTTATAGACAAAACCACAAAGATGCACCGCACTTTTTTGATGTAGTGACAGCTCGTGAAATATTTACTTACGCACTTTGCGAAAAAATCTATCAAAATGGTATTAATTTTATCGCTTTAAAGACACAAGTACCGCTTTTTAAGACAGTTGTTTTAGAAAGCGGCTATCTAGTACAAAACGCACAAATGTTTTACAAAGATAGTGTATATAAGTTGATAAATAATTCAAAAGAGCCAAACTTAACTAGCTTTTACTTAGCACAAAAAGAACTAGAACTAGATGAAAAAGGTGGAATTTTTCGCATATTTTTATCTAAATTTAGAGATGATGAGATGAAAATTTATCGCTCAAACGACAATTTTGATGTAATAAATTTAAATATACCACTGTCATTTCAGAAGCTTTTTAGAAGTATCGAACAAGAGCATGGTGGAGACAGACTGCTTAACAACTATTCTCAAAATTTTACTTTGCCAAATGGTGACATAGATACACCACAAAGCTTTTTCGCACTTTTTTGTATCATAGGTGTATTGCTTAATTTTGATAATGATTTTAAAAAAGCAGGTGAAAGATTGATAGAAAATGCGATGGATTTTAACGGCATAAAAGGTGTTAGAGTAGATTTTAAGATGTCTAGCAAAAGCGAGTTTGATACAATAAAACTTATAAGAAGTGTTATGAGCTTTCGTTTGGCTGGGGTTGATAATAAAATTTTAAGCTATGGCATAGTTGAGTCATTCGTTCATTTTTTAAGTGATATTTGTTATTCTTTGCAAGATAATTTTAAGCTTAAAGATGTTTTACTGAGTGGCTCACTCTTTGAGAGCAAGACGCTTGCAAACCTTACATTAAAATACCTTAAACTTAATATGAACGTAAAATTTAGTAGCGAGTTTTCACTTGAAGAGATGTTTTAGATATGAGATTTCAGGATTAGTTCAAGGCGTTGGATTTCGCCCATTTGTCTATACTTTGGCTCTTAGATTTAACCTTTTTGGCGAAGTTTATAATGATGATGAGGGGGTTAAACTCGCTCTTTTTGGAGAGCTTGAAAATATAGAAAAATTTGAAAAGGCTTTGTTTGCCGAGTTACCAAATTTGGCTCGCATTGATGAGTTTAAAAAACGAATAAGTAATGAGAAATTTGATAAATTTAGTATCATAGTTTCAAAGTCGGCTACCAAACAAGCCCCCATCTTACCTGACTTTGCTCTGTGTAGCGACTGTGAACGTGAATTTTATGATCCAAATGACCCACGCTATCACTATGCATTTATAAATTGTACCAACTGCGGTCCACGTTTTTCCATCATAAAGTCTTTGCCATACGACCGCAAAAATACAACGATGGATAAATTTAATATGTGTGAGTTTTGTGGTAGCGGATATACTAATCCATTAAATCGTCGCTATCACGCTCAGCCAGTCTCGTGCCCAAACTGCGGACCAATGCTATTTTTAAAAGATATGAATGGTGAAATTTTAAATATACAAAATGAAGCAGTAAAAATGGCAGCGGAACTGATAAATAGTGGTAATATTTTAGCCATTAAAGGACTTGGGGGCTTTCATCTAGTTTGTAGTGCACAAGATGAGAGTGTGATAAATAGACTAAGAATACGTAAAAATCGTCTTAAGAAACCCTTTGCTATAATGTGTAAAAACTTGCATAATGCAAAAAAATATGCCGAAATTTCAACTGCTGAGGAGCGACTGCTAACTTCAAATTTAAAACCAATCGTGATACTTAACTCACGACAAAATTCACCACTTCCACCAAACCTAGCTCCAAATTTAGATAAAATCGGTATATTTTTACCATACACTGGCATTCATCTATTACTTTTTGAGTGGCTAGAATGCGATATAATCGCCACATCAGCAAACATATCGGGCGAACCTATAATCTATAACGATAGCGATTTGCGACAAAAACTTGACGGTGTAGTTGATTATTATTTAGATAATGATAGAGAAATTTACTCTCCTAATGATGACAGTATTGTTTATTTGCTTGGTAGTAAGCCTGTATTTTTACGCACAAGCCGCGGAGTAAATCCTAAATTTATACATACAAATTTTAAAAAGCAAGGCACATTTTTAGCCGTTGGAGCAGAGCTTAAAAATCAGTTTGCCATCTATAAAAATGGTGAAGTAATGATAAGCCCGTATATAGGCGATCTTAAAAATATCGCAACGTTTGAGCGATTTGATTCACTTATAAGGATGTTTGAATGTACTTATGAGCTAAAATTTGACGCTATAATTGCTGATTTGCACCCACATTTTTTAAATTTAAAATGGGCAAAGGATAAAATAGAACAAAATAGCCTTAAGTGGATCAAAACCGATCATCAAAGCAGCTCATCTAAGTCGTTGTTGTCGTTTAGAAAATTGTGTCTTAATCCAAAATTTAAAAATATAAATTTAATTCAGGTTCAGCACCATTATGCACATTTACTCTCCGTAATATTTGAAAATGAGCTAGATTCAAGCAAAGAGTATCTTGGCTTTTGCTTTGATGGTACAGGATACGGAACAGATGGCACGATATGGGGTGGAGAGGTAATGATAGTAAATAGTAAAAACTACGAGAGAATCTACTATTTTGACGAGTTTTTACTAATAGGTGGCGAGAGTAGCATAAAAAATATATGGCAGATAGCCTACTCAATTATCTTAAAATATGGCTTAAAAAGCGTTGCCACAGAGTTTTTAGCTAAATTTGATGATAAAAAATTAATAAATTTAAAAACTATCTACGATCATGAGCTAAACTGCGTTACTACAAGCTCACTTGGGCGGATATTTGATGCATTTGGTAGCATTGTTTTAGGCATTGATAGCGTGAGTTACGAGGGCGAAGTAGGTATGGAGCTTGAAGCACTTTATGACAAAAATATAAAGAAAAGTTACAAATTTGAAATTTTTGAGAATAAAATTTTATTTAAAGACGCTTTTATAGGAGCTTTTAAAGATGATAAGGTAACAGCTGCGAGTGCATTTATCAACGGAATTTGTGATATTATAATTCAAATAGCAACAACGCAAAGTAGAGAAATTTTACTCTCAGGTGGCGTTTTCCAGAATAAAATTTTGGTTGAAAAAATTATAAATAAATTTAAGCAAAATAGTGTAAAATATTACTTAAATAAAGATTTTCCCACAAACGACTCGTCAGTTGCGATTGGTCAGCTTATGTTTGTAATAAATTTAATAAAGGAGTGAATATGGAGGATATTATTAGATTTAGTGTATCTTTGCCAAAGCCACTATTAGACGAGCTTGATAAAAAGGTGCGAACGCAGGGCTACGCGTCAAGAAGCGAGTTTACACGTGATCTCATTCGTGACAAGATTGTTAGCGATAGCTGGAATGACGCAATAGAGCAACTTATAGGAGTTTTAACGCTCATTTATACACATCATCAAAATAATCTAGTCAATAAAATGATGGATATAGAACACGACGCAGATATAACTATCGTCTGCACAAATCATATCCATATCGATCACCACAACTGCTTAGAGACGATAACTATGCGTGGAGAGGCCGCAAAGATAGAGCAATTTTCGGATAAGATAGCTGGATTAAAAGGTGTAAAGTTTTCAAAGCTGACAAAAGTCGCTGTACCTGAGTTTTAAGCAAAAATTTGATAGTATTGATTCTTAAAAATTTTAAATTTGAGAGTCAAAATGCGTAATATATTATTTAAAAAATTTATCCAAAGCGAGGCTAGCGGTGGCATACTTCTCATCGCTGCCGCTATCATTGCTATGCTCTTTCAAAATGGCTTTTTGAGTAGTTTTTATAACTCATTTTTGCGTATTGATGTGGGCTTTAAATTTGGTGAGCTTTTGATACAAAAGCCACTCATTTTATGGGTCAATGACGGACTTATGTCTATCTTTTTCTTCATGCTTGGACTTGAGCTTAAACGTGAGCTTATAGAGGGAGAAATGCGAAACCCAGCTCAGATAGTCCTACCGCTAGTCGCTGCGATAGGTGGCATTATTGTCCCTGCACTTGTATTTTATCTATTTAACCACACTGATAGTTTTGCGGCTAAAGGTTGGGCTATACCAACTGCGACAGATACAGCGTTTGCACTTGGTATCATTATGATCTTAGGACGTCGCGTTCCAGCAAGTCTTAAAATTTTCTTAGTTACTCTTTCTATCATAGATGATGTTTGTGCGATCCTTATAATGGCGATATTTTACAGTGGACATCTCTCATTTGTATCTTTTGGTGTGGCAGGACTTGCTATGTTTGGATTGCTTTTATTAAATTTATTAAACATCAACAAAAAGTCCTTTTACTTTGTGCTCGGCGTAATTCTTTGGGTTAGTGTGCTAAAATCAGGTGTCCACGCCACACTTGCTGGCGTCATTGCTGCTCTTTTCATACCGCTAAAATGCAAAAACTCAGATCGCTCACTCTTAAAAGAAGTAGAGCACGACATACACGGCTACATTACATATTTCGTTCTGCCTGTATTTGCCTTTGTTAATGCCGGAATTTCACTAAATGGCATAGGATTAGAACAGCTCACGCACCCAGTCTCATTAGGCATCATACTAGGGCTTGTTGTAGGTAAGCAAATAGGCGTCTTTGGCCTTTGCTACATAACTATAAAGCTAGGATATGCAAGATTGCCAAAATATTGCACTTGGGCGTCATTTTACGGAATTTGTGTGATTACAGGTATAGGCTTTACAATGAGTCTTTTTATAAACTCTCTTGCATATCACGACACCGCTCAGTTTGCATATGCTGATAAACTAGCTGTTCTCATCGCCTCGCTAATCTCAGGAGTATTAGGCTACATCGTGCTTTACTACGCTGGTCGCCACCGTATTATGAAGTGTGTAGAGTGATAAATATTTAACATAACAGCAATCTTTAAAGGCAAGATTATGAATATATTTTATAAAAATTTCTTGGCTACGGAGCTTTCTAAGTGGCAAGAAAATGGCATAGTTGACGAGCACACTGCATATCGTATCGCCAAACAATACGACATAGACACTATACAAAGTAGTAGCTCAAATTTTATCTTAAAGCTCGTAGCATATCTATTTTTAGCTCTATCTTTTATCACATTAATAGGTGCAAACTGGGAAGAGATACCACGTGGAGCACGGCTACTTCTTGTTCTTAGTATGGTTGGGCTTGTAAATTTTGGTGGATATTTTAATCTTAAAAAAGGTAATAAAACTGCTGCAACTGGACTATTTTTCTTAGGTAACCTATGCTATGGAGCTGCCATAGCACTCATAGCTCAAATTTATAATCTTGGCGAACATATGCCAAATGGCGTCTTACTTTGGGCGGTCGGAGCGTTTGTGCTTTCATTAGCCACTACTAAGTCGGTGCTAGTAGCACAAAGCCTTATTTTATCTTTTATTTGGTTTAATATGGAGCTTGACTTTAATTCACTTAGGTATGAGTTTGGCATATTTATTGCATTTAGCATATTTGCTTTGTTTAAAGAAAGCTCAAGACTTCTCATATTTGCTATATTTATCAGCATTTACGCATACATTATAACTATTTTAAGTCACATAAGCTTTGATAGATATCATTATTATTTCTTTTTTGGTGGCAGCGTAGTGTTTTTATCTATGTCATATTCGCTACTTGGCGTTGCAACGGCTTATTTGCTCTCACATTTTAAACGCTATAAAGATGCGGAGTTTTTGTTAAAACTCTCACTACTTTGCGGTATCGCAATATTACTTTTTGCAAATTTAGATTTTTATGGTGATATGCAGACTAAAATTATATTTTATAAAAACTGGCTTGGGCTTTTACATCTTGCTTTTATCGCGTTAACTGTAGTTGTAGCGATTAAACTAAAGCGAGAAATTTTGCTATGGATTGGAGCGATTTTACTTGTCTTGCCTTACGTTATATACTTGCTTAGTGACTATTCACAAGAGCTTTACTCGCTTCTTAGTGTATTAGTAGGTGTTTTCTTAATTAAAAAATGCTATATAACGCAAGGGCTTTGTGTTATATTTATAGTTGCACTTATCCGATATATTGACCTACTTGGCGATTATATTGGTGCGAGTATGCTTTTTTTATTATTTGCGATCATTTTATTAGTGGTATCTAAAAAGCGTAGCATCAAGGCTAAGCAAGGGGCTGTAAAATGAGAGCTAAATTTATCATTTTTGCTATTTTGTTTCAAATTTTAGCCCTGCTTGGTATGTTAGGATACGCCTATGCACCGCTTTATTTTGGCAAGGAGATGAAAGTTGGTGTTAATCTGTATGATCCACGTGATTTTTTGCGAGGTAATTACGTTAAAATCACCTATGACTTTGCAAATAATCTGCCAAAATATATAGACAAAAACACCTCAGTAAGATATGGCACTAAAATTTATATCACATTTAAAAAAGACGAAAATGGTACATTTGTGCGTGATGGATATAGCTTTGAAAAGCCTAAAAATGCCGAGTCCTTCGTCGTTGGGCGGTTTGATGGTTATTATTATAAATTTGGCACAGAAACATTTTTTATGTCGCCACAAGCTGCCAAGAAGATGGAGAGTGATATGCGTAAATACGGCGGTTATGCTATTTTGATGGTAAGCAAAAATGGCAATGCACGCATAAAGGAGCTTTTTCCGAGCAATCAACCACGCCCTGATGCACAAAATTTGATTAGCCCATAAAAGCAAATATAAACATTGATAAAACTACAGCATTAACTATGGCTAAGATTGAGCAAAATGTTACACAAAATAAAGACAATAATGAGGGGTTGATTTTAGAAACAAATACGACTTTGCCGTAAAAATGTATTTTAATGTGAAATAAAAATTATAAATTTATCATAAAATAAGGTATATTTTATCTTTTCAGGATTATAATCAATTAAAAATTTAAATTTAAGGAACCTCAAATGTGTAAAGACTGCGGATGTTCTTTGAATGGACACTCACACATACATACTCATGCTGATGATGCTAATCACGCACATGTGCATAATCATCTTAGCGAATATATGGGTGCTGACTCACGCGACCATACTCATGAAAGCCACGCTCATCCTGTGCTAAATGAGAGTAAAACGGTTGAAGTTATAACTAAAATTTTATCTCAAAATGACGCAGAAGCAACACATAATAGAAAGCATTTAGAACAGCACGGCATAATGTGTATTAATCTTATGAGTAGCCCAGGTGCCGGTAAGACAACGCTTTTAGAAGCCACTATAAAAAGTGGTAAATTTAAGATAGGTGTTGTTGAGGGTGATCTCGAGACTAATCAAGACGCTGACCGTATTATCAAAGCAGGGGCTGTTGCTTATCAAATAAGCACAGGTCAGGCGTGTCATCTGGATGCATTTATGGTGCATAGTGGACTTCATCACTTACCACTAAATGAGCTTGATTTAGTATTTGTCGAAAATGTCGGCAACCTAGTCTGTCCTGCTAGTTACGATGTGGGAGCACACTTTAATGTAGTGCTTCTATCCGTTCCAGAGGGTAGCGATAAGGTGAGTAAATACCCAGTTATGTTTCGTGCAGCCGATCTCATTATTATCACTAAAACATCACTTTTACCGCACTTTGACTTTGATATGGCAAAGGTTAAAGACGACGCCAGAAAACTAAATCCAAAAGTAGACATTATAGAGCTTGACAGTAAGAGCGGTGATGGTGTAGAGCGGTGGCTAAACTATCTTAAATTTAAAAAAGAGTTACGATAATGTGCCTTTCAATACCTTCAAAAGTCATAGAAATTGATGAAAATAACGTTGCACTCGTTGAGACGCTTGGAGTGCAAAGACGCATTAGCCTTGATCTTATCGCAGAACCTGTGGTTGCTGGTGAATACGTACTTATCCATGTGGGCTATGCAATGGAAAAAATTGACACTCAATATGCCTTAGAGAGCATTGAAATTTATCGCCAAATGGCTGACGATATGAAAAATGGTGTAATAGACGCAGATGATGGCGATATGGGTCTACGCGATATGCAAATGCGTGAAATATTAAGTCTTAGCAAGAGTGAAAATGAAGCTTGATCTTATAAATGAGTTTCGTGATAAGAAGCTTATTTTAACCTTGAGTGAGCTTATTAAAAAAGAGAGTATAAAGCCACTAAATATTATGGAAATTTGTGGTGGTCATACTCATAGTATTATGAAATTTGCTTTACCACAACTTGTTGGAGAGTATATAAACTTTATCCATGGACCCGGCTGTCCAGTCTGCGTGATGCCTAAATCTCGCATAGATGAGGCTATAAAACTAGCCTCTATAAAAGACGTTATCCTTTGTACTTTGGCCGATATGCTAAGAGTGCCTGGTTCACATACAAGTCTGCAAAGATTACGCGGTGAAGGTGCTGATATACGTGCACTTTACACGCCACTTGACTGCTTAAAAATCGCACAAGAAAATCCAGATAAAAAAGTAATATTTTTTGCCATAGGCTTTGAGACGACAACGCCGATGAGTGCAAATGTAGTGCAAAAGACAGTGGAACTAAATTTAAAAAACTTATTTTTTCACATAAATCACATCGTAGTTCCTCAGCCGATCTGTGCAATAATGAATGATGAAAATGTCAATATTGACGCATTTTTAGGACCTAGTCACGTTAGCGTCATTACAGGATATGGCATATATGAAAGCATTGCAAATAGATATAAAAAACCTATCGCCGTGAGCGGATTTGAACCACTTGACATAATGGATAGTGTGCTAAATTTAGTTCGTCAGCAAAACGCAGGAACACATAAAGTATATAATGAATATGCTCGTGTGGTTACAAAAGATGGAAATTTAAAGGCAAAAGCGCTTATACAGCGGTATTTTGAGCCGTGTGACTTTGAGTGGCGTGGGCTTGGACTTATTGCACAAAGTGGCTTAAAACTGCGTGATGAGTTTGCCTATCTTGACGCAAGGCTTGTCTTTGACTGCTCTGTTGTTAGTAAAAGTGAGAGTAAGGCCTGTATCTGTGGTGAAATTTTACGCGGTCGTGCAAAGCCGTTTGACTGCAAAATTTTTGCCAAAGCTTGCACTCCAAAAAGTCCGGTTGGCTCATGTATGGTGTCAAGCGAAGGTGCGTGTGCGGCGTATTTTAAATATGCAAAGGAAGTCGTGTGAGAGTAATGCTAAGCCACGGTGGTGGCGGTGAGGAGATGAACTCACTTATAAATGAAACGATATTTAAGATTTTTAATAATGACATTTTGCGTGAGAGTAATGACTCTGCGGTGTTAAAAATGCAAAATAAACTTGCATTTAGCACAGATAGCTTCGTTGTAACGCCGATATTTTTCAGCGGTGGCGACATAGGAAAGATCGCTGCTTGTGGTACTATCAATGACCTTGCGATGGTTGGAGCAAAAGCTAAATATCTAAGTTGTGCCTTAATCATTGAAGAGGGTTTAGAGCTTAGTGAACTTAAGGCGGTGCTTGATTCGCTTGCTAAGATATGCCGCGATAATGACGTAAAAGTCGTTTGCGGTGATACAAAGGTCGTGCCAAAGGGCAAATGCGATAAAATTTTTATCAACACATCAGGTATCGGCGAGATAATAGCTGATGATATCAAGCTTTCAAATTTAAAAGCAGGTGCGAAAATACTACTATCGGGTGATATAGGCAGACACGGAGCAGTAATACTAGCAAACAGAGAGGAGCTAAAGCTAAATAGCACCTTGCAAAGCGACTGCAAAAGCCTAAAATACGTCGTAGAAGCTCTTATTAAAAGTAATATAAAGCCACAGTGTATGCGTGATGCAACACGTGGCGGATTAAGTGCTGTGCTCAATGAGTGGGCTAAGTTTAGTGGGCTTAATATATTTGTAAGGGAAGAGAACATCAAAGTCAGCGACGAAGTTCTGGGTGTATGTGAACTGTTTGGATTTGAACCATATGAACTAGCAAATGAAGGCACTTTCGTTCTTGCAGTTGATGAAGCTGATGAGGTAAAAGCACTTGAAATTTTGCATAAATTTGATACAAATGCAGCTGTGATAGGCGAAGTTATGAGCGAGAAAAGAGGGCGAGTGATAATACAAAATGCCTACGGTTCAAAGCGATTTTTAGAGCCACCAAAGGGCGAGTTGCTCCCACGAATTTGCTAAATTTATAAATGGAAAGGCTAGCATGCACGAGTTAAGCATCGCTCAAAGTCTACTAACACTTTGCGAAGATAACGCTAAAAAGCAAAATGCGAGTAAAATAAGTAAAATTTTCATCAAAATAGGGCGACTAAGTGGTGTTGAAGCACACTATTTGCAAAATGCCTTTGATGTTTGTAAGGCTGAGAGTATTTGTGAGGAGTCAGAGCTAATCATTGAAGTGCAAAATATAGTTATAAAATGCAACGAATGCGGTAAGCAAAACGAGCTAAATAAAAATGAGTTTATCTGTCCGAAGTGTGGTAGTAGCGATCTTGTGGTAATAGATGGCGAAGATATGATGCTTATGCGACTTGAGATGAGCTAATAGCTATTCTGTCAAATTTTAAATTTATTTAACTTCGTAGAAATTTAATAAAACTTTATCAGGGAGCCTTGTCTCATAGCAGACAAATATTGCTCTCCATCCATTTGCACCTTGGATTGTAGGTTTCAAATTTAGTAACTGTTGCGAAATATACGTATTTTGGATCGACGATCTTGCCTTTAGCTGCCTCTTTTGCTATATCTGGATCGCTGATATGTCTCATACCGCTGTTTTTTATATAAATTTGAGCACTATCATCAAGCTTTATAGCGTATCGTGCAAGTTAGCTCAGTTAACCCATCTGGGCGAATTACTTGGCTATTTATGCCATATGGTAGCACCTCGCCGTTTAGTTTATCGCTGACTTTTCCACCTTTGATGTAGATAAGTTTGCGTAGTCCGCAATCATCGTCTTTGCCTACTATTTATCATAAAGGTTAGTTATAGCTTGGGTTGTTTGATATCTTTACCGAAATATCAACTTCATTTAGGCTAAGTAAGTCAAATGAAATAAGTGAAACTAATGTAAAAATTAGTTTTTTCATTATAGCTCCTTTCTAAAATCATAAGAGTAAGATATAAGTTTTCATAAATTTAATTTTTAAATTTTTATATAGATTATGTATTTTATTACAATCGATACACAGAGCAACACTATCTAAATTTAGTATGTTTTGTGGCTTTTTTGAGTATCATCAAAATCATTTATTTCAAGCTGTGCGTTTTTCTTTGATGCTGCAAGTGTATCAGTTAGCCAAGAGTGCTATAGCTCTTTACATTGAAGTAAGCTAAGCAAAATGGTCTCATCTGGCCCTATTATCATATATTAAGAGTTTTAACTCCACTCTTTTTTGTTGCAGGGGCTTGATACCCCGTTGAAGTTATTGCCATTTTTCTCTCCTTTTATGGTTTAGCTTATTTTAATGGTTATAAGAGTTCGTTTTCCAGCATAAATTTGCCACTTTTTGTTATTTTTTAAAGCTTGTCGTAGTAATGCTTAAGACAAATAAAAATAAATGATATAAAAGTTAAAAATAAGTTTATAAGACTTGATCTTAAAAATTTGAAGCTTATAAATATAAAAAGATAGTGTAAAAAACGAGCTTTTATTTGAAATTTATGACTAAAAAGGCTAAAAAATCGCACTTTTTTGCAAAAAAAATTTTAAAAAGTTCGAATTTTAGGCTTAAAACTATTGTTTTTTTTGAAAAAAGATTGTAAAATTGCGATATTACAACTTCTTAAAAGGATGAACTATGAAAAAAGCTGAATTTATTCAGGCTGTTGCCGACAAGGCTGGTCTTTCAAAAAAAGATACTTTAAAGGCTGTTGATGCTACTTTAGAAGCTATCACTACTCTATTAGAGAAGGGTGATTCAGTAAGCTTTATAGGATTTGGCACATTCAGCACAGCTGATCGTGCTGCTAGAAAAGCAAGAGTTCCAGGAACTAAGAAAGTTATCGATGTTCCAGCAAGTAAAGCTGTTAAATTTAAAGTTGGTAAAAAACTTAAAGACGCAGTAGCTACTTCAGCAACTAAAAAAAGTAAGAAGAAATAATCCTAAGCCCTTATATAAGGGCTTTTTATATAAATTTAATGCCCGAGTGGTGAAACTGGTAGACGCGCTAGACTCAAAATCTAGTAAGGGTAACCTTGTGTCGGTTCAAGTCCGACTTCGGGCACCATTACTTAAATAATAAACTTCCAATTCGTATCATATTTGAACCACATTTTATAGCTAGTTTATAGTCGCTACTCATACCCATAGAGCAGATACTCGCACCTTGTGGTTTTAGCGTTTCATAAATTTTGTAGCTTAGCTCAAAACTTTTTTGCACTTCACGCATATCATCACTGTGAGCTCCTATACTCATTATGCCTTTTAAATTTATATTTTTACACTCGTTTTGAATAAGTTCGTAAATTTCGACTGCATTTTGCGGTGAAACACCTTGTTTGCTATCTTCATTGGCTGAGTTAATTTGAAGCAGGGTATCGAGTTTGTAATCAAGCCTTTTATTTACTTCATATGCTCGCTCAAAACTATCGCAACTCTGCCACAGAGTAGGGCGTAGGCTAATGAGCTGATTTATCTTATTGCTCTGAAGCCGTCCTATCATATGCCACTTTATATCAGTGATATCAGATAGCTCAATTTGCTTTTTGGCTATCTCTTGCACTCTATTTTCGCCATATATGAGTTGACCTTGGGAATGTAGGAAACGCACATCATCGCTTGAGACATATTTGCTGACGGCAACTAGTACTATATCACTATTTAACTTATAAATTTCATCTAAAAATTTAGCCAAATTTATCACTGAGTCACTCCACTAAGTCTCACAACATCGTTGTATAGCCCAAGACCCATTAGCCCAAGTAGTATCACCCAGCCACAATATGTCAGACCTACATATACACGTTCATTGATCTTGCGGCCAGACATTAGCTCATAAAGATTAAATAATATGTGTCCGCCATCAAGTGCAGGTATAGGTAATAAATTTAAAACACCTAAATTTACAGATATGAGTGCGACTATGATGAGCAATACCGGTAGGCTTACCTGAGCTGCCTTTGATGTTATATCAGCCATTTGCACGATACCACCAACATCTTTGAGTGGTACCGAGCCATTTATGAGTTTTGAAAAGCTTTTAAATATCAGCCTTGAAGCCTCCACTGTTTCATCCCAAGCAAATTTAAAAGTATCAAAACCATTGTAGGTAAGCTTTATTGTCTTACCGCTTGGTGATATACCTATGAGTGGGCGACTAATCTCTTCGTTAAAGATGTTACGAGTTGTGCCAATGAGTGGGGTAAGTGTTAGTGTTAAGACTTTGCCGTCTCGCTCTATCTCTAGAGTAAGTGGCTCAGTGCTTACACATTTGCTTATCTCATCCCATTGTCTAATACTCTTGCCATTTATGCTTAAAATTTTATCATCTTTGATTATCCCTGCTATCGCTCCTGCTGAATTTTCAGCCACTCGCCCTACATTTGGTGCTAGTTTATCAACGCCTATAAAACCAAGCGTAATGTAGAGTAAAAATGCCAATATAAAGTTAAAAAATGGGCCAGCAAATAGTATAAATATCCGCCCAAGTGGTTTAATTGTATTGTAGCTATCTTTATCGTAGTTTTTTTCACTTGGATCAGCATCATCTTGTCCTTTTAGTTGTACGTATCCGCCAAGTGGTATGGCACTTAGGCAGTACTCAGTCGCTCCGATACGCTTTTTATAAATTTTTTCGCCAAAACCTATACTAAATGTATTGACAGCTACGCCAAATAAACGAGCTACTAAAAAATGTCCTAACTCGTGAAAAAATATTAAAAAGCTAATCGCAAAAATGGTTGCTAAAAAGTAAAATGAATAAGCCCAAAGTCCAAGCAAGAGTAGAGCAATAGTAAAAAGCAATCCTTTCACGCTTAACCCTTTGCTTGTTTTTTAATAAATGCATAGATATACTCAAATCCCGAATACAGCGTAAGTATAACTGCTATCCAAAGTAAAAGATCTGCCCACATCCACTGCATTATAAGCCAACCGATGGCTATCATCTGAAATACAGTTTTTACTTTACCAGCCATAGAGGCACTTAAATTTAACCCCTCACTTGCGATAACTACACGAAAACCAGTTATAAAAAACTCACGTACAAGGATAAGATACACAGCCCAAGGATTAGCCCTATTTATCATCATAAGCCCTAAAAATGCTGCTAATATTAGCATCTTATCGGCTAGTGGGTCAAGTATCTCACCTAATTTTGTCTTTTGATTCCAAGTTCTTGCAATGTATCCATCAAAAAAATCAGTTACGCTTGCGATAACAAAAATCAGCCCTGCAAAGTAGTTTATCCAGCTTATATGGACGCTTACAAGGTGTGTATGTGCATTTATAAGCACATAAAACATAAGCGGTGCTAGTAAAATTCTAAAAAATGCTAAGGCATTTGGTAAATTTATCATTTAAATGTTGTTCCGCCGTCTATTATAAATGAGTGTCCTGTAACCCAAGATGCCTTACTAGAACATAGAAATAGACATGCTCCGGCTAAGTCTGCGGGTTGTCCCATGCGGTTAAGTGGACTTAGCTTTGCTGTCATATTACGTACCTCTTCATAGTTTGTAAATGCCCTTAGAGCATCTGTATCTATCGGTCCACCACTTACGACATTGACGCGGATGTTTTTCTCACCAAGTTCGGTGGCCGCATATCTTACCATCGCCTCAACAGCTGCTTTTGCTGTTCCGTGCCCAGCATAGTTTTCTATATAAACAAGGTTGCCAGTTGAGCTAAGTGAGATGATAGAGCCACCACCGACTTTTTCCATACGTTTAGCTGCCTCTTGTGAGCCGACTACGAAAGCATTTACAGTTGCGGTAAATATATTATTTATGCCACGTGGTTTTAGCTTCATAAATTTAGTGTATCCACCAGCAACTGCACGACCTGAGATTATAGCATTTGAGATGAAAAAATCAACTCTGTCAAAATCTGCGTCAATCTGTAAAAAAAGCTCTTTATAATTTTCTGGTTCAAGGATATTTAGTGCATAAGCTCTTGCTTTTATATTAAATTTAATCTCTAATTCTGCTGCTTGAGCCTTTGCAAGCTCCTCATTTGAATTATATGTGAAAGCTATATTTGCACCGGCTGTTGCAAACTCCTCGACTATGGCACGACCTATGCCACGTGTGCCACCACTTATGACTAAAGTTTTACCTAAAAATTCGTTGTTTTTATCCATTAAAATCCTTTTATTTCGTATAATTTCATAGTTTGTTCTATCTTTGTTAAATTCTCGTTACTTGGGTTGCATAGTGGTAGTCGATACTCAAGAGTTGGTAACAGTCCCGCAATATGCATCGCCGCTTTTATGGGTATTGGATTGCTCTCGCAAAAGAGAATTTTATTTATCGCATAAAGCTCATCGTTTATCGCCTTTGCTTTTATAAATTCATTTTTTAGAGCAAGGTGTGTTAGCTTGGCTATTTTATCAGGCAGTAAATTTGATGTGACAGATATTACGCCTTTACCGCCATTTGAAAGTATAGGATAGTTTATCGCATCTTCACCACTTATGACGATTAGATTGGGCTCGTGAGCGAGTAGATCTACACAACGGTCTATATTGCCAGTTGCTTCTTTAATACCTATGATGTTTTTGCAATCCTTAAAAAGTCTAAAAACTGTGGTAGGCAGTATATCTGAGCTTGTGCGGCCTGGGACATTATAAAGTATCACCGGGATATTGACACTCTCTGAAATCGCCTTGTAGTGCTGATACAATCCTTCTTGCGTTGGTTTATTATAATATGGTGCGACTGATAATATACCATCAGCTCCGTTTGCCTCGGCAAATTTAGCAAGACCAATAGCCTCGTGAGTAGCATTGCTACCAGCTCCTGCGACTACTTTTACGCCTGTGCCTTTGCAAGTATCCACAGCTATTTCTATGCATACTCTATGCTCATCGTGTGTTAGTGTCGCACTCTCGCCAGTCGTGCCTACTGGTATTACTACGTCTATACCATTTTTTATCTGTCTTTTTATTAGTTTTTGAAATGTTGTTTCATCAAGCTTATTATTTTTTATCGGTGTAATGAGTGCTGTCATCGCACCTTGCATTATCGTTTTCAAGCCTCTTCCTTTCTTAGTATGATTGTTGTTTGATGAGCTTTTATAAAGTATTTTTTAGCCATTTTTTGAAGCATTTTTGCGTCTATTGTATCTATATTTTTCTCAAATTTAAATAGTGGCTCTATGCTACCACGTGCAAGATAGCTACCATATAAATTTGCTACACGTGAGGCACTATCAAATGAGTAAATAAAGTCAGTTTTTATTAAATTTTTAACCTTTGTTATGTCATCATCGCTAATTGGCTCACTTTTTATACTATCTATTATCTTATGTATTTGCTTTTCAACATCTTCTGCTGCCACACCAGGGTTGCACTCTGCCAAAAAGATAAATAAATTTTCATCAATGCTTGGCATGTTATAAGCATAAATTTGACTAACAAGTTGTAATTTATCTATCAAAACTTGTTGCAAAATAGAGCTTTTGCCATTTGCTAGATACTCGCTTAATGCATTTAGTCCTACTTGGTCATCGTGATCAAATGGCGGAATTTTATATGCTATGGCTACCATCTGTGTTTGGCTATCTTTGTTTATGATAACTCTTTTTTCACCGTCTTGTTTTGGCTCAATGCAATGCGGTTTAGGCACTTTCTTGCTATTTTTTATCTCTTTAAATTTATCTTTTGCTAGTTCAAATGCCTCTTTTTTACTGACATCGCCACTGATTATCAAAATAGCATTTTGTGGTTGATAAAAACTGGCATGGAACTCTTTAATATCCTCAATACTCCAATTTTCAATGTCCTTTGTAAAACCAATTGGCGTCCAATGATATGGATGATAGATAAATGCATGGTTGTAAAGCCTAAAATACAAATACCCCATTGGATTGTTATCTGTCCGCCATCTACGCTCCTCATACACTACGTCTCGTTCAGGCTGAAATTCCTTATCTTTTAAACTTAAATTTGCCATAAGCTCAGCAAAAAGCTCGAGCGATTTTTCTAAATTTTTATTAGAACATTTTATGAAATAATGAGTATAGTCAAAGCCTGTACTTGCGTTATTTAGTCCACCAAAGCCCTTTGTTATCCTATCAAACTCACCAGCTTTTAAGTTTTTGCTTGATTTAAAATTTAGATGTTCTAGCATATGTGCGATTCCACTTTTGCCCATCGTCTCATTACGTGAACCGACTTTATAAAATACATCAACGCTAATGACTTTTGAGCCTTTATTTACTGGTATATGATAAATTTCAAGCCCATTTTTAAGTTTAGTTTTATTAAATTTTATCAACTTTTTGCCTTTTATTTTTTTATGTTTGCACCAATTGCTTCACTGATATTTGTGTATCCATCACGTTGCATAAGCTCTAAAATTTTTAAATTTATATCACGTGTGATACCTGGTCCTTTGAATATAAAGCTCGTAAAAATTTGCACCAAATTTGCACCCATTTTTATACGCTCATACGCCTCTTCTCCACTATTTATACCGCCACAAGTTACAAGTACTGTCTTGCCGTATAGCTCATCTGCTACTGCCTTAAATAGTTCACGTGATCTTTGTTTTATGACATTGCCACTTAGCCCACCAAAGCTTTGCAAATTTGATGAGTGAGATAGTGAGTAATCAACACTTGTATTATTAACTATCACGCCACTAGCTCCACTATTTATGGCACAAGAGCAAATTTCTATGGCATTTTTATGTGACATATCAGGAGCAATTTTAAGCAAAATAGGTTTTTTTGTAAGCGGTTTTATTCGCCCAAAAAGTTCAGTTATAAACTCGTTTTGTTGTAGATCTCTTAAATTTGGCGTGTTTGGCGATGATAAATTTATTACAAATACATCACAAATATCGCTAAAATCACGCACTAAACTTTCGTAATCATCTATAGCGTTCTCATTTGGAGTGAGCTTATTTTTGCCGATATTTGCCCAAAGTGGCACGACATATGGATAGATTTTACTCACGCGAGATTTGATTTTTACGCTACCTTCGTTGTTAAACCCCATCGCATTTTGGATGCTTTCTTCGTCAATGAGTCTAAAAAGTCGTGGCTTTTCGTTACCATTTTGTGGTTTTGGCGTAAAAGTCCCAAACTCAAGGTGCCCAAAGCCCAAAGCGGTCATAAATGGTATCATTGTAGCATTTTTATCAAAGCCGCCACCTATGCCAACTGGGTTGTTATATATTCCACCAAGGATATTTTGCTGAAGTTTCGCATCGTTTATCACGCATTTGTTTGCGACAAAGCTGAGACTGCCTGGCATTATTTTATTAATTCCAGCCATACCAATCTCTGCGATTTTATGTGCTGTTTCAGGGTCAAACTTAAAAAATATCTTTTTTAGCGTCTCATAATCAAACATTAATAAACCCTTTTTTGTATATAAAATTTTGCGTAATTGTATCAAAAATCGCCTTAAACTAATGCTTTACCTTTAAGCTTTGCATAAATTTCACAATTTTTTTCAAGATTTTCGTCACTGTCAAATCCAACTATCTCTCCACCGCTTAAAACCGCTATTTTATCAGCATTTTGTACGGTGCTTAGGCGGTGAGCGATGACAAATATGATCTTATCTTTGCGAAGACTCTCAATCGCTTGTGAGATCTGCTTCTCGCTCTCATTATCAAGTGCTGATGTCGCTTCATCAAAGATTAAAATTTGTGGGTCTGAGTATAATGCTCTAGCGATGGCTATGCGTTGCCTTTGTCCGCCTGAAAGATTTGTACCAAACTCGTTTAAAACACTATTTATACCGTATTTAAGAGAAGTTATAAACTCATAGCCATTTGCCATTTTTAAGGCTTTTATGACCGCTTCTTCACTATATTCACGCCCATAGGCTACGTTTTTGGCGATTGTATCGTTAAATATATAAACTCGTTGCGTTACAAGTCCGATGTTTTGGCGTAAAGAACTAAGCGTAAAGTCTTTTAAATTTATGCCATTTATCTCTATTTTACCATCACTAACATCGTAAAATCTCATAAGCAAATTCATCATTGAGCTTTTGCCACCACCGCTTGAGCCTACAAGTGCGATAAGCTGGGATTTGTGAGCTTTTAAATTTACCCCCTTTAATACATCTTTTTTATCATCGTAATTTAATCTAACATTTTTAAATTCTATTAAATCTATTGTCTCTTTTAACTCATTTTTACCGCTTATTATCTCACTTTGCATATCCATTATTGCAAATGTCCGCTCACTTGCTGCTACCGCATCTTGCATACGACTGTATATATTTACGACTCGTTTTAGTGGAGTGTAGAGCATAAAGAGTGCCGTTAAAAATGAGAAAAACGCCCCCATACTCATACTGTCATCAATAACCTCTTTGCCACCTATAATGATAACCGCTGCTACTCCGAGTGAGCCGATACTCTCCATTAAAGGGCTTATGAGTTGTTCTATTTTTGTATTTTTTAAATTTAGCCTAAAAAATTTATTATTTTCTCCAACAAAGCGTTCGTGCTCGTATTGCTGGGCATTATTTGCCTTTATTATCTCAATATTTGTAAAAATTTCACTCAAAACAGATGTTATATCGGACGTTTTTTCTTGTGATTGACGTGAAATTTTTTTTATTTTTTTGGCAAGTCGCGAGATTGGATAAATAGCTATTGGCATGATAACAAGTGCGAAAAATGCGAGTTTTGGACTTTGGTATATGACAACGCCTAGTAATGCTACAATAGTTATCGCTTCACGCACTAGTTCTGGTATCATATTTGAGACAATTGAACGAATGCGTTCTATGTCATTTATGCTACGACTTATCAGCTCACCTGTGCGAAATTCATTGAAAAATTTCATATCTAAATTCAGTAAATTTTTAAGCATATCTTCACGAAATCGCCTGATCGTATCCTGTCCAATGTATGCTGTAAAGTACGCCTGTAAAAACGTGCCAAGCCCCTTTAAAACGTATATTATAACGATAGCGTAAGGCAAAATATATAAAAGCGTCTCGTTTTTCTCAACGAAAATTTTATTTAACACCGGCTCAACTAGATACGCCGTCCCAGCTGTCCCACCACTAGCTAAAAGCATACCGATTATAACTATAATAAATTGTGGTATATAGTCTTTAAAAAATGGGACAAATCGCTTTAAAACGCCCTTTAAGCCTAAATTTTGAGTTTTTAGGCCTATCTTATCGTTTTTAATTTGCGGATATTCGCTCATAACTTCTCCCACATCGTGCCGTTTGGTGTATCCATTATCTCAATTCCTTGTGTATTTAAAGTAGTGCGTATCTGATCTGCTTTAGCGAAATTTTTCTGTTTTTTAGCCTCGCTTCGTTCGTCTAAAAGTGCTTGAATTTTGGTTTTTTGTACTTCATCTACACCAAACTGAAAATACTCGAAGCTATCATATTCACCCACCCCAAAGAGCCTTGAAGCGAGATTTAATCCAGCGACAATGCTCTGTTTTAATGCCTTGTCTTTAGCGTTTGCATCAAGGCTTTCATTTGCATTTTTGATAAACTCATCAAGCACGGCTAGGGCTTTTGAGGTATTTAAATCATCGCTTAATGCTTCAAGTAATTCGTTTTTAAATTTATTATCTGCTATACTCTCTTTCACATCCAAAAGACGTTTTTTGAGGCGGTAAAACTTATCAAGTCGTCTTTTTGCCACTGCTAGATCTTCATCGGAGTAGTTAAAATGGGCTCTATAATGGCTACTTAACAGATAAAATCGCAAAACTTCGCCTTGCACCGAGTTTAGTGCATCTTTGATAAAAAAACTATTACCAAGACTTTTACTCATCTTTTCGTTATTTACTTTTATAAAGCCGTTGTGTAGCCAATATTTTGCTAACATCTTCCCCTCAGCACACCTGCATTGTGCCGCTTCATTTTCATGGTGTGGAAAGAGTAGGTCAATACCTCCTGCGTGTATGTCTATCTTAAATTTATCACTATTTAAAAAGTGTTTCTTTATCATAGCAACGCACTCTGTATGCCAACCCGGTCGCCCCTTGCCAAATGGACTATCATACCACTTCTTATCAAATTTCCATAGCACAAAATCCTTTTCATTTCGCTTCTCATCGCTACTTTGCACACGAGCGATATTTTCGTCACTCTGGCTTTTGCCACTTAAACTTAGATACTTGCTATCTTTGCTTGTATCAAAATAAATTCCATCATTTGTATCATATACTACGCCCTGTTTTTTAAGACTTAAAATATACTCAATTATAGCATCTATACACTCAGTCGCCTTTGGTTTTATATCTGGATCAAGCACGTTTAAAGCACTCATATCACGCTCATAACTTTCGATATATTGTTGTGTTATCTCAATTAGTGTTTTTCCTGTCTCTTCCATCTTTTTTAAAATTTTATCATCAATATCTGTATAGTTTCTAACAAATTTAACCTTATATCCAAGCTCTACAAAGACACGGCGAAACATATCAAAGCTGATGGCTGACTTTGCGTGCCCTAAATGTGCATCATCATAGACTGTCGGTCCGCAAAGATATATGCTGACTTGGCCCGGCACAATTGGTTCAAATGTAAGCTTTTGCTTTTTTACACTATCATAAATTTGCATATAAAATATCCTTTAAATATATCAAAATACCGCACAAAATAGCCAATGCGAACGTGATAATAATAAATTTTTTAGCTTCAATTATACCTAAAAATCGCCCAAAGCCAAAAGCTTTTATATAAAGGACGAGTTGCAAAAAGCCACCAAGCGAACTAGCTAATGCAAGTCCAGATGCACCAAATGGCTGCATAAGTATAATTGCGAGAATTAAATTTATTCCTAAACATATCAGCGAGATACGTGCAGCCATTTTTTGCTGCATTTTTGCATATAGCCAAAGTGAGAAAATTTTAGCCAATCCAAATGGCACTAATCCTATCATATAAGCGATTAATACTTTGGCACACTCTAATGTATCAGCTCTGTCAAAATTTCCACGCTCAAATAGCAACCATATGATAGGCTCAGCTAAAATTATGCCACCAGCCGTTGCACCAAGCAAAGCAGTAAGTAGTATATAAAAGCTCTTTTTAGTCCAGACTAAGGCGTTTACTTCATCATTTGCTTTTAAAAGTCGTGTGATTTTAGGAAAGAGTGCTTGAGAGAGAGCAATAGCAAATATCGCAAGTGGGAGCTGAGATATGCGGTTTGCATAAAACATATAACTTATGCTTCCACTTACTAAAAAACTAGCCAACCACGTGTCTATAAAGGCTGAGATTTGCATAGCTGAACTGCCTAGCAGTCCGTGATAAAAATTTGTAAAAAAACCTTTTAAATTTGTTCTTTTACCTTTTATATAGCCGTTTAAACCGCCGTAAAATAGCCTATTTAAGTTATTAAATTTTAAAGCGATAATGTGAGCTAAAACTTGCAAAATGCCACCCATTACAACGCCAAAACTAAGATAATACGCCACCGTTTGCTCATCTTTGCCACGTGCAAGGAGCAGAGCGAGTATCATGGCTAAATTTAGTAAAGCGGTTGAAAACGCCGTTGTTGCAAAATGTCCGCGGTATTGAAGCAGTGAGCCTAAAAATGTAACAATATAAATGAGTGCTAGGTAGTAAAAATTTATCTGCACCAAAGGTGTAGCGTTTGCAATCGCCGTATCATCCAAACCACTTGCGATTATGCGGATAAACTGAGGTGTAAATAAATTTATTAAAAGTGTTAAAATACCAATAAAAAGTAGAAATTTCAAAAAAATGTCAGCACTAAAAACAGCCTTTTTAGCTGTCTTTGTAAAATTTGGTAAAAATGCTTGTGTAAAAGCTCCTTCGCCAAAGATACGCCTGAATAAATTTGGTATCTTAAAGGCTATGAAAAATATATCACTAAATACTCCAGCACCAAGCACGGTTGCAGTGAGTAGGTCACGCATAAGCCCAAAAATACGAGAAATGAGTATACCAACTGAGTTTGAAAAAAATCCTTTTATAAACATAAACCTACCTAAATAAATTTAAATTTTTAATATAAATTTAAATCTGCAAATATTAACAAAAAAAGGTTTAAATAACACATAACCGAAATTTAATATATTTTTTGAGATAATAGCGAATAAATTTTAAAATTTTTGGATTAAATTTGAGTGATACAATACAGATACAAGATGGATATTTAGCACCAATACAGATGGATACAAATGTCCCATACGCAAACATAAAAGAGCTTTCGCAACAGTATGGTGTGGAAAGAGAATTTATCGATTTTAGGATACAAAATATCCTTACGACATATACAAATGCTAAAAATACCGAGCCAGTGTTTGTCAGGCAAAGTGATCTTGATATATTTTATGACAATGAGTTTTACCTAGATCCGGAGCTTAAAATAGAGCAGAGTTATCACGTGGAGTTTTATGACACCAGGCTAAATAAAATGCCAAAACTCCCTAAAATAAGCATAGGTATAAACAACTCACTAACAAAAGTCATCGCAACAGTACATAAAAGCAAAGAGTGCAAATATGTGCCAAACTATGAGCAGTTTATGTTTGAATATATAGCCAAACAGCTTATGAAAGCACAAATTTTAATCGGTATAAGAATGGGTGATACAAAGGAAGAGCTGACAAAAATCACAACCAGACTTAGACTAAAAGATGAGATAGATGATGACTATACATTTATGATAGTTGGAGCAGTTGCACCAGTAAAGCCTATAGATGCAAAGACAATTTATCATTATAAAAGCAAACTTGATGGTTTTAGTGATAGCAATCGTATAGACTACGCTTCTCGTGGGTTTTTACTTGGCGTTGCGGCAAATGAGATTATCATCGAGCAGATAAATCCAAAAGAAGGACGTAACGGACGCGATGTAAGGGGGAAATTTATACAGGTTAATGAACCTAGTCAAAATGACGCACCAGAGATTGTGATAAGCGAAAATATAAATCGCATTGAGGATGAATACGGTGTAAAATTTATAGCCCTTAAAGCTGGCTATGTCGTAGAAAATGGTGGTGTTTATGATATAGCTGAAAGACTTGAGGTAGATGAGGTAAATTTTAAGACTACCGGGTCGATACAGGCTGGAACAGATACAAATGTAACGCTTGTTGTAAAAGAAACTGACTTTATCAAGGATGCAGTTGGTGCAGGTGTAGTGGTGGAGGCTGATGAAGTCCAAGTGCGTGGTATCATCGGACCAAATGCGGTTATTAGAGCCAATAAAGTAGTGATAGGTGGTCAAACTCACGCAAAGGCTAAAATTTATGCTAAAAATGCTGATATCGCCATACATATTGGATACGTTGAAGCTGATGATGTAACGATAGATAGACTTGAAGGTGGAAGTGTTTTAGCAAAAAGTGTAAAGATAAAAAGCGTAGTTGGGGGCTCAATCACTGCTGAAAATATACATATCGATACACTCGGCTCAAACTGCACTTTAACCGCTGCTCATCTTATCGATGTAAGGATGTTAAAAGGAACTAGTAACCGCTTTATCATCGATGCTAGTAAGATGAAAGATAGATCTTGCGATATAGATAATCAAATAACAAAGATCGATGAGTTAAGAGAGGAAATAAAACGAATTCCAAAGCTTATAGAGAGCAAAAAGATAATCATCGATGAAAACAAAAACTCAATATACACGATAAAAGAGAAGATCGAAGAGTTAAAACAAGCCAAGGTTATACCTCCTGTAACGTTTTTAAAAAAGCTCAAAGAGTATCAAGAACTAGTCAATGAATATAATGCACTCTTAAACGAATTTAAAGATAAAAAAAGACGTTTGTTAGATTTGCGTGTTGAACTTGGCGTAATGCAAAATGGAATTTTCTCTGCCAAAGTAGTAAATCGTGGTGCGTGGCTTGATCTAAATGAGATAAAATTTGTTCTAGTTGATCCGCCACAAAATATCACGTATCTGACAAAACAGAATGAATTGGCTCACGTCATAAGCCTTAATAAGATCGAAAAACGTGATGGAAACTTTGAATATAGGGTCAAAAAATCAAATAAATTTGATGATCTAGATATATAAATCAGGAAATTTTAATGATAAAAGCGATAGAAGGTGTAATAACTAAGAAAGAGCCAGCATTTGTCGTGCTAAAAACTGCTGGTGGCGTTAGCTATGGACTTAGCATCTCGCTTTTTTGCTCGGCTAAACTTAGTATTGGCGAGAAAGTAGAGCTAAACACAACGCAGATCATACGAGAAGATGCAAATTTATTATACGGCTTTTTAGATGTTAGCGAACAGCGGATGTTTGAGATGCTTATAAAGCTAAATGGTATAGGGGCAAGTACAGCGATGGCTATATGTTCAAGCCTTTTGCCAAACGCTTTTACAAGTGCTATCTTAAACGGTGATGCAGACGTATTAAAGAGTGTGCCAGGTATCGGCATAAAAACAGCAAGACGTATAATCGCAGAGCTAAGCGATGCTAAGTTAATAACCGATGAGAGTGTGCCAAGTTACCAAAATGAAGCACTTCTTGCACTTGAAGCACTTGGATTTAAACGTGATAAGATAGGTAAAGTGCTATCAGAGTGCAAAAGTACAAACACAAGTGAGCTAGTCAAAGAAGCACTTAAGAAGCTTGTTTAATTTATAAATTTAAAAGGTAAAAATATGAAATTTGGTATAGTTTTTGGAGCAAAGAGCTTTGAACATGAGATAAGTATAGTGAGTGCCATAGTGCTAAAAAACGTGTTAAATCATGATATGGCTTATATATTTTGCGATAAAGAGCGTGAGTTTTATCTCATTGATAAGAGTGATATGCGGGTAAATTTTTTTAGTTCGGGTAAATATAAAAAGAGTAAAAAACTAAGCCTTGCAAATGGTGGATTTTACACTAGTGGTATATTTGGGAATAAAAAGCTTGATGTTAGTGTATTTATAAATTTAATACACGGAGCAGATGGCGAAGATGGCAAGATGGCAGCACTTTTTGATTTTTATGACATTAGCTACATAGGACCTCGCCTTGAGGCTAGTGTAATGAGCTATAATAAAGAGCTAACTAAGCTTTTAGCTCAAAAAGCAGGAGTAAAGACACTAGAGTATGAGATTATAAAACGTGGAGTTTTACCAACGCTAAAATACCCTATAATACTAAAGCCAGTTAGGCTTGGTAGCTCCATAGGCGTGGGTGTTGTTAAAGATGAGAGTGAGCTAGAATACGCTCAAGATGTGGCTTTTGAGTTTGACAATGAAGTGCTTGTTGAACCATTTATTCAGGGCGTAAAGGAATACAACCTTGCAGGATATGCGATAAATGGCAGTATTAAATTTTCTATGATTGAAGAGCCAAAGAAAAGAGAATTTTTAGACTATGAGCAAAAATATCTTAGCTTTTCAAACGAAAATAAGGTCGCAAAGGCTGAAATTTCAGAGCAGCTTGAGATAAAACTTAAAAATTCTTTTGAGCAAATTTATGCTTGTGGATTTGATGGAGCTTTGATAAGATGTGATTTTTTCGTGATAGATGATGAAGTTTATCTAAACGAGATCAATCCAAATCCAGGTAGCCTTGCAAACTACCTATTTGAGGATTTTGCGGTAGCCTTAGATACACTTGCTCACTCATTACCAAGACAGAGAGATATAAAGATAGATTATAAATTTATAAACTCTATTACAAGTATCAAGGGTGGTGCTAAAATCAAAGGTTAAAATAAATTTTAGCCAAATATAAACAAAATTATGATAATTTTACATAAAATTTTATGTAAAGAAGCAAGATGACTACATTTAGTAAAGATGAAATTTATACCGCGACCGAGGTTGTGCGTAACTTTAGTGCTATACTTGGAAAGATAAGCAAAGCAGAGTCAAAACGTGCGGTTATAGTTAAAAATAACAAATTTGAAGCCGTGCTTTTAAACATGTCAGAGTATGAGCGTTTGTGTGAAGCAGTGGGTGTTTTAGAGGCGATTTATACCGCTAAAAAGCGAGATAGTAATGGCGAGTAAGCTTATAAATTATAATGGCTTTGAGTATAACATAAGCTACGAGATGTTAAACGCAAACTCTGATATTGCTGTGCTTTTTCTACACGGCTGGGGAGCAAATAAGGAGCTAATGAAAAAGGCTTTTAGTTCACATTTAAGCAAGTTTGCTCACATATATGTTGATATGCCAGGATTTGGTGCTAGTAGCATTGATAAGTCGCTTCACACAAATGATTACGCTAATATAATGCAAATTTTTATAAATTCTCTTAAAAATCCCCCAAGTATCATTATAGGTCATAGTTTTGGTGGTAAAGTAGCAACACTTTTAAATCCTAAGAATTTAGTTCTTTTAAGCACAGCTGGCATTGTGCCTAAAAAGCGGCTTAGCGTACGTATTAAAATCGCCATTTTTAAGGCATTAAAGGCTTTGGGGTTTGGTAAATTTTATAAGCTTTTTGCGACAAAAGACGTTGCTGGAATGAGCCAAACGATGTATGAAACACTTAAAAATGTTGTTGATGAGGATTTTAGCGATAAATTTTATAACTTCTTTGGTAATGCTCTTATTTTTTGGGGTGATGGCGACAGAGCTACGCCACTAAAAAGCGGCGAGAACATTCATAAAATGATAAAAAATAGCAAATTTTATCCGCTTAAAGGCGATCATTTTTTCTTTTTACTTCATGCTAAATTTATAAGTGATATGATAGAGCAGAGCATTTTTCAAAGTCAAGATTTAAGTGACGATAGTAGCGTAAATGGCGTTTGCATTTTGAAAGATAGTGTAAGTTTAGACTACACTAAGGATGCAAGATGAATTTAAACGAGCTACTTTTTGCTCTTAGTTCGGTGCTATTTGCTTACACGCTCGCCTTTTATACGATTACTTGCTTTCAGTGGTTTTCATACAAAATCAAACGTGTACTGTTTCACTTTACACGACCTGCGTGGCATGTATTTTTCTTTATAGTCCCACTTGTACTTTACTACACGACATCATACTGGTTTTTTATATATTTTTACTTTGCTTATCTGCCGTCTTTGTTTTTATGGCATAAAAAACTTGATAAAAAGCTCGTATTTACCGCACGTGTGAAACGATATTTTTTATTTTTAAGCTTGGCGATTTTGTTTGGGATTATATTTTCTTTTAAAATTAGTAATATTTTAAGCTTAAATGTTTTCGTTGTCATTGTTGTTTCACTCTTTGTTAGCCATCTTTATGAGAAACTAAATGCGATAAAATTTAAGCTAAAAGCAGAGAAAAAACTAGTAAATTTAAATGAGCTTAAGATTGTAATGATAACAGCTAGTTTTGGTAAAACTAGTATTAAAAACTTCCTTTATGAGCTACTTAAAGATGAGTTTAACTGCCATAAAACGCCACGTAGCGTAAATACTTTAGTCGGTCTCATCAAAGATATAAATGAAAATATAAACAATCAAACACAAATCTATATCGCAGAAGCAGGGGCTAGATTAAAGGGCGATATAGCCGAGATCACAGCGTTTTTAAGACCGCATATAGCTATCGTTGGAGAGATAGGGGCTCAGCATCTTGAGTATTTTAAAACGATTGAAAATATACGAGCCACAAAGCTTGAAGCTCTAAGCTCAGATCGTCTTGAAATGGCATTTTTGCATAGCACGACATTAAAAGAGCAGGGCGAAAAAATACAAATTTATAATACAAATTTAAAAAATATCAATGCAAATTTAGATGGACTTAGCTTTGAGCTTGATGGCGTTAGCTACCACTCACCACTTTTGGGTAAATTTAATGCTGAAAATTTAGCTGTTTGCATAAAAGTGGCAAAACTTTTAGGCGTGAGCGATGAGAGTATAAAACGCTCACTCGCAAGGCTAGAAAATGTGGAGCATAGATTGCAAAAGATAGAGGCAATGGGTAAGCTTATTATTGATGATAGCTTTAATGGCAACTTTGCTGGAATGAGTGCAAGTTATGAGCTAGTTGCTACATATAGTGGTCGCAAGGTGCTTGTAACTCCAGGTATCGTTGAGAGTGTGCCAAGTGAAAATGAAAATCTCGGTAAGGTTATCAATGAGATCTTTGATATCGTCATAATCACCAGCTCACTAAATTTAGAAGCACTTTTAAAATTTATTAAAAAGCCACAAGTTTTGATACTAAAGGATAAGACAAAAATGCAAGAGATATTAGCCTTACACACTCGCTCAGGAGATGTTGTACTATTTTCAAATGACGCACCGAGCTTTATGTGATGAGAAAATTTATACTTTTTATAACGACTTGTATAGCTACTTTTAGCTTTGATATAGATGATTTTGATAAGGGTGTGGACGCACTAAGCTCTGAAAATTTTAAAGCTGCGTATGAGATATTTGAGGTAGGATGCGAGGCTAGAGATGAGTTATCTTGCGAAGAATTGGGTCTTATGTATATAAATGGACAAGTTAGCGATGAGATGGATACGACTAAGGCATCTCACTTTGATGTAGGTATAAACTATCTTATGAAAAGCTGTGATTTAGGCTACGCAAATGCTTGTTCTGACGTGGTCGATCTACGTGATATACTCAAAAAAGAGGCTGGCTATGAACTAAGCGTAGGTGTGTATGAAAACGCTCTTTTGCGTTATAACGAGCTAACATCTGAGCTTAAAAATGTGGAGCATAACGCAACGCAAAGCGAGTAAAGCTACAATTATGTGATTTTATCGTAGTTTTGTATCGTCTTTATTATTTTATTTTTACTTATTTAGATATTTTGCAAATATTAAAAATTTTACTGAAGCGATTTTTATTTTCTTTAAAATTGAAACATACTACATACTATATTTCAAGTCTTTATTTTAGTTTTTTTAGTATATCAAAAATACTTCAAAGCTGTAAACCAGAAATATTAAAATCATTTTCTGACAAGCTTTATCATGCCCATTTGCTAAAAAATGGGCATGATATGAAATCATCAGCAAATCTTAATGCTCTAGCATATTTTGCACTAAAGCTGGTCTTTTGTTTAAGTGTTTAGTAACATACTTGTAATTTATGTCTAGTAACGTGTAAAGCTTGTTGGTTAATATCTTTAATATACCGTGTATAACTACCTAGTTCATATGCAAAAAGTAGGCAAAATCACTAGTCTTAAGAAAACACTCGCTTAGAGTGGAATTTGTCGTTTTTTAATATATCAGCGATAAAAGACCAATGCTTTTATCGCTATCAAAGAGCTATTTAAATTAATTAATTTTTTATCTTTTTTGCTCTTGTATGACACGTTGAGTTTCAAGAGCTATCTCAAGCTCTTCATTTGTTGGTATTACAAATGTCTTTATCTGTGCATTATTATCATCTAAACATCGTTCATTTCGATCTTTGTTAAAATTTAGTTCGTGATTTATATTTATGCCAAGGTGTGTTAATTCATCGCAAATTCTCTGCCTTGTATTTGGTGCATTTTCGCCGATACCACCTGTAAAAATGAGTGCATCAACATGTTTAAGCACTGCATAATATGAGCCGATATATTTTTTAACGCGGTAACAAAACATATCAAAAGCTAGTTTTGCACGTTCATCATTCGCCATTTTTGCGACGACATCACGCATATCACTTGAATCGCAAATACCGTATAGTCCGCTCTTTTTATTTAAAAATGTATCTATCTCATCCCATTTTAAAACACCGATATTTAGCAGATAAACAAGAATAGCTGGATCCATGTCACCACTTCTAGTTCCCATTATTAGCCCTTCAAGTGGACTAAAGCCCATAGATGTATCTATGCTTTTGCCATTTTGTACAGCACAAACACTTGCACCATTGCCAAGATGTAGCGAAATGGCGTTAAATTTATCAAACTCTATATCCATAAGTGTCGCAGCACGTTTACAAACATATCTGTGCGAAGTGCCGTGAAAGCCGTATTTTCTTATATGATGTTGGTTGCATATATCGTAAGGTAATGCATAACGATAAGCGTATTCTGGCATAGTTTGATGAAAAACAGTATCAAAAACAACTACATGTGGCACATTGCCACTACTAGACATTGCATTTTTCATACCTGCAATGTGGCCTGGATTATGAAGTGGTGCGAGTGGACTTATCTGCTCGATCTTTTTAATAACGCTTTCATCGACTATCATCGAGTGAAAAAAGCTATCTCCGCCGTGCACGACTCGGTGTCCAATACCATCTAATTCGCTCAGATTATGTATCATATCGGCCTCACGTAGCAACTCATTCATCACATCAAGTCCATCGTGATGATCTTTTATGTCCTGTGCTTTTTCATAAATTTTATCATTTGCTTTTAGCATAGCACGTGGTTTTGTGCCACCGATTTGCTCGATTATACCATTAGCTATACTTTTTTTTTCCTCCATCAAAAACAATTGAAATTTTATCGAGCTACTTCCAGAGTTTAAGACTAAAATCTTCATATTTACTCTCCTGCTTGTATTGCACTTATGAGTGCAGTATTTACTATATCGCTGACTAAGCAGCCTCTGCTTAAGTCATTTATAGGTTTATTAAGTCCTTGTAGCACAGGTCCTATTGCTAGGGCATTTGCACTGCGTTGGACAGCTTTGTAGCAGATATTTCCGCAGTTTAAATTTGGGAATATAAAGACATTTGCCACTCCCGCAACATCAGAGTTTGGCATCTTTTTTGTAGCTACGCTTAGATCTACTGCTGCGTCGTATTGTATCGGAGCAGCTATTTTTAGCTTAGGGTCAATCTCGCACACCTTTGTGGCAGCTAATTTTATTAGATCTACATCGATACCGCTTCCGCTATCTGCGGTTGAGTAGCTTAGCATTGCTACATGTGGCTCGATACCAAAGGCTTTTGCTGTCTGGGCACTCGTTATAGCGATACTTGCAAGCTCATCGGCGGTTGGGTTTGGCGTTATGGCACAGTCAGCGTAGAGTAAAATTTCTTCATCTAACGCTATAAAAAATAGCCCTGAAACGATCTTTGTATTTGGCTTTGTTTTTATGATCTGAAGTGCAGGACGTATCGTATCTGCCGTACTCATAGTCGCACCACTCACCATCGCGTCTGCATATCCATTGTGTATCATCATCGTTGCAAAATAAATTTTATCATATGCTAGTTTATCAGCTATTTTTTGAGTTAAGCCCTTATGCTTTCTAAGCTCATAAATTTGTTTGGCAAATTTATCTATATATTCGCTATTTTTGGGGTCTAATACCTTTATGCCGTCTAAATTTAATCCAAGTTTTCTAGCCTTATCTTCTATTTCATTTTTAACGCCCAGAAGTACCAAATTCACAGCACCTTGTGCGAGTAATATCTCGGTTGCTTTTAATACTCGCTCATCATCGCTCTCAGGCAGGATGATAGTTTTTTTGTTTTTTGCAGCACGATTGATAAGTAAACGCTCAAATTTATATGGCGTTATGATATTTTGATTCACTGATAAAATTTCATTTATATCGCTGGTTATAAGAAGTTTTGAGTGCCTATTTATCGTCTTTAGTGCTTTTAAATTTTCATTTTCATAGATAGGACAGTTTAAATTTTTAGCTATTTTTAAGTTTAATTCGCCCTCTCCAAAGAGGCTAAAGCCACAGCAACCAACGACTATAACAAAGTCAGAATTTGCTTTTATCTCTTCAAAATTATCTATTAATTCAAGTAAAACCGCCTTTTCATCGCCATTTATAAATTTATTTATCTCAATTTGGCTAAAATTTATATCAAAAATAGCTACTTTTTTAAATTTTGTTGATATAATCTCTTTTAAAAATGGTAAATTTTTGTCATTTAGTATGTAACAAGCGTTCATTTTTGCACCTTTGGAACTTTATTTGCTTAATTCTACCATAAAGACAAAACATTTTTAAGGTTTGCAATGAAATTTATATATTATTTGTCTCTTGTTTTTACGATATTTTACACAGGTTGCACCCCAAGTGTTGATCCGCATATAGATATGAAACCACCTGTTTATGTAGAACAGCTTCCGTCTAAAAACAACGGAAATGCTACTAGTAATTCAGGAAGCCTTTATGGACGTGGTAGCAATCCATTATTTTCAGATAGAAAAGCTATGAACGTCAATGATATCGTAACTATCGTCATTTCAGAAAATGCGACACAAAATTCAACAGGAAGTAAAACAACGAGCAAAGATAGCACAACTTCACTCGGCGGTGGAGTATTTACAGCTGGTGGAGCACCATTTTCGACTATCGCAAATCAACTAAATAAATATGGTGATATTGGTTTTAGTGCTGGTGGATCAAACAAATTTAGCGGAAGTGGCACAACAACGCGAAATGAGCGATTTACTGCGACTATATCAGCTAGAATAATTAAAATTTTAAATAATGGTAACTACTTCATCGAGGGTAACCGTGAGCTACTAATAAATGGTGAAAAACAGATAATGCAAGTAAGTGGTGTCATACGTCCTTACGACATCTCACAAACGAATGAGATTGATTCAAAATATATCGCAGACGCAAAAATTTTATACAAGACAGAGGGCGATGTGGATAAATCTACTAAAAAGCCGTGGGGAACGCGTATAATGGAGGCAATTTGGCCATTTTAAAAATATCTCATGATATTTCATAATTTTTACTTTATAAATTTATCTTTAAATCTAAATTTGAAAAAGTTAACATACATTTTAAATTTGGCAATAAAATAGTATAAATCATCTGCTTTTAAAAATTTTAAAGATATAATACAAACAAAATTTATCAAAATAAGAGGTATTATGAAAGAGTTAAATGGCTCGCAAATGATAAGCGAGGCACTTAAAATAGAAGGCGTAGATGTGGTTTTTGGCTATCCCGGTGGTGCAGCATTAAATATCTACGATGAGACTTTTAAGCAGGATTATTTTACACACATTTTAACACGACACGAACAAGCAGCAGTTCATGCTGCGGATGGATATGCACGTGCTAGTGGTAAAGTAGGCGTGGCTTTTGTTACGTCTGGACCTGGTTTTACAAATGCCGTAACTGGATTAGCTACAGCTTATTCTGATAGCATTCCGTTAGTGCTTATAAGTGGACAGGTCGCGACATCGCTGATAGGAACGGACGCATTCCAAGAGATTGATGCGGTTGGCATCTCACGCTCTTGTGTAAAACATAATTATCTAGTAAAAAGCATTGATGAGTTACCTAAAATTTTAAAAGAGGCCTTTTATATAGCACGAACCGGTAGGCCAGGACCCGTGCATATCGATATACCAAAGGATATTACTGCAGCTGTGGCTAAATTTGAGTATCCAAATGAGATAAACATACCAACGTATAAGCCAACATATAAGGGCAATACAAAACAGATAAAAAAAGCCACTGAGACGATAGAAAACAGCAAACGACCACTTCTTTATATAGGTGGTGGTGCAATAAGCTCAGGTGCAAGTGAGATAATCAGAAAATTTGCTAAAAAGACCGGCATACCAGCTATCAGTACTTTGATGGGGCTTGGTGTAATGGATAGTGCAGATGAGCTAAACTTAGGTATGGCTGGTATGCACGGAAGTTATGCGGCAAATATGGCGATCTCTGAAAGCGATTTATTGATTGCACTTGGAGCAAGATTCGACGACCGAATAACGGGCAAACTAAGCGAATTTGCTAAAAATGCAAAGATAATTCACATAGATATCGATCCAAGCTCTATATCAAAGATTATAAATGCACATTTTCCGATCGTTGGTGATCTAAAAGGTGTCGTCGAAGAGCTTTATGAACGTGTGAAAATAAATGACGATAGATTTGCCACTTGGCGTGAAATTTTGGCACGTTATAACTCACTTTACCCGCTTAAATTTACAGACAGCGATGATATATTAAAACCGCAGTGGGTCATACAAGAGACGGCAAATATAGTCGGAAAAGATGCCGTTATCACAACAGATGTCGGACAGCATCAGATGTGGGTAGCTCAGTTTTATCCATTAAATAAACCGCGTCAGCTCATAACAAGTGGCGGACAGGGCACAATGGGGTTTGGACTTCCTGCAGCACTGGGTGCGAAGTGGGCTGTAGGCGAAAAGTCGGTTATAAATTTCACAGGAGATGGCTCAATACTTATGAATATCCAAGAGCTAATGACATCAGTTGTGAGTAAAAGACCGATCATAAATATTATATTAAATAACAACTTTTTAGGTATGGTGCGTCAGTGGCAGACATTTTTTTATGAGCAACGTTACTCAAATACCGATCTAAGTTTGCAACCTGATTTTGTTAAACTTGCTGAGAGCTTCGGCGGTATCGGTTTTAGAGTAACAAATAAGAATGAGTTTAGAGCAGCACTAGATACTGCACTAAATAGCGATAAAATTTCACTCATAGATGTCGTGATAGATCGCTTTGAAAACGTCTTACCAATGGTTCCAGCAGGTGCAGCGATATATAATATGATACTTGAAGATAAGGGTCAAAAATGAGTGTGACAAGAAGAGTAATATCAGTCATAGTTTTAAACGAACACGGCGTTTTAGCACGTATTTCTGGACTTTTTGCAGGGCGTGGGTACAACATAGATAGTCTTACGGTCGCACCGATACCAGAGAGTAAATTCTCACGTCTTAGTATAGTTACGAGTGGAGACGAGCGAGTTTTGGAGCAGATAGTAAAGCAGCTTCACAAACTGATACCGACATATAAAGTTATCGAAAGTGGTGAGTTTGTCGAAAAAGAGATGGCTTTAGTAAAGATCAATTTAAGTGAGAATTTCTCGGGACTTGATGCGATATTAAAAGCTTATAACGGCAGTGTTGCAAACACAAATGAAAACTACATAATCGTAATGGTCTCAGATGATGCGAGTAGGGTGGATAATTTTTTAAAGGCTATTAAGAAATTTAATCCTGTCGATATCGTACGTGGCGGCTCGATTTTAATGGATATTTAAGATGAAATTAAGTGAAATAGCACAAAAAACAGGAGCAAGTTTTAGTGGCGAAGATATTGAAATTTTTGCTATAAATTCGCTTAAAAATGCAAATAAGGCAGAGCTGACATATTGCGATGGCGAGAAAAATGCTAAATTCATAAAAGATTCAAATGCAGGGGCGATATTGGTATCTCAAAATTTACTTGAGTTTGTTCCAGAGACGATGAGTGCAGTCGTATGTGAGAACCCACATTTGGCATTTGCGATACTTAGCAAAGATTACGCTAAGCCGATATTTTGTGAGCAAAAACCATCAAATATCGCTAGTAGTGCAACAATAATGCCAAATGTCTATATCGGCTCAAATGTCAGTGTGGGCGAAAACACTATCGTGATGGCTGGAGCCTATCTTGGTGATAATGTTAAGATTGGTAAAAACTGCATAATACACCCAAATGTAGTCATCTATAACGATTGCATAGTTGGCGATGAGTGTCATTTACTCGCAAACTGTGTTATCGGCTCAGATGGTTTTGGCTACGCACATACAAAAACTGGCGAACATGTTAAAATTTATCATAATGGTAACGTGGTGCTTGGTGATTTTGTCGAGATTGGAGCTTGTACGACTATAGATCGTGGTGTATTTGAAAGCACAAAGATAGCAAATTTTACAAAGATAGATAATCTCGTGCAAGTTGGACATAACTGTGAGTTGGGGCAGGGGTGTCTCATCGTCTCGCAAACTGGCTTGGCTGGATCAAGTGTTCTAGGACGCAACGTCGTTATGGGCGGACAAAGTGGCACTGCCGGGCACCTACGCATTGGCGACTTCGCACAGATTGCAGCACGTGGCGGTGTGAGTAAGGATATAGATGGCGGTAAAAAATACGCTGGATATCCGCTTCAAGAGCTTGGAGAGTTTTTTAAGTTTCAAGCTAAAATCGCTAGATTTTTTAAGAAAAATTGAAACTATATCGCACCGCAGTTAAATTTGTGGTGCTTTAAAATTATCATTTGAAGTAAATATACAATTTTAAATAACTCCACATATTTCACTATCTCTTTATGATTTTGTATCAAAAGTGTGCCAAACATTAAACATTTTAGCCAATATGGAAAATATCATACTCATTAAAAAGTCTGTATTTTAGGGATAAAGACACTCTAATAGTTTTATTTATATTTTAGTTGAGAATTTAATCTCTTTTTACGCTACACATTATCATTGATACGATATATCGCATCTTTATAGCACTCAATTGATAAAAATTTAAAGGAAAAAGTACAGTGGGAATCATCGCGAGGAGGTAGATATTGTGGTTGATTTTATCGTCTTTCGTTATTGTAGGTATCTGTATATTTGTTTACTATATGTTTAAATATTCTTACTTTGTAGATGTGGTTTTTAAGTTTGCTTGTTCTCTTCATAAAAGTGTAAAATTTTATTTTGAAATTTAATTAACTATGTCTACTGATAAATTTAGAGTAATCTTTAGTGCTTATTCATAGCTTTCTAATTTGGCTTGATTTTTAGTATCTTAATACGATATTTACAATCTGTTACAAAATGTAGATTCTAAACAAAATACTCGGCTGTGAGCTATATTTTGTTATGCTTAACTTCGTTTTGCGTAAAAATTTCTCTTAAATTTAGCAAATTCTTTATGTATTATCGCTTCACGAATTTGCTTCATTAAATTTAGATAATAATGAAGATTATGCAAACTTGCAAGTCGAAAAAATGTAAGCTCACGTGCTTTAAAAAGGTGATTAAGATAGCCACGCGAGTAATGTTGGCAGGTATGACAGTTGCACTCGCTATCAATCGGATCGTGATCGTTTATAAATCTAGCTGATTTTATATTTATCTTGCCAAAGCTTGTAAAAAGAGTGCCGTTTCGTGCGTTTCGTGTTGGCATAACGCAGTCAAACATATCTACACCACGCTCGACGTTTTCGACTAAATCTTCAGGTGTTCCCACACCCATTAAGTAACGTGGTCTGCTCTCATCGATAAATGGCATTACTGCTTCAACTGTGTCATACATTTGCTCATTTGTCTCTCCTACGCTCAGTCCGCCGATCGCAAGTCCATCAAATTCCATCTCACAAAGTGCCTGTGCACACGCTTTCCGTGCAGTGTAGTCTGTTCCACCCTGGATAATGCCAAAGATATTTTGGTTTATACCGATACCTTTGATTTGGTTTGATCTATGATACTCAATGCTTTGTTTAGCCCAATTTATCGTACGTTTGATACTTAGCTCTATACGTTTTTGTAGCCGTGCCTTCTCATCAGTGCTTAGCTCATCAGGGTGGCGTGGTAGCTCTACTAGATCGTCAAGTACCATCATTATGTCAGAGCCTAGGTCATACTGCGTATCTAGTACTGATCTTGGCGTGAAATAGTGTGTTGAGCCATCTATATGGCTTTTAAATTTTATACCGCTTTCATCATTTTTAGTGTTTGCACGTAGCGAAAACGCCTGAAAGCCACCACTGTCAGTCAAAAATGAACGGTTAAATTTAGAAAATCCGTGTAGTCCGCCAAACTCACGCACAACTTTACTACCAGGACGTAGATACATATGATAAGTATTTGCTAAGATGATTTTAGCATCAAGTATCTCGCTCATATCAGTTGCTTCTAGACTTTTTACTGCACCAACAGTACCAACAGGCATAAAAACAGGTGTTAAAATCTCGCTATGAGCAGTTGTTATCTTGCCAGCACGAGCCGAACCGTCCGTTTTTTGTATCTGAAATTTCATATTTTACCTTTTGAAAAACTATTGTTTTATTAAAAAAATAGTTTGTTTTAAATTTATATTTTTGAGTAAATATATAAAATTTAAAGGATAATAATTTACTCAAAATGGACTTTATATCGATATATTACTAAATTATTAAATTTTTCTTATATCGCTATCTTTGATATAGGATAGAAATTCATCTTTTAGCCTCTCTTGCTTTTGAGCAATAGCGTCTTCTTTGCTGAATGTAGTGGCATTTTGACTCTTTTGTTTTGTATTTTTTATATTTTGCTCTTTTGTGAGCTCTTTTTTTATCTCTTTTAAACTATCAAAAAAGTCATTCATTGCGTTTTCCTTGTCAAATTTTATGCAAAGGGTATCTATTTTAAGCTAAATTTTGTATAAATTTAAAAATATATGCAAAATTTAAGGAAACTTTGAATATAATCACACTTTATTTTAAATGTGCGCTCTTAGCTCAGCTGGATAGAGCATTTGATTGCGGTTCAAAAGGTCAGAGATTCGAATTCTCTAGGGCGCACCATTTATCTTTTTATTTATCGCCTTATTCTTTATAATAAATATCTTAAATAATGCTTTGTTTGTATTTCTAGTCTGTGTCTTTTTGCTTTAAATATGATTTAATGCAATACTAAAGTAACAAATTTTCTCTTTTTTATTTTTATTATCGCAACCAAAATAAATTTAAAGCCGAATATAAAACAAAATAGGGTAAAATCAATACCAAAAATTTAAATAATTAGGTAAATGATAATGTCTAAAAACTATAGACTAAATGTCGCAGCAGTCATTCTGTCTAGTTCATATCCTTTTAAATGTGAAATATTTATTGCACGTAGAGTCGATTTACGAGATGTTTGGCAGTTTCCACAAGGTGGCATAGACAAGGGTGAGAGTCCAAAACAGGCACTTTTAAGAGAGCTTAAAGAGGAGATAGGCACAGATATGGTGCAAATACTTGATGAGTATCCAGAATGGCTTAGCTATGACTTTCCAAGTAATGCAAGTAAAAAAATGTATCCTTATGATGGACAGACACAGAGATATTTTCTAGTACGTTTAAAAAACGATGCAAACATTAGTTTGGATACAAAACATCCTGAGTTTAGTGAATACAAATTTATTAATGTACGTGATGTTTTAAACGATATAAATCACTTTAAAAAGCCGATTTATAGCAAGGTTTTAACTTATTTTAAAGAGAAAGGATTTTTTTAATGCTAATCGTTCAAAAATTTGGCGGCACAAGTGTTGGGACACTTGAGCGTATAGAGGCGGTTGCAGATCGCGTAATAGAGACTAAACGATCCGGTGCAGATGTCGTTGTGGTCGTCTCTGCGATGAGCGGTGTTACAAATCAGCTTGTCGAATACGGCGAACACTTCTGTAAGCATCCAAATGGCGTAGCTATGGATATGCTACTTAGCTCCGGAGAGCAGGTAACAACAGCACTTTTAACTATCGCTTTAAACGCCAAAGGATATGAGTGTGTCGGCCTAACAGGTGCGATGGCAGGTATAATAACCGATGATATTCATACAAAAGCACGTATCGAAAAGATAGATATAAAGCGTATGAAAGATGAACTTAGTGCTGGGCGTATAGTTGTGGTGGCTGGATTTCAAGGCATTGATGAACACGGCGATATAACTACACTTGGACGCGGCGGAAGCGATTTGAGTGCGGTTGCCATAGCTGGAGCACTACGTGCTGATTTGTGTGAAATTTTTACAGATGTTGATGGCGTATATACAACGGATCCACGGATAGAAAAAAAGGCAAAAAAACTTGAAAAAATAAGTTATGATGAGATGCTTGAACTTGCAAGTGCTGGTGCAAAAGTTCTACAGAATCGCTCTGTAGAGATGGCAAAAAAACTAAATGTTAAGCTAGTAACAAGAAGTAGTTTTAATCATAATGAAGGAACACTCATAACACAGGAGGATAGTATGGAAGCAGTTTTAGTAAGTGGTATAGCATTGGATAAAAATCAAGCAAGAGTAACATTGCGTAAAATAATAGATAAGCCAGGTATTGCAGCTGAAATTTTTACAGCACTTGCACACAAAAATATAAATGTAGATATGATAATACAAAATGTAGGATACGATGGGACAACAAATTTAGGCTTTACTGTTCCACAAAATGAGCTAGACATCGCAAAAGAGACTATGAGAGAGTTGGCTGTAACTAATAATATCGAATACGACGATGCTATAGTTAAAGTCTCAGTCGTGGGTGTGGGTATGAAGAGCCATAGTGGTGTTGCTTGTTTGGCATTTGAAACGCTTGCAAAAGAAGGGATAAATATCCAAATGATCTCAACTAGCGAGATAAAAATTTCAATGATAGTCGATCAAAAATATGGCGAATTAGCTGTTCGTGTGTTGCACGAAGCGTATAAATTAGATAAATAATGCAAGATCTGATAAAATGGACGCTTGACGCGATCAGAAAAGAAAGTGCGTCTATGAGTTGGATGGAAGAGCGTCGCGTGGAGTGGACGCCACTTCTTGCTTCGAGACTCAAATTTTTACTACAAGGACGCACATTTATTGTTATCACTGACGATGATCGAACATGGTTTGAGACATATCTGCTTAAAAAGATCAATAGCCCTGCAAATGCTCGTCCATTATTGCCATTTGTGAGTTTACGTGCGATCTATCCATCACTTGATGAGATAAACTCAAAGGAACAAATTTTACTTTTACAAGATATGCTGAGTATCGCATTTCCGAATGGCTATGTCTATTTTTATATAGGCAAAAGTATCGATAAACGTGCTCAGATCGCAAAAGGTGCTGATGATAGCTATATGTGGTTATTTGACGAACAGGCACAAAATAGCTTCTATCTAAATTCAAGTGATGAAAATTTAGATATAAAGTTAATATCACTTTTTAAGCTTTTTGATAAAAGTATCGACGCTGTACTTTTTGCAAAGGTTATTTTGTAGATGATTAGCAAGATCATAATCACAAGCGATTTTGATGGGCTAAAAACACAGCTTGAAAGTGAGTTTGGTTCTAAAAATTTGAGATTTTTTATAAGCGATGAGTTTTTAATAGAAAACGCTCATGATGTTATAAACGAAGCTTATATCGCCGAAGTAAGTGAAAAGATGCTTGTAATAATGACTAAAAGCTATCGCACTGAAGCACAAAATGCACTATTAAAAATTATCGAAGAGCCACCGAGAAATATCAAATTTTTAATTGCCATAAATAGTAAAAATATGCTATTGCCTACGATCAGATCGCGTTTGATCGTAGAAAACAGAATACAAAAGATTGAAAAAAACCAGCTTAATTTAAATTTAAAAGCTCTAAGTTTAAAAGAAATTTATAAATTTATAGATGAATGCGTAGAAAATGAACGAGCTGACAAATTTGGCAAAAACGAGTTAAAAGCCCTTTTGTCTTGCATTATGACTAAAGCATTAGAAAGTGGCTTTAAATTTAGTCAAGATGAGTTCGAGTATTTTTATAAGCTAATAAGCCTAGCCGATCTAAATACAAAATGCCACGCACTTTTAACTCCACTTTTGCTTATTATACTTGAAAAAGGACGTGTATGAAATTTTATAAGATTAACAAAGACAGTGACTTTAATGCCATTTGTGAGTGTATCAAGCCTAGCATGGCTGGAGCAAATTTGATGGCAAAAAAGAGCTGTATAAATTTTATTTTTATTGACAATATAAGCTCTCCAGCGGCAAATATCTTAAAACAAGATGCTTTAAGCGTTGGTGCGGAGTTAGTAACTCATAATGATACTATTTTAGCACATGATCTATGTTCAAATGCACTTTTGATGGGGACTGACGCTCAGCTTGAGGCATTGGCAAAAAAAGAAAAAGTGCAGGACTTTGGGCTTAAAAATTTAGCAAATTTTTTGTCTAAAAACTTTAAAAAGCCTACAAAGCCTCAAATAATGGGCGTTGTAAATATAAATGAAGATAGCTTTAATGCAAAGAGTCGTATAAATAATTCAAATGGTATTAAGCGTATCGAAGCTATGATCGAGCAGGGTGCTAGCTACATCGATCTTGGCGGTGTTAGCTCACGACCTGGCAGTGTCTATTGCGGTCGAGAAGAGGAGTTTAGGCGGATTAAGGATATCGTAGATGAAATTTATCGTCTAAATTTGCACCAAAAGGCAAAATTTAGTCTCGATAGTTTTGATGAATACTGCCTTGAATACGTGCTAAATCATGGATTTGCTATGATAAATGATATAACAGCAAATACAAATTTGGCTATCCTTGCGGCAAGATATGACGCAGAATTTTGTATGATGCATATGCAAGGCGATCCGCAAAATATGCAAAATGCACCACATTATGATGATTTAATTGGTGAGATGGATGAATTTTTCGATCAAAAGATTCAACAGGTAACGGCCTTGGGAGCTAAAAAGCTTGTGCTTGATGTAGGGATTGGCTTTGGTAAAACTGCTAAGCATAATATGTTGCTTATTAAACACTTGGAGCATTTTTTGCATTTTGGCTATCCTCTTTTAGTAGGAGCTAGTCGTAAGTCAGTTATAAATTTTTACGCACCAAGTGAAGTAAGCGAGAGATTGCCAGGTAGCTTGTATCTGCACTTAAAATCCTTTGAAAATGGTGCTAAGATCATTAGAACACATGATGTTAGCGAACACGCACAGATGTTTGCACTTGATTGTGCGATGAGAGATACAAATTTGTGGTAAAAGAGCTGGTATGACTAAACGATATGAGTATGAAAAGGCAGTAGAAACGCTAAACGAATGGGCGAAGGCGTATTATGAAAATGATACGCCTATTGCGAGTGATGAAGAGTATGATGCTCTGTATCGTTGGGTGGTAGAATTTGAAGAGAAATATCCAGAAGAGATCTCGCTATTTTCACCTACATTGCGTATCGGCGGAGCTGTGAGTGATGGATTTAGTAAGGCCTCGCACATAAAGCAAATGTGGAGTATGGAGGATATTTTTAATATTGATGAGCTAAATGCTTGGCTAAAACGCGGTGAAAAATGGGGGCGAAAATTTGTTGTTGAACCTAAATTTGATGGAGCTAGCTTAAATTTACTCTATGAAAATGGCATTTTAGTACGAGCTATCACGCGTGGAGATGGACTAGTTGGTGAAGATGTAACGATAAATGCTAAGACGATAAAATCCATACCACTTAAAATTTCATACAACGAGCGTATAGAGATCCGTGGCGAGGTCGTGATAAAAAAGAGCGACTTTGACGCAATAAATGAAGAGCGAGTTAAAAATGGCGAAGTGGTGCTTTCAAATCCTAGAAATGCCGCAGCCGGAAGCTTGCGTCAGCTAGATAGTAGTGTGACATCAAAGCGAAAGCTACTATTTATCCCTTGGGGGGTGGGTGAGCATAGTCTAAAATTTACACGACATAGTGAGATAATGGGCTTTGTACGTTCTCTTGGTTTTAAGCGTGATGAGTTTTTCAAAGTTATAAGTGCAGATGAGATAGAAAATGCATACAATGAGCTTTTACTAAAACGCGATAGCAAGGCGGTTATGCTTGATGGTATGGTAATTCGCGTTGATGATATAAAAGACTGTGAAGAGCTTGGATATACAGTTAAGTTTCCTAAATTTATGGTCGCTTTTAAATTTCCAGCGATCGAAAAAGTTACGCGTTTGGTAGATATTGCTTTACAAGTAGGACGGAGTGGTGTCGTTACGCCTGTTGGCATACTTGATGAAGTTATGATAGATGGGGCTAGAGTGCGTTCCGCAACACTACATAATTTTGATGAGATTGCACGACTTGGTGTGATGAAAAACGACTACGTTTCAGTTATTCGTTCAGGCGATGTGATACCAAAAATTACAAATGTATTTAAAGATCGCAGGGATGGCACTGAGCAAATTATCGAGCGACCGAAGTTTTGCCCTGAGTGTGGTTCACATCTGCTTGATGAGGGTGTGTTTATCAAATGTCAAAATCTTGACTGTAAGGCACGAGTTGTCGCATCTATCATTCACTATGCATCTAAAAAGTGCCTAAATATCGATGGTTTGGGTGATGCGATTATAAATTTACTCTATGAAAAGAGGCTGATAACTCGTATTATAGACATTTATTTGCTTAAATTTGAAGATTTTTTAGGACTTGAAGGCTTTAAAGATAAAAAAATTTCAAATTTATTAAATGCAATACAAATGAGTAAAGGTTGTGAACTATCACGATTTATCACTGGCCTAGGGTGTGAACATATCGGTGAAGTAGCGGCTAAAAAAATAGCTGAAAATTTTGGTGATGAGTGGCTTGATGTAAGTTATAACGAGCTTATAAGTTTAGATGGATTCGGCGAAGAAATGGTGAAAAGCTTTGTTGAGTTTAAAGATGTTAATCGTAATAGCATCTTAAATTTATTAGCTATCGTAAAACCAGTGGCAAAAAAGATTCAAACAATACAAAATGCATTGAGTGGTAAGAGCTTTGTTATCACCGGTACTCTAAGTCGCCCACGAGATGAGATTAAAGTTGAGCTTGAAAGCTATGGAGCCAAAGTTGTCGGCTCAGTTTCTAAAAAGACGGACTTTGTTTTAGCTGGCACAGAGGCTGGAAGTAAGCTAGAAAAAGCAAATGAGCTTGGTGTTCGTGTGATAGATGAGAGCGAGTATGAGAGATTAAAGGTGTTAGATAGTAAAGATGAGATTTGATAACTTTGTTGCACAGCGGTTAAATATCAGCAGAAATAAGGCTAGTGAGCTGATAAAATCGAGTAAAGTTATGCTAAACTCACAAATTTGCAATAAGCCTAGCTTTGAGTGTGAGAGTGGCGAGATAGCACTGCTTGATGAGGTGTTTGTTGGGCGTGGAGCATTGAAACTTAGGGCATTTTTAGATGCTTTTAATTTTGATCTTAAGGACAAAACGGTTCTTGATATAGGTAGCTCAACTGGTGGTTTTATACAAATTTTATTACGACAAGGTGTTAAAAGTGTAGTCGGCGTAGACGTCGGAGAGCATCAGCTTGACGATAGTCTAAGAGCTGATGAGCGAGTAAAAATTTACGAAAATACCGATATTAGAGCCTTTGAAAATGAGTTTAAATTTGAGCTTATAACTTGCGATGTCTCTTTTATATCGGTAGTTGAAATTTTAAACGCAATAGATACAAATGCCGATAAAAACGCAACTATTATCATACTTTTTAAGCCACAGTTTGAGGTTGGCAAAGATGCAAAACGTAGCAAAAAAGGCGTTGTAACGGATAAAAATGCTATCGCCGCGGCTATACGTAGATTTGAGATTGCGGTAAGTTCACTAAAATGGATTAGGATCGCACAAGCGGAGTGTGAGATAAAAGGAAAAGAAGGTAATGCCGAGTTTTTTTACGCTTTTAACAAAGGATAATATAACTGCCATTGCGATAGGGCATTTTGACGGTGTTCATCGTGGACATAAACAGCTACTTAAACGGCTTGGCGAGTTCGGTGGGCTGGTTGTGATAGATAAAAATAAGGCAAATATCACACCAAAGCTAAAACGTGCAGAGTATTCAAACTATCCCTGTTTTTTGTATGATTTTGAAAGTATAAAATCACTTAGTGGTGAGGAATTTATCGACTTACTTAAACGGGATTTTAAAAATTTAAAAAAGATAGTCGTTGGATATGATTTTCGTTTTGGGCGAAATAGGGCGTGGGATAAGCACGATTTAGCCCGGATATTTGACGGAGAGATTGTAGTAGTTGATGAGTTTTGTTTCAACGGTAAAGGAGTGCATAGCTCTGCTATACGTGAATATATAAAAAATGGCGAAATGCAAGAGGCTAATGCACTTTTAGGACGCGAATACTCAATGGAAGGCGATGTTATTAGCGGTCAAGGGCTTGGTTCAAAAGAGCTCGTACCGACGTTAAATTTGGCAGTTGATTGTTATATAGTGCCAAAACCTGGTGTTTATGCTACGCGAACACGCATTGGCTATAAAACTTATGCATCCGTTAGTTTCATAGGCAATCGCCTTAGCACAGATGGCAAATATAGCATTGAAACACACCTAATAAACGAGGACATAAAGATCACACCACGCCATATCGCAGTATGTTTTATCGCTAGAATGCGTGATAATATAAAATTTAACAGTCTTGCTGAGCTTAAAATACAGATAGAGCGAGATATAAAAGATGTAGCAGGTAAGACACTAGTTTGTCAGCTTTTTGTAGATGGTGCAAAAAATGAGAGATGAAATTTTTAAAGAGCCTATAAAAAAGCATTTTGAATTTGATGATTTCGTTGTTAGTGTCTTTGATGATATGATAGGGCGGAGCGTGCCATTTTATGATGTTAGCGGTAAGCTTATAGCACAAATTTTAGCAAAATTTTTACATCAAAATGCACGCGTGATAGATCTTGGTTGCTCCACTGCTACAAGTTTACTTTTACTTTTTGGGCTACGTAGAGATCTTAAGCTTTTTGGCGTGGATAGCTCAGAGGCGATGATCGAAAATGCACGTAAAAAATCCGCTGCATATGGAGCGAAGATAAATTTTAAAGTTGGTGATATTTTAGAGTGCGAGTTACATGATTTTGATGCTGTTATGATGAACTACACTCTTCAGTTTATCCGCCCTATACGTAGAGCCGAGCTAGTAAATAAAATTTATAATGCACTTAATGAAAACGGATTATTTGTTTTTAGCGAAAAGATAATTTATGAAGATAAAAAATTTGCTAAAGATATAATAGAAATTTATGAAAATTATAAAGCCGAGCAGGGCTACACACGCTACGAGATCGCTCAAAAACGTGAAGCACTTGAAAATGTCCTTATCCCTTATACCGAAAATGAAAATCGCACTTTAGTCCTTGAGGCTGGATTTAGACGAGTGGAGAGCGTGTTTAAGTGGGGAAATTTTATGAGCTTTGTAGCGTTTAAATAAAATTTTGCGTCATTTAATGTATAATACGAGAAATTTATAAAGGGTAAAAATGAATAAAATTTTACTTATAAATGGTGGTAAAGCGTTTTGGACATCTGGAGGTAAACTTAGCGATACGCTTTGTGAAGTTGCGAAAGAGACACTTTTAGGGCTTGACAAAGAGGTAAGTGAAACCATTATAGATAAGGGTTATGATAATGACAAAGAGGTGGAAAAGTGGCTATCTGCGGACGTTGTGATATGGCAGATGCCAGGATGGTGGATGGGTGAGCCTTGGATAGTTAAAAAATACATTGATGATGTTTTTAGTGCTGGTGGACTTAAATTTATAAAAAGCGATGGCAGAAGCCATGTAAATCCTGCGATCAATTATGGCAAGGGCGGTTTGCTAAAAGGCAAAAAATATATGTTCTCTCTTACTTGGAATGCACCGATTGAGGCATTTACTTGGGAAAATGAGTTTTTCGGCGGTGTTGGTGTGGATGGCGTTTATATGCACTTACATAAAGCTCACGAGTTTATCGGTATGAGTGCATTACCGACATTTATCTGCAATGATGTTATTAAAAATCCGCAAGTTAAAAAATATATCTGTGATTATAAAGCACATTTAATTAAAATTTTTAATTAATTTTTAGAGGTTTAGTCTTTAAGTCTTCATTTTTAAAACTTACTAAATTATAGTATAATTACTAGAAAATTAAAGAGATATTTGATGGATTATGAACTTTTAAAAAAACAAATCGAACGCATAAAGGATGATCTTAGCATATATGATAATGTAAATATAGATGAGATCAAGCCGAGTACGGACCCAATAGAGTTTAATAAAACTGCTGAAATATTACGCCAAAAGGTACAAAAAGCTAGACGTGAAGGTGATTTTTTCAAAAATACATTTAATAATGATGAGTATTATGAAAATATCAGCTCATATCTAAATCAAACAAAAATGAGTATATACCATAAAATAGAAAAAGAGGGCGTTAGTCTTGAGGCGAATAAAAATTTGCACCAGAGCATAGAAATGATAGAAAATATCATAGAAATTCTCGTGGTTGAGTATCAATTTTTAACAAAAAAAGATAAAAATAGCATATTTTCTACAAATTCTAGTCAAAGAGTTAAGATTAGAACGCTTTTAAACGAGTTGGTGGCTATAAAAAATAGAGTGCAAAAGATTATACATTTTGATTCTAAGATTGTTGCAAATGTTATTTTAAAGGAATTTAAAATGATATTTACATTTTTTTCAAACTGTATAATAGTTGCTAAAAGTCGTCAAGATGAGCTTTTGCTTGTTGAGATCGCAGGTATAACAGATAAAATAATGAGTATGATAATACCGGTTTTTAGTAATAAAAAAAGCTTAAAAGTAAATGAACTTATCTACCACTATCTTATCTATGAGCTACGCGAGATCAAGGCTAATGCGATAGGTGAAAGACTAGCTTAAAATTTTATCTACTATATTGCTTGTGCCGTTTTGGCTTATGATAGTTTTAAGTATATTTGAACTTGAAGCTATATCAAAATTTGATATTAAGCTAAATATCTCGTCTTTTTCTATATTATCACCATTTTGTAGACAAATTTTAGCGATGTTTTTATTAAGTAGAAATTTAGCATTGTGATATTGGTGATTACCAGCTGCATATGGAAATGGCACAAATATTGTGGGTAATGCATTTGCACAAAGCTCCCAAAGTGAGCTAGCCCCAGCACGACTGATACAAAGATCTGCAACACTCATTTTTTGTTCTATCTCTTTGCTAAAGTCAAAAAGCTCGACATCATTATCATCTAAGCCAAGTAATGCATATCGTTGTTTTAATTCATTAAATGCATTTTTACCACATTGATGGATTATTTTTATCCCTTTTTGCTTGAGATTTAAAGCTAAATTTATAGCTAGTTCGTTTATAGCTTTTGCTCCTTGTGAACCGCCTAAAAAAAGTATAGTTTTAAGCTCATTTCGTACTCTAGCACTCTTAAAAAATTTTTCACTTACTGGATAATCATATGGCAAAAACTCATCATAAGAGCTAAAAAATCCTTTTGCAAATGGTTTTAAAATTTGATTAAGCTTACCAGTAATGGCATTTTGCTCGTGGATAAAAAGTGGGGTGCGAGAAAGTAGGGCAGCAAATGCAGCAGGTGCAGCAGAGTAGCCACCTACACTTATGACCTTAGTTACGTTATTTTGTTTAAAAATTTTACAACATTTTAAAGATAAACTTATAATTTTTAAAAGCGATTTTACCTTTTCTAGCCCTCGTTTATTTACAACGCCACTACTTTGTAGGAAAAATTTTTTGCTAAAAATTTCTGAGTTTTCAAACCACTCTTTATCTTGTCCCTGCGTTGAGCCGATAAATATGGGCTTTATGCCTCGTGAGTTTAACTCTTCAGTCAAACTTCTAGCTATAGCTAGATGTCCACCAGTTCCACCACCGCTAACAACTATCATAATTTTGCCTTTTTGCTAACCATTAAAACCATACCAATGCCGATACAAAGAGCTAAGATTGAGCTTCCACCGTAGCTTAGAAATGGCACTGCGATACCTTTTATGGGAGTTATGGATGTGATACCGTAGCTATTCATTAAAAATGAAAATGATATAAGTAGCCCGACACCGAGTGAGAATAGATGATAGACCTTGTTTTCACTCCTCGCTGAAACTCTAAAAATTCTATAAAGAAGCATAAGTATCAACGTTACTATGCATAAAATACCAACTACACCGATCTCTTCTGCGATACCAGCCAATACAAAATCTGTATGCACTTCGCTTAAAAATCCAAGTTTAAAAACACCAGCTCCAAGCCCTTCACCAAAAAATCCACCGTGTTTTATAGCATTTAGTGAATGTGAAATTTGATATGGCTCTGGTGCGTCAGCTACACGAAGCACGTCAGCTACACTTTCTGGCAATATAGACAAAACCATACCTTGTATCGTTCCCCACCATGACTTTATACGTAAAATCCGGTGTTCTGAGCTGATAATGGCGATGACTGCCAAAAATGTTGCCACTAAAAAACCTATACTAAAAATTTTCATACTTGTCCCAGCAAAAAGTGCCATCATAATGAGTGTAAGTGCTAAAACTACAACTTGTCCTAAGTCATTTTGAAGCACAGCGATAAGGTAAACCACGATGAGAAAGACAAACATATATGGCAAAAGTAGTTTGAGCTCTTCTTTAAGACTTTTTTTACTCTCGTCAATCTTGCGTGCAAAGCTCCACGCTAAAAAATATACAAAACCGATCTTAAAAAACTCAACTGGTGCTAGTGAAAATCCAGGAAGTCTTATCCAGCGTTTAGCACCACCGGCATCTGTAACCATAGAGCTTGGTAGCACATACATAAGTCCCATAGCAACTATGCAAAATCCAAAAAGCCCAAACCCCAGCCATATTAATGCCTTGTCTGGATTAAGCTGCGAGATTATCCACATTAGAAATATCCCAAGAAAGCCGACTGCGAATTGCCGGATAAAAAAGTGGTATTCGCTATAATCAAAATACAAAACTGTAAAAACTGGTAAAGACAATGAAAAGATAATGCTAATTGTAATTAGCGTCGCACATATGTAAAATATAATCTTATCAGTTGTCAAAAAATTCACCTCTAAATTTAAAAGGCGATTATAATAAAATTTCACTTATGAATTCCTTGTTTTTTGCCTTTATTTGCTTAGATCTTGGGCTACTTGGGCGGCTAGTTTTAGTTTGTCGCTATCAAAGTGTGTATAAATTCGTGATGTGTTTAGACTTGAGTGTCCTAAGGCTTCTTGTACTAGCACCAGGTCTTTTTGCTTTTTGTAAAGTAGCGTTGCGAAAGTATGGCGAAGCATATGTGCTCCATTTTTCTCTTTGCGGATTCCTGCACGAAAAAGAATTTGCTCAACTATACGGCTTACATAAGCTTGGGTTAAGCGATTGCCTTTTTTATTGATAAAAAGATAACCTTCTTTGTTGATATAGTTTATCGCAATGGTATCAAGTAGCTTAACAATGAGTTCTTTTTTTATCATTACGATACGATATTTATTACCTTTACCACGAATTCTGATAACATATAGATCGCCTTCTTCTGTTATATCTTTACGTTTTATATTTAGAGCTTCACTGACACGCATACCCGTAAAAATGATAATTTTGATGATTAGTCGGTTTCGATTTGTATTTGCTTTAAAATCTACTTCATCGATAGCTATTAAAAATTTTTTGACCTCATCCTCGCTCATAAACTCAGGTAGCTTCTGTCCCCTTGCTCCGCTTATGCCACCCCAGTTTTTAAGAGCTATATCAAAGACGTGAGCGTTACCATTTTCTTCGTTTTGTCTATCTAAAAATGAGAAAAAATTTATCACTGAAATTCGGTAATTTTTTTTACTCGCATCACTCAGTCCACCTGTAACGCTTGCTAAAACTTCACTTAAAAGCTCTTCATCTATTTGTTTTAAACTTTCAAGCCCATAAAAACAGAGTGCTTCATAAATTTTTTTCAGCGGATTAAAGTAGGTATTTATGCCGGTTAATCCAGCGTTTCGTGCCATTTTAACTAAACCATCAAGCTCATCGATATTTGCCATCTGTTTGTTGAGTGCAAAATTTACATTTGTTAAAGATTTTGGATCTCGTAGCTCTTTATTTGAGAGTGAGCTAAGCTTAAATTTTATATAACGAGATAGCCAAAAAAGCATAGACTTTTCAAAACTATCTTTACAATCAAGTGCGTATTTCAAGAGCTTTCCTAGTTAGATTTAAATTTTGAAAATTATATACAAAATACGCTTAATTGCGTTATAATTACGTTTTTAAAAAAGGAAAATTTATATGAAAGTAGCATTTTTTGACTCTGGTATCGGCGGTCTTAGTGTGCTTCACGCTACTATAAAAAGGCTAAAAGAGATTGAGTTTTTATATTATGCTGATGTAGAAAATGTCCCTTATGGGCTAAAAAGTAGAGATGAAATTTTAAAATTTACAAGTGATGCAGTGAACTTTTTAATACAGCAGGATGTAGATGCTATTGTCATTGCTTGCAATACTGCAACTAGCGTAGCAATAAATGATCTGCGTGCTAAATTTGATCTGCCTATTATCGGTATGGAGCCAGCCGTTAAACGTGCGATAGATCTAAACTCAAATGCCAGAACACTTGTTATCGCTACTCCAGTAACGGCAAATGGCGAGAAGTTAAAAGGACTTTTGCGTCGAATAGACACAGATCACCTTACAGATGTTATCGCGTTACCGGAGCTTGTAAAATTTGCCGAAAATGAGGAGTTTAATGGGCGAAAAGTGTGTGATTATCTGCAAAGTAGACTAGAAAAATTTGATTTTTCGCAATACTCATCGCTTGTGCTTGGCTGCACTCATTTTAACTATTTTAAGGACACTCTACGTCAAATTTTACCACTAAAAGTTGCTTTGCTTGATGGTATTGACGGCACAATAAATCGTCTTATAAGTGAGACAAATCATTTAAATTTAGAAAAAAATGATATACAAAATAGTCAAAATATAGAATTCTTTTATTCAGGTAAAAAGGTAGAAAAGCAGAGTGAATTGGCTCGTATAAAACGGTATTTAGCTAGGCTTGAAGAGATGATTAAGATATGCTAAATCATATTTAACATATCATTCACCTTTTTAAATTAAAATTGCAAAAATCAATAAGAGTGAGATAATGAAGAAGTTTATAAAATTTATATGTTTTTTAGCTGTATTGGCAGTTGCCGGTTATTTTGTATATGATAGTTATTTTAAACCGGTTGAGCATATTGAGTTTATTACTAAAAAGGCTCAAAAAGGAGATTTCAGTAAAAAGATCATAGCTAATGGCGAGATTTTTGCTACAGAGCTTATTGATGTTGGTGCCCAAGTAAGTGGGCAGATAAAAAAGCTATATATAAAGCTTGGTGATAGCGTAAAGCAAGGTGATCTCATCGCTGAGATCGATAGCTCAACGCAGCAAAATACGGTTAATAACAAACAAGCACAGCTTGAAATTTATGAAGCACAGCTTGAGAGTGCAAAGGTAGTACTTGATATAGCCAAGACAAAATTTGAACGCGAGAAGGCACTTTTAGCTAAAAATGCGACTTCAAAAGCAGACTATGAAGACGCTAAAAACAACTATGCTTCAAGTGTGGCAAATCTAAAAGAGATAACATCAAAGATAAATCAAGCTAAAATAGAGCTAAGCACTGCTAAAATAGACCTTGGCTACACCCGTATCGTCGCACCAAAAGATGGCGTTATAGTTTCTGTTCAAGTAGAAGAAGGACAGACTGTAAATTCAGCTCAAACTACTCCAACTATCGTAAATATCGCTGATTTAAGTCGCGTAAAACTTAAAATGCAAATCGCTGAAGGCGATATAACAAAAGTTGGCGTCGGCACATCGGTAGAATACTCAATACTCTCAGAACCAACAACTAAATTTAAAACTACTATAAGCTCAATCGATCCAGCTCTTACTACGCTTAGCGATGGTTCATATTTGTCAAAATCAAGTAATAGCCCAAGTAGCTCAAGCTCCAGCAGCTCAGCTGTTTATTACTACGCACAAAGCATAGTTGACAATAGTGCTGGACTACTTCGTATAGGCATGACGACACAAAATACACTTCTAATAAACGAAGTAAAAGACGCCATCATAATTCCAACTATAGCTATCAAAAAAGAGCAGGGCAAGAACTATGTCTATGTGCTTAAAGATGGTAATAAAGCGGTTAAAACAGAAGTTATACTAGGTATAAGCGATAATCTAGACACCCAAATCATCAGTGGTATAAATGAAAATGATGATATTATCACATCTCAAAGTAGTTCAAGCGAGATCGCCAGAATGGTCCAAAAAGAGAGTAGAGGCATAAGGTGATAAACCTAAAAGATATACGTAAAAATTTCAAAGTCGGCGATAGCGATGTTGAAATTTTGCATGGCATAAATTTAGAGATAAAAAAGGGCGAGTTTATCGCCATCATCGGTCAGTCAGGCTCTGGGAAATCAACACTTATGAATATTTTAGGTTGTCTTGATAGTCCAAGTGATGGTAGGTATGAGCTTGATGGACGTGATATATCAAATTTAAGCTCTGATGAGTTTGCAGCTCTTAGGCGTGAAAAATTTGGTTTTATATTTCAAAGATACAACTTACTTATGTCGATGAGTGCTCTTGAAAATGTAGCTCTACCAAGCGTCTATGCAGGTATAAATAAAAAAGATAGAGAGCAAAAAGCTCATCAAATTTTAACATCGCTTAATCTTGATGATAAGGCTTTAAGTTTGCCAAATAAACTAAGCGGTGGTCAGCAACAACGTGTAAGTATCGCTCGTGCTCTTATAAATGGTGGTGAGATTATATTGGCCGATGAACCAACGGGTGCACTTGATAGTAAAAGTGGCATTATGGTAATGGATATACTTGTGTCGCTTCATAAACAAGGGCATACTATTATTGTAGTAACGCACGATCCAAAGATCGCCGAGTATGCAAATCGTGTTATCGAGATAAAAGATGGTAATATCATAAGTGACACGATAAAAAGCAGTGAAATTTATAGATTAGAAAAGCAAAAGGTAGTGCAAAAAAGTGCATTAATATACTATAAAGATCAGCTAATAGAAAGCTTTAAAATGTCTATAAGTGCGATGCTATCCCATAAACTTCGTTCACTTTTAACGATGCTTGGTATCATTATCGGTATCACATCTGTTATCAGTGTCGTAGCACTTGGACAAGGTTCGCAAGAGCAAATTTTAGCCGGTATCCGCAAAATAGGTACAAATACGATTGATATAATGCCAGGCAAAGGTTTTGGTGATATGCGTTCAGGACGTGTAAAAACACTAGTCATAAGCGACGCTGATATGCTTGCACGTCAGTCATTTTTAGACTCTGTTACACCAAATACCTCCACAACAGGCACATTGACGTTTGAAAATATATCGCTTAATGCTAGTTTGCGTGGTGGTGGATCTGGCACATTTGATGTTAATGGCTTAAAGCTAGAAAGTGGACGAATTTATGATGATGATGAGGTTGCGTCATCATCATCTGTGGCGGTAATAGATCAAAATACCAAAAAATCGATATTTGCTTATAAAGATCCGATTGGACAGATTGTAATGTTTAACAAACGTCCTCTTCGTATCATCGGAGTTTTGCAAAAAGATGACTTTACATTTGGTGACGCTAGCACACTTAAAATTTATATACCGTACACAACAGCGATAAATAAAATCACAGGCGATAAACACATAAGCTCGATAACCGCAAGAGTTAAAGAGAGCGTAAATGCCCAAGTAGCTGAAAAAAGCATAATAGAGCTACTGACAATAAAGCATGGTAAACAAGATTTTTTCACTCGTAACTCAGATAGCGTCAAACAAACTGTCGAAAGCACGATCTCAACGATGAGAATTCTCATCTCATCTATCGCTGTTATATCACTAATCGTTGGCGGTATCGGTGTGATGAACATAATGTTAGTCTCTGTAACTGAACGTACAAAGGAGATCGGCATCAAAATGGCTATTGGAGCAAGGTCTAGTAATATTTTACAGCAGTTTTTGATAGAGGCAGTACTACTTTGTGTCATCGGTGGTAGCATAGGCATAGCGTTATCTTATGCGATAGGATATGGATTTAGAAATTTTGGTGGCTTTATTATGATATTTTCAAATACGTCAATCGTTATTGCACTTGTTACGTCGATGATGATAGGTATAGTTTTTGGATATATGCCAGCACGTAATGCCTCACGACTAGATCCTATAGAGGCACTTTCAAGGGAGTAAAATGAGAAATTTAAGCTTGGCTTTAGCTCTATTATTGAGTGGTTGTGCGGTGAAAAATATAGATGAAAACTACCAACAAATAGTTCTAAAAAGCGATACTAGTGATAAATTTAGCGTGAGTGAGAATTGGTGGGGCGAGTATAAAAATGAGAGGCTAAACTCACTTGTTGAACTTGTTCTTAAGAACAACATAGACCTTGCAAAGTCAGCCATAGCCATAAACAAGGCATTAGCTCAGGCTGGTGTGCTAGATGCAAATTTATTACCGAGTTTTAGTGCGAGTTTGGGGATTGATGGTAGCCGAAAGATAAATACAAATGATAATTTTGCAAAGAGCTATACAAGTGGTGTTAATGTGAGTTATGAACTTGATCTATGGCGAAAACTTGCAAATACCAAAGATGCTGCACTTTGGGAAGCTGAAGCTACTAAATTTGACCTAGCTGCGACTAGATTAAGTGCGATAAATAGCGTGATAGATGGATATTTTAATATATTATATCTAAACGAGAGTCTTAAGCTTTATAACAACTCTTTGCAAAACTATAACGAGCTTGAAAGAATAATTCAGACTAAATTTAATCTTGGCAAAGAAGAGGAGTTAAACTTAAAACAGATAAAAAGTTCAGTTTTATCTATCAAAAATAATATAAAAAATACACAAAAAGAGCTAATAGTCGCAAAGCAGACGATGAGAGTGTTGCTTGCTGTTGAACCCAAATTTGAACTAAATATCAATGGAATTTTAAGTGATGTTAGCCCTATTGGCGTTGATATTGATGTGCCTATACAAGCCGTATCAAATCGCCCAGACCTACAAGCTGCGATCGCTAGGATAGAAGAGAGCTTGTTAAATGTGCGAGTGAGCGAAAAGGAGTTTTACCCAAATATTACAATAGGGGCTAGTATAAAAGGCAGTGGCGATAGAGTAGGGGATATAACAAGATTAAATATTTTAGGCGGTAGTGTAGCTTTGAGTTTACCATTTTTAAATTACTCAAAGTTAAAAGCAAACTTGCGTATCTCTGAAGCTGAGTTTGAAAATGTAAAACTTACATATCTTGACATATTAAACAAGGCTTTAAATGAGATAGATACGGCATATCAGAGCTTACAAAAAGATAAAATACTATATGAAAATTATATTAAACAAACTCAAAATTATACTGAAATTTCACAAATTTATAATGATAAATATAACCACGGTAAGTCAGAACTAAAAGATTTCTTAGAAGCTAAAAATAGTGAGATAGACGCTAAAATAAATTTGTTAAACGCAAAATATAAAATCTTGCAAGATGAGATAAATGTGTATAAATCACTTGCTGGTAAATTTAACGCTAAATAAATTTTATATCCTCTAAATGTTTTAAAACTAATATATTTATTTAAAATAAAATAGCTGTAAAATATGATAAAAAGTAAAATAGTTAAATATTTTATATTTTGTATTGAAAACTATAATTTTCAAACTATTATTTATTTTTTTTATTTCTATACTTTCAAAGTTTATTTTATTGCCTATTTTAGGCATTTTAATGAGTTATATTTTTGTAGTTTAAAAACTTATCCATTAAATTTATTGTAACATTTTATATCAAAAAATTTGTAAAGTTATAAGTATAATAAGAATTTGATAAAAATAAATGGTTTAAGGTTATGGTTTGAAATTTTAAGATATTTTCGCGAATTTTATTTTTTATACTTTTTGGGATATTTAAAAAACACTACCCTACCACAACCCTCATCTATATCAGCTAGTTTACACTCTTGTAAGTCGATACAAAACACCCCAGCAGTAGGGATGTTGTCTATGCTAGAATTGCTTATAAACTCTGCTGTTTGTGTCGTTGCAGGATTATGTCCGATGATAAAAATTTCATTATATTTTTCATCGATATTTTTGATAAATTTTAGCATATCATTAAAGTCGATATCGTATAATTCATGAGCAAAAGTTATTTTCCCTTTAAATTTTAGCTCATCCGCCAAGATCTTTGCGGTTTGTTCGCAACGTTTTGCATCGCTTGATATATAATATCTGGTTTTATATTTTGTTTTTTAAGTTCATTACTCATAACTTTAGTGTCATCTTTGCCACGTTCACTAAGCTTTCGCATAAAATCCTTTTCGCCATCTTTATCCTCTTTGACAGCTTTTGCGTGGCGGATAAAATAAATTTTACTCATTAAAATTCCTTTGAAAACTCTTTATCTTTTCAAGTTCATTTACACTAAATCCAGCCTTGATTCGATCGGCTTCATTTAAATTTCTAGTTGTTTTAAATGAATTTGGATATAGTTGTTGCACGATATTTATATACTCATTTGGATCGATGTTTTCACGTTTGCAGGCGAATTTAAACCACTTATCGCCACATGAAACATGTGAGACCTCTTCGTCTAATATGACTTGTAAAACTGCGATCAATTCAGCGTCTCCACCCTGCTCTTTTAGCTTATTTATGATATAAAAATTTGCATCAAGTCCGTTTGCTTCCATATATCTAGGAAGTAGTGCCATACGCTGAATAAGTGAGTTTTGCGTCTTTTGTAAAGCTATAAAAAGTCCATTATGCACCTGCATATCGCCATATTTTACACCCATTTTTTCTAAAAGTGCATTTATCATTAAAAAATGTCTTATCTCGTCATCGGCTACTTTTAGCCAGTCGCAATAATACTCTTTTGGTAGTGCGTCAAAGTGATAACATGCGTCTAGTGCGATGTCAATAGCACTAAACTCGATGTGTGCGATTGAGTGTATAAAATTTAGTTGTTTATTTTTTGATTTTTTATTAATTTGCTTCATCTCGACAACTTCGCAAAATTTAGCATAACAAGGTTCACTTAATGCAATTGGTGGTGTTTTGCGAGTAAAATTTATAAACTTATCCATCATAAAATCATCATAAAAACTTTTAAATTTATCAAATTTTACATTAATGTTGCTCTCGTTTATGATTTCAAAAAGATAATTAAAAAAGTCCATTTTGCCCCTTTGAAAGTGGCATTTTACATAAATTTATATTAATTTTCCATATCCGGAAAACCTATTTGCCGCTAAACAGCTTGAGCTTTTGCAACGAACGATATAACTATTTAGCTCTTTTTTTCCTTTTAAGTGTGTGTTTTTTTCATTTAAATTCATATAACTGTGTGTAACTTTACCGCTTAAATGATGCACAAAACGAACTGTCCCATCTTTAGCTATCTGCGTTACTATGCCAATGTGTGTAATATTGCTTTTATCTTTATTTTTCTGAACTCCTTTGCCAAGCGTGTTTGAGAAAAATATCAAATCGCCTACCCGAGGATCTTTGTGGATAATTAAATTTTTGCTACTATATAAGTTAAATATCGCTTTTGATTTTCTACCACTTTTGTCGTAAAATTTAGCCACATCTTTTTCAGTAAAATACATATTTGAGTGTTTTTTATTGACTATTGAAACAAAGCCCGAACAGTCGCCACCAGCTTTAGTATTGATATATTTTTTAAAAAATGTGCCAAAATTTTTATGCTCCCTACTCTCTTTGAGTATCTCTTTTTCTATGTATTTTTTATCATTTTCTGTTGTTTGCGTGGTTTGGATTTGTATCTGTGGCTCAATAGTTTCAGATTTTGGTGAGATAAATAAACATCCATTAAAAAATAGAGCCATAATAAAGGATAATAGTATTATAAATTTATTCATAATAAACCTAAAATTTAAAATATATAGCATTTTAACAATTAATTGTAAATACTTGGTTTGTGTATAAAAAATGTTTTCTAAGCAAAAAATCACTATAATGTAGGTTAAATTAAAAAAATAGGTAAAATTATGATGCATTATTTACGTATTCAAGGTGGGGCAAAGTTGGGTGGAGAAGTCGCTATAAGTGGCGCTAAAAATGCTGCATTACCACTTATAGCCCTTACTTTGTTGGCACAAAATGAGATAAAACTGACAAATGTTCCAAACGTGGCTGATATAAAAACTTTATTACAACTGCTTAGAAATTTAGGTGCAAGTTGTGAATTTGAGAGTCAAAATTCGCTTAAAATCAATACAATCACAGTAAACTCAACCATAGCAAACTACGATATCGTGCGTAAAATGCGAGCGTCTATACTTACTCTTGGGCCTCTTTTAACGCGTTTTGGGCATTGTGAAGTTAGTCTACCAGGCGGTTGTGCTATCGGACAGCGACCTATTGATCTACATCTAAGTGCATTAGAAAAGATGGGGGCAAATATAGAGATAAAGCAAGGATATGTCGTAGCAACTGCTCCTGATGGTCTAAGGGGTGCTAGGATAGTCTTTGACAAGATAACTGTTACCGGCAGTGAAAATATCATAATGGCAGCTGCTTTGGCTCACGGCACAACACACCTATTAAACGTGGCAAAAGAGCCTGAGGTAGTACAAGTGTGTGAAGTGCTTATGGATGCTGGCGTGGATATACAAGGTATCGGTACAGATGAACTAATCATCGTTGGCAGTGGCGGTAAGTTATTAAATTTAAAAGATATTGTAGTGATTCCTGATCGCATTGAGGCTGGAACGTATCTGTGTGCTGGAGCGATAACAAACTCAAAGATAACTATCACAAATTCAAATGCAAATCACATGTTAGCAGTGCTTACAAAGCTAGAGCAGATGGGATTTGGTATAAAAATAGATAATGATAAAATCACCATACTTCCAGCTAAAATTATCAAACCATGCGAGATAATAACGACTGAGTATCCAGGCTTTCCAACTGACATGCAAGCACAGTTTATGGCTCTTTCACTTGTGGCAAACGGTGTTAGCGTGATAGATGAGCGGCTATTTGAAAATCGATTTATGCACGTTAGTGAGCTTTTGCGAATGGGTGCAGATATACGCTTAAACGGGCATATCGCTAGTATCCATGGTGGGATACAGCTAAATGCAGCTGACGTGATGGCGACTGATCTTCGTGCTAGTTCGGCTCTCATTTTAGCTGCACTTGTGGCAAGTGGTACTAGTAAAGTGCATAGGATCTATCATTTGGATCGTGGATATGAGAATTTAGAGCATAAATTTAAAAATCTCGGTGCAGATATTACTCGGCTTGAGGAATAATAATGCAGGTCAATGAAGTTATAAAAACGATAAGAGAAAATTTTACTATATATAATGTAAGCCAAAATGTGCCTATAGGCAGTGCTTTTGACAGAGTTTTAAGCTCAGATGTGATTGCAGTTAAGAATCTGCCCTGCTTTGACAACTCAGCACTTGATGGATATGCGGTTAAATTTGATGATAAAGATAAACCATATTCTATCATAGGTGAGGCATTTGCTGGAGATAAGGCGGTTTTAAGTATAGGCAAAAATGAGTGCATAAAGATAATGACAGGTGCGAAAATGCCACTTGGAGCTGATACGATCGTGCGTTTTGAAGATGCGGTAATAGAAGATGACAAACTTATTGCTCCTACAAATTTAAAAAGAGGAAACGCTCATCGTTTTGCTGGTGAAGAGGTTAAGGTAGGTGATACGCTACTTTCTCGTGGGATTAGGCTTGGAGCAAAGGAGATAATGATGCTTGCTTCTCAAGGTATAAGCTACGTTAGCGTTTTTGCAACATCTCGCATAGGAATTTATTCAAGTGGAAATGAGATAGTTGAACCGTGGCAGTTGGCCAACGAAGATCAAATTTATAATGCAAATGCCCTAGGTATCGCATCAGTTATCCGTTCGGCTGGGTTTGATAGTGAGTATCTTGGTATTATAAAAGATGACTTTGAAGCGACTAAAAATGCCTTTAAAAATGCTTACAACTTTGATATATTGATATGTTCTGGCGGTGCTAGTAAAGGTGAGGCGGATTTTATGAAAATGGCTCTTAATGAGCTTGGTTATCGTGAGCTTTTCGATAAAATTAATATGCGTCCAGGAGGTCCTTGTAAGGCTTATGTAAAGGACAATAAGCTGATTTTTGTCCTGCCAGGTAATCCTATGGCAGCCTATCTTTGTGCGATACTTTTTGTCGTTCCTGTGCTTAAAAATGGGAGTTTAATACAAGAAAAAGTAGTGTTAAACGAGAGTATAAATATAAAATCAGGTAGATCAAATATCGTATTAGGCAGTATAAAAGATGGTAAATTCTATATAACTGATAATAATAAATTTGGTTCAGGCATGATAAAACCACTTATAAAAAGTAATGCTATATATATCTCAAATCCCGATGAAAATGAGCTTTTGGTTGGTAGTGAAATTTTTGTAACAAGGATATCTTGACAAATGAGTAAAAATAAGCTACAATACGCTTTCTTATTTGGTTGCGGGAATAGCTCAGGGGTAGAGCACAACCTTGCCAAGGTTGGGGTCGCGAGTTCGAATCTCGTTTCCCGCTCCATTATCTTACTTGTCTTTGTTATGATTTTTACCACTAATTTTTTTGCGGCAGAAATAAATAAAACAAATGATATCAGCGTCTATCCAATGTATTGCATTAATAGCAATTCTATCACACTTCATACGCTAGGATTTGATGGCGAAGATAATGAGATATTAAATTTAAACTCACATCGTGCGGCAAAAATCGACATAAAAAATCTAAACAAAATTCTAAATGCAAATTTTAAAGCTTACAAAGACAAAAGTGGTGGAAACGTGGCATTTGTACGAGAGTGTTCGCTTATGGATATGTTGCAAATGCAGTTTTTAAGAGCCATAAGTGATGAGTATGAAGGAATTTCTGTCTTAGATCTTATTATCGAACCGCAAAATAAACTTCCTGAAAATTTTAATGATTTTAGGCTCCAAAATTTATTTTTAAGTCCACAAGTTAGCTCAAGTGGTGTGTTTCGTGCCTCTTTTGAGATGCCAGATTTGACATCAAAAAGTCTATTTTTTAAATTTAAATTTAATGCGAAAATGCCCGTTTTTAGAGCACTTAATAAGATGGACAATTCCCATATTTTAAGTTTTACTGACTTTGAAAGTAGTATGATAGACTTTAATAAATTTCAAAAAGATAGTCTAAATAAACTACCAACTGGCACGCTCATTACAAAAACAAAGATAAACGCAGGAGATATACTGATGAAGCGTCATTTTGAGCCTATCTCGCTTGTAAAAAAAGGCGACTTATTAAGTGCTGTGCTAAGCGATGGTGGATTAAGTATTATTATAGAAGTTCGTGCTTTAGAGAGCGGCAATTTGGGTGATATCATAAAAATTCGTACAAAGGATAATAAAATCATTAAAGCTTCGGTCGCATCAAAAACTCAGGTGATACTTAGGTGAAAGAGATAATACTTGGCATAACCGGTGCTAGTGGGACACTACTTGGTTTGGAGTTACTTTCGGAGCTAAGTCAAGTCTGTCAAACACACCTTATAATTAGCAAAAATGCCAAAAAGGCTTTGTGGCTAGAGCAAGGGATTAAATTTGATGAGATTTTGATTGGTGCTAGGTCTTGCAATGATTTGCGTGAGATACAAGTAGACAACCCGTCTACTGATACAGTAAAAAATAAATTTAATATAAATTTTAAAAATGTCATACTTTATGATAATGATAATATCGGATCAAAGATTGCATCTGGATCGTTTAGAACAGATGGTATGATAATAGCCCCCTGCTCTATCAATACCCTAGCCAAGGTGGCAAATGGCCTGTCTGACACGCTCATCACACGGGCGGCAGCGGTTGCTTTAAAGGAGCGTTTTAAATTAGTGCTAGGCGTTAGAGAGATGCCATTTTCTAGCATTTCGCTTCATCAAATGAGTGATTTAAGCTCTATGGGAGTGGTCATAGCACCGCCAGTTTTAGGGCATTATGCTGGAGATGAGAATTTGACACAGGTGCATAAATTTATAGTTGGCAAGTGGCTTGATGCCCTTGGATTAGATCATAAAATTTATAAAAGGTGGCAAAGTTGAGTAAATACTGTATATATCCAGGCACATTTGATCCGATTACAAATGGACATCTTGATGTTATAAAACGTGCGATGAAAATTTTTGATCATGTTATCGTGGCGGTTGCAAAAAGCGATAGTAAAAATCCTATGTTTAGCTTTGATGAGCGTGTAAAAATGGTGCAAATAGCGACTGAAAATTTAAAAAATGTTAGCACTGAGGGTTTTGATAATTTGCTTGTAGATTTTGCTAAAAATCACGGCATAAACAACGTCATACGTGGGCTTCGTGCGGTTAGTGACTTTGAGTATGAGCTACAAATTGGCTATGCAAATGCCTCACTTTGGGGCGAGTTTGAGACAGTTTATCTTATGCCAAGTCTTAAAAATGCCTTTATCTCAAGCTCTATAGTTCGTTCAGTTTTACGTCATCACGGTGATGTTAGTGCACTTGTGCCAAGTGAAATTTTATCAAATTTAAAGGCTAAATGATAATGTATGTTCTGTTTGAAGGGGTTGATGGAGTTGGTAAAAGCACACAGATAGAGTTGCTTGCTAAAAAATATAAAAACGTCGTCGTTACCAAAGAGCCAGGTGGTAGCGAGTTTGGCGTATATATGCGTGATATTTTGCTCAGTGGCAAATTTGCTCTTAGCTCACATGCTGAGGCGTTGCTATTTTTAGCAGATAGAGCTGAGCATTATGCAAAAGTGATCGCACCAAACTCAAATAAACTTATTTTAAGTGATCGTGGCTTTGTCTCTGGCGTGGCTTATGCCTTAGCAAATGATGAAAATGCCGACATAAATGAGCTAATAAATTTAAATAAATTTGCACTAAATAAGGCTTTGCCTGATAGAGTTGTGCTATTTCTTGCTGATGAAAATTTAATAAAAAATCGCCTTAAATCTCGTGATAATTTAAACGGTATAGATACGATAGAAGCTCGTGGTGTGACCTATCTTTTACGAGTACAAGAGTGTATGAAAATGGTTGTAGCGACTACAAATTTACAAACACTTTTCATAAAAGCAGATGAAAATATAGAGCAAATAAACAAAAAAATAACTGAATTTATAAATTTTTAGAATAAAATAAGCTAAAAGGATAGATGATGATAACAGCACTTCGTGGTATGAAAGATATGCTCCCACCGAGGAGTGAATTATATGAATATGTCATAAGAACCTGTGAAAATGTAGCGAAAAACTATGGCTACACGCTCATAAAAACACCACACCTTGAAGAGACTACGCTCTTTAGACGAAGCGTGGGTGAGAGTAGTGATATAGTCGGCAAGGAGATGTATCAATTTATTGATAAAGGCGAAAATGATGTCTGTTTGCGTCCAGAGGGCACCGCTGGCGTTGTTCGTGCCTATATAGAGGCAAAGCTAGACCGTGCTGGTGGCGTAAGACGTTATTTTTACCATGGTTCAATGTTTCGCTATGAGCGTCCACAAAGAGGACGTTTGCGTGAGTTTCATCAATTCGGCGTGGAGTGCTTTGGCGAGAGTAGCGTCTATGAAGATACAAGTGTAATACTAATGATAAGTGAAATTTTTCGCCGTTTAGGCATAAAAACTAAACTTAAAATCAACTCTTTAGGCGATACAAACTCAATGGCGATTTACCGCGAAAAGCTCGTCAAATTTCTTGATATGCACGAGGGACAGATATGTGAAGACTGTAAACGCAGAAAGACGTTAAACCCTATTCGAACACTTGATTGCAAGGTTGAGAAGTGCCAAGAAATTTATAAAGATGCACCGCTTATGATAGATCACTTAAGCATTGAAGCAGCGAGTGATTTTGAAAAATTAAAGCAAATTTTAAATGAAAATGGACTTGAGTATGAGATAGATCCAAAGCTTGTTAGGGGGTTGGATTATTACTGCAAGACAGCATTTGAGTTTATAAGCAATGAGATAGGCTCGCAGAGTGCAGTCGCTGGCGGTGGCAGATATGACCGCTTGGTTGAGTATCTTGGCGGCAAGGCGAGTTACGGTGTGGGCTTTGCGATGGGTATTGAACGGATAATGGAGATACTTAAAGAGCATCAAAAGAGTCGTGAAGGCATCTATCTGTGTGCTTTAGATGAACAAAATTTAAATTTTATTTACAAACTTGGCATAAGTTTGAGACAAACTCATAAAGTAGAGATAAACTACGAGGCTAAAAAGCTACAAAAACATCTGCAAATAGCCGATAGTAAGAATGCTAAAATTGTGCTTTGTCTTGGCGAAAATGAGATGAAAGATAGCCAAATTTGGTATAAAAATTTAGAAAATAAGAGTGAAAAAATGATAAATTTAAATGAGCTACAAAAGGAGCTTGGTGATGAATGACTTTGGTCTTAGTCTTTGGGGGAATTCAAATTTTATAGTAGAAAACGGCAAAGTATGTATAAATAGTCTTAGTAAACCAGCGATAATTGACATAGTAAAAGATATCAGAGATGATGGGTATAGGGGTCCACTGCTTCTGCGTTTTCCGCATCTTATACAAAAACAGATAGAGCTTATCCACTCAAGCTTTGCTAAGGCTAAAAAAGAGTTCGGGTATAACGGTAAATTTAATGCTGTTTTTCCACTTAAAGTCAATCAATATCCAGGCTTTGTCAAAAATCTAACACGACTTGGTAAGCCATATAGCTATGGACTTGAGGCTGGTAGTAAGGCAGAGTTGCTACTAACCATGGCGTATAACAACGATGGTGCACCAATAACTGTTAATGGCTTTAAGGATAGAGAGCTTATAAACATTGGATTTATTGCTGCTGAAATGGGGCATAATATCACGCTTACGATCGAGGGATTAAACGAGCTTGAAGCAATAATTGCTATCGCAAAGGAACGTTTTAAACCAAAGCCAAACATAGGACTACGCATACGTCTGCACTCAACTGGCTCTGGCGTATGGGCGAAAAGTGGCGGTATGCACTCAAAATTTGGTCTGACATCAACTGAACTAATAGAGGCTGTAAATATGCTAAAAAAGGCAAATTTATTAGATCATTTCACGATGATACACTTTCACCTTGGTTCACAGATAGACGAGATTCATCCACTTAAAAAGGCACTTATTGAGGCTGGCAATATCTACGCAGAGCTACGTAAAATGGGAGCTAGTAATCTAAAGGCTATAAATTTAGGTGGCGGTCTTGCAGTTGAGTATTCACAATTTAAAGATAGCTCAAGTAAAAACTATACGCTAAACGAATATGCAAACGACGTTGTGTATATGCTAAAAACTATAACCGAGCAAAAAAAGGAGACTCAGCCTGATATTTTCATTGAGTCTGGCCGATTTATATCTGCTTCTCATGCACTCTTAGTTGCTCCAGTACTTGAGCTATTTTCGCAAGAATATACTGAAGAGAAACTAAATTTAAAGAAAAATAATCCAAATTTAATAACTGAACTTGTTGATCTATACAACTCTATAAAACCGGCAAATGCCTTAGAGTATCTGCACGATGCGATACATCACACAGAGAGTGTGCTGACGCTATTTGACCTTGGCTATGTTGATCTGCAAGATAGATCAAATGCCGAAGTGCTGTTGCGTCTAATCGGCAAAAAAGCGGTTGTGATGCTGGGTAATAAGAGCAACTCAAGCGACCTTATCAAAATTCAAAAAGAGGTGCAAGAACGCTACCTTGTAAATTTCTCAATCTTTCAAAGTATGCCTGATTTTTGGGGATTAAGACAAAATTTCCCTATTATGCCACTTGATAGGCTTGATGAACGCCCTACTCTACCAGCTTCCATCTGGGACATTACCTGCGATAGCGATGGAGAGATAAGCTATAATGATGAGACAAATCCGCTCTTGCTTCACGATGTTGATGTGGAAAAGGAGGATTATTTTTTAGGATTTTTCTTGGTTGGTGCATATCAAGAAGTGCTTGGAATGAAGCACAATCTTTTTACTCATCCGACAGAGGCAAGTATAGAGCTAACTGCTGATGGATATAAGATAAAAGATCTCATTGAGAGCCAATCTATACTTGATATAATGGAAGACATGGACTATGATATTTATGAAATTCAAGATACTTTAAACGAGCGTCTTGACAAATCAACTCTTATAAATGAGACGCAAAAGAAGCAGGTTTTGGGTGAGCTTTATCTATTTTTAAATGACAATAGTTATTTAAAAACGATAAATTGAGAGGTATTGAAACAAAGGTGGTAAAAGCTTAAGAAAAATATTAAATTTAGCTAAGTTTTGCCAAAATTTTTATAAAATAATAGAAATTTATAAAGGATAATACATGAAACTAGCAGATAGAATGAGTGTTTTAAGTGAATCAATAACGATAGCGATTAGCTCAAAGGCAAAAGAGATGAAGGCAGCTGGTATAGATGTTATTAGTCTTTCAGCTGGTGAGCCTGACTTTGATACGCCTGTGATTATCAAAAATGCAGTCAAAGCCGCTCTTGATAAAGGGAGTAGTAAATACACTCCGGTCCCAGGCACTCTTGATGTATTACGTGCAATTGCAACAAAACTAAAACGCGATAACGGTTTAAGCTACGAGCCAAGTCAAATCATAACAAATGTCGGTGCAAAACACTCACTTTTTAATGTTTTTAACGCACTCATAAACGAAGGTGACGAGGTTATAATCCCTAGTCCATACTGGGTGAGCTACCCTGAGATAGTTAAACTCTGTGGCGGTGTGCCTGTATTTATAGAGGCTGATGAAAGCACAAATTTTAAAATCACAGCCAAGCAACTAAAAAATGCTATCACGCCACGCACAAGAGTTTTTTCACTAAACCACCCTACAAATCCAACGGGTGCTGTTTATACTCGTGATGAGATAGCAGCATTTGGTGAGGTGTTAAAAGGCACTAACATCGTTATAACAAGTGATGAAATTTATGAAAAAATTATCTATGATAAAGAGTTTGTATCGGTTGCAGCAGTCAGCGAAGATCTATTTAATAGAACAGTAACGATAAATGGACTAAGCAAGTGCGGAGCGATGCCGGGCTGGAGATTTGGCTACTCTGCAAGTGCAATGAATGAGTTAAACGCGGCGATGAAAAAGCTACAAAGCCAAAGCACAAGTAACATAAGCTCAATAGTCCAAGCAGGAGCGATACCGTCGCTATTAGGTGAGACAGACGCTGATATAGAGATGATGAGAAAAGAGTATCAAAGACGCCGTGATGTAGCGATAGATATGATAAATGCCATAAATGGACTAGAAGTAAATAAGCCTGACGGTGCATTTTATCTATTTGTTAAGTGCAAAGATGTGGATAGTGATTCAATGAAATTTTGTCAAAGATTACTTGAAGAGGGTAAAGTTGCTACCGTACCTGGCATTGGCTTTGGTATGGAGGGATATTTTAGAATATCATTTGCAACCGATATTGATAGCATAAAAGAGGCTATAGCTCGTATCGGTGAGTTTGTGAAAAATTATAAAATTTAATGATAAATTTCAGACTAAACGGCGAAAGTGTGGAGCTTGAGAATGATGTTAGCGTGAGCGAGTTTTTGTCCACTCAAGGCTATGAGCTTAAATTTATCGCACTTGAAAGAGACGGGCAAATACTTACAAAAATGCAGTGGCAAGTTGCTATGATGAGTGAAGGAAAGAGCTACGAAGTCGTTGAGTTTGTCGGTGGTGGATAATAAATTTAATATGAAAATGATGAAAAATGTGATAATAAATGGTGCAAGTTTTAGCGTTAAAGCAGACGATTTGGCTACGCTAAAAGATGAAATTTTTGGCGATAAAAATGGAGAAATTTATAAATTTTTAGAAAAATTTAATGCACATGAGCCTGATATTTTTATCGTTGATGGCTTTGCAACAAAGGATAATCCTACTATAAGCGATGGGACAAATTTAGTTTTTATAAAGCGTGGTGTGATGCCAAACGATGAGGTGTTAAAACCAATGATGGCGGCACGAAATACACCTGAGCTAAATGAGGCACTCTCAAAGGCAACCATTGGTGTAGCTGGTCTTGGCGGACTAGGCTCAAATATCGCTCTATCGCTTGCACGTGTTGGTGTATCAAGGCTAGTTTTGGCTGATTTTGATATAGTTGAGCCAAGCAATCTAAACCGTCAGCAGTATTTCGTTAAGCATATTGGTATGAAAAAAACTGAGGCATTAAAGAGTCTAATTACCGATGTCAATCCATTCGTAGAAGTTGTTACGCACGATATCTTTTTAGATAGCTCAAATGTCGCAGAGGTTTTTGCTCCATGCTCTATCGTGTGTGAGGCGTTTGATAATATTATAGGTAAGGCGATGATGGTAAATGAAGCAGGAGCAAGTCTGAGCGATAAAAAGATCATTTCAGCCTCAGGTATGGCTGGTTATTTTAGTTCAAATTTGATAAAGTCTATTAAATTTGCTAAAAATGTCTATCTTTGTGGCGACCTTACAAATGCTGCAAAGCTTAAGCAAGGGCTTATGGCACCACGAGTTGCTCTGTGTGCGAACCATCAGGCAAACCTAGCCATACGACTACTTATGGGGCTTGAAGCTGATTAAAATTACTAAATGTTTGATCCATTTTACTACGATAATGTAAATTTAAAAAGGCACAATATGCAACAAGATACTTTTAAACTAGGCAATAAGGAATTCTCTAGTCGCTTTATCCTTGGCTCTGGCAAATATAGCCACGAGCTAATAACTGCAGCTATAAATGAAACAAAGGCACAGATCATTACCTTAGCACTTCGCCGTGTGGGTGAGAGTCGTGAACGAAACATACTTGACTTTATCCCCAAGCACATTACACTTTTACCAAATACAAGCGGTGCTAGAAATGCCAACGAGGCGGTACGTATAGCACGTCTATCTCGTGAGCTTGGGTGTGGAGATTTTGTAAAAGTGGAGGTTATAAACGATAGTAAATTTCTGTTTCCTGATAATAATGAAACAATAAAAGCGACTGAAATTTTAGCCGCTGAAGGCTTTATCGTAATGCCATATATGTTCCCAGAGCTTAACGCCGCTCGTGCCTTATTAAAAGCTGGAGCTGCGTGCGTGATGCCACTTGCTGCTCCAATCGGCTCTAATCAAGGGCTAGTTTTTCGTGGGATAATTGAAATTTTATTAAACGAGATAGATGCTGCTATTATCATTGACGCAGGTATCGGAAGCCCTGCTCAAGCATGTGAGGCAATGCAGATGGGTGCAACTGCTATAATGGCAAATACAGCTATTGCAACGGCTAAAGACGTAGCTATGATGGCTAGAGCTTTTGGTGAAGCTATTCGTGCTGGACGAAGTGCTTATCTGGCTGGTCTTGGGCGTGTTAGAAAAGATGGTGAGGCTAGTTCGCCACTGACTGGATTTTTAGGTTAAGTTAAAGAAAAAAGATGAGAAATAAAACCGATCATATGCGTTTAAAGCCACATATGCAAGATATAGGCGATGAGATAATGAATGAAATTTTACGTGAGCGTGAGGCATATGAGCCAAGTAGCTACACAGAGACTGATGTCTTGGCTGCACTTGATGCTAAAATTTGCTCATTAGAGCATTTTAAAGCTCTGCTTAGCCCTGTGGCGATTAAATTTTTAGAACCTATGGCACAACTTAGTTCGAAAAAGACACGTGAGTTTTTTGGCTTAAATGTCACACTTTTTACTCCACTTTATATATCAAATTTTTGTGATAATCACTGCGTTTATTGTGGCTTTAACTCCAAAAACAAGATAATGAGAGCAAGGCTTGATGATGATGGAGCTAGGCGTGAACTTGAAGAGATCGCAAAAAGTGGACTACAAGAGATTTTGATACTCACAGGAGAAAGTGAAACAGACTCAAATGTGAGCTACATTGCAAATATTTGTCGCTTGGCAAAGGAGTATTTTAAAGTAGTTGGCGTTGAAATTTATCCACTAAACTCAGATAGCTATGCAAAGCTTCATGAGAGTGGGGTGGATTATGTTACGATATTTCAAGAGACTTATAATCCTATAAAATATGAAAAGATCCACCTTGAGGGCAATAAACGGATATTTCCATATCGTCTAAATGGACAAGAACGTGCCATAATGGGCGGTATGCGTGGTGTTGGCTTTGCGGCACTTTTAGGGCTTGATGACTTTCGAAAAGACGCATTTGCGACTGGACTTCACGCATCTTTGGTGCAAAAGAAGTATCCACACGCCGAAATAGCTTTCTCTTGTCCTAGGCTTCGCCCTATCATAAATAATGCTAAAATCAATCCACGAGATGTTCATGAGCGTGAGCTTTTGCAAGTGATTATGGCGTATAGAATTTTTATGCCTAGTGCGTCTATAACGATCTCTACTCGTGAGAGTGCGAGATTTCGTGATAATGCCATAAAAATAGCAGCAAATAAAATGAGTGCCGGTGTAAATGTCGGTATCGGAGCTCATGCTAACGAAAAGATCGGTGATGAGCAGTTTGAGATAAGCGACCTTAGAACAGTTGATGAAATTTATAAAGTCATAAAAGCTCAGGGCTTAGAGCCACTAATGAGCGAATATATCTATGTCTAAACTTATCGTTATCGCCTCACCATCGCTTTGTGTGGGGGACTTTTTCTTGCGTATACAAAAGTTATGTGTTGCTAATGTGGATGCAATAGTACTTCGCCAGAAAGAGTTTTGTGTAGCTGAATTTAGAGAGTTAGCTCATTTGGTTAATGAAATTTGTGCAGAGTTTAACGTTGAGTTTGTAATAAATCAATATTTTGATGTAGCTTGTGAGCTTAAAAGCTCGTTTTGGATGACATCAAAGCAGTTAAATTTATTGAGTAGTTCTGATTTAAGTGATGAGTATGGGCTGAGCTTGGATAAATTTATTCAGTTTAAAAGAGAGTCTTGCGACAAAAATATTATCATTCAAAACAGCTACAAACAAAATATCTATGCCCCAGCTCATAGCATATCACAAGCTAAATTAGCAAGTATGTTCGCTGATATTTTGGTAGCTTCACATATATTTTATACAGATTGTAAAACTAGTGAAGCACCAAAAGGGATAAATTTAATAAAAGATATAAAAGCTGTGAGTCATAAGAGTATATACGCACTTGGTGGCATAAATGAGTTAAATTTTAAAGATACGCTGGAAGCTGGAGCGGACGGAGTTTGCATAATGAGCCTTGCTATGCAATGTGAAAATGAGTATGAGCTAGTGGCTAAATTTAAATATTACATAGAATAATACATAAAATTTTATGTATTATTTCATAAATTTTTTATAATCAATATTTAGGATTATAGTAATAAATTATAATCATCTAAAACAGTTGCAAACATTATGGTAAATAAATAAATTTTAAAATATGTCTAGCGTTATTACGTAACCATAAACTTAATCAAAAAATTAAGACTTTGACTATCGAGCCAAAGTCATTTATGCAATTTAAACCTCAGTTTTTAGCTGCTCTACCCAAGCATCTATCTTGCTTGTATATCCACTATCGCCCTTCGTATCTAGAACAAGACCTATAAATTTACCATTTATAAAAGCTGGTGAATGGCTAAATTTGTAATCATTATTCACACTATGACCTATTAGTGTCGCCTTTTTGATAGCTGGTAAAAAATCTACTATACCACCGCAAAAACTATCGGCGTGGCGTTCTTGATTGCCTACGCCAACGAGTGCGACCTTTTTACCTTTTAGATCAGCTTTTTTAAGCTCAGCTAGTTTATCTACCCAGTCTGCATGAAGCTCTGCGTAACCGTAGCTTGAACTAGCAAGGATCAGTACATCAAATTTAGTAAAATCCTCACTCACTGCGTCTTTAACTGCTATCACATCGCCACCAAGTTTTAAACTGATATACTCGCTAACTTTTTGTGTATCGCCCTTACCTGTCGCATAAAAAATCCCTATTTTCATATTTATCCTTTTAAATTTAATAAAAGAGTATTTTACTCTTTTATATTTAATTTTAGCTTTGTAAAGCCTCTTTTGCATATTTTAACCCTAGCTCATAAGCCTTTGCATTTGCTTCTGCTACTTTTGGTGGCACGTGTGATAGCATACTTCTTTTAACTATTTCAGTATCCAAGCAACTGCTCATCTGCACTGCAACACCTAAAGCCACGACGCTTTGAGTTATAACGTTACCAACTTCGTCTTTTGCGATGGTGATTATAGGTATTTCATAAATTTGCCACTTTTGTCTATCTTTCTCGCTCGGTTTTACTAAATTTGGCTCTACGACTATGACGCCACCATCTTTGACACCATCTTTAAAAAGGTCATAACTTTTCTGTGCAGTTGCGAGCATAAAGTCTATGTCCCCTTCGTTTGCGTAAGGGTATAATATCTCGCTCTCATCAAGTATTATATCAACCTTAGTTGGTCCTCCACGCACCTGCGATGTATAGGTAGATGCTTTCACGCCGTATCCACCCTCTTCTATTTTTGCTGCAGCTAAAATCTCCCCAGCCAAAATAACGCCCTGTCCGCCAACGCCAACAAATCTAAGCTCATTTCTCATTTTAGCTCCTTAAAATCAATCGCTACGCCGTCCTTTGCAGCTGCAATAACTTGTTCATAAGCCTTGGTATATTCTATTTTACTCTCATCTTTATGAAGCACTCCAAGTGGATAAAGCTCACCATTTAGCGACCGTTCGACTCTCTCTTCGTCACTAAGCATATCAAATTTGGTTTTGCTTATAGTGCGATTTTTGATCCATTCTAGATTTTTAACCGCCTCGCCCATCTTATTTTTACGACCTAAATTTATATGGCAGTTTGAAAATACATCAAAAAAGCTGTATCCATCGTGCTTAAAGCCATCTACAAACAGCTTCGTAAGCTTATCAGGCTCTATCACACTACCTCGTGCAACAAATGTCGCTCCAGCTGCGATGGCAAGTTTTGTTGCGTCAAAGTTTGGATCTATGTTGCCATATTGTGCGGTTACTGTCCATAGTCCGCGTGGTGTTGTAGGGCTTGTTTGCGAGTTGGTTAAGCCATATATAAAGTTGTTTATTAGGATATGGTTTAGCCCTATGTTTCTACGACAGCCATGTATGGTGTGATTGCCACCGATTGCCAAACCATCGCCATCGCCTGTTATGACTATGACGTGTTTATCTGGATTTGCAAGTTTTATACCAGTCGCATACGCTACTGCTCTACCGTGCGTAGTATGGACGGTGTTACAGTTGATGTAGCTACTAAAACGCCCAGAACAGCCAATTCCTGAGACCACACAGACATCGTCCATATCCCACTCAAGGGCATCTATGGCACGGATAAAGCTTTTAAGTATCACACCATCCCCACAACCCCAGCACCAAAGTGTTGGCATCTTATCAATGCGTAAATATTTATCATAATTAAATGCCATAGCAATCTCCTATCTTTGTTTCTATTTCACGTGGGCTTAGTGGTCTGCCATTTGCTTTTAAAAGTGTCTTAAAATCATCTCTTAGCATAACTTTTGAAATTTCACCGCTATACTGACCTAAATTTAGTTCACAAATTAAAATTTTACTAAATTTTGCACCTATCTCTTTTAGTTTTTTACTCGCCATAGGAAATAGCGTGATAGGCTTAAATAGCCCCACTTTAATACCACGTGAGCGTAAATTTAATATCGCTTGTTTTGCAGCAAGTGCAACACTACCATAAGCGATAATGCAAATATCGGCATCATCAAGCATAAAGCTCTCACTTGCGTCAATTTCATTCGTATGAGCATTTATTTTATTAAACAATCTTTTGATATTATAATCAACCGTTTCGCCGACCTCTGTTGGAAAGCCCGTTTCACCATGGTGAAGTCCAGTGATGTGATAGCGATAACCTTTGAAAAATGGGTTTAACACAGCTGGTGCATCAAGTGTAGCGGCATACGGCTTATACTCGCTTTTTTTACCGCTAAATTCAGCCCTTTTATAAATTTCAAGTTCACTTATCTCAGGTAGTTCAACTTTTGCTTGCATATGTCCTATCGTCTCATCAAGAAGTAAAATAACAGGCGTCATAAAGCGTGCTGCAAGGTTAAATGCCCTAACTGTTTGTGTGTAACACTCATATAAATTTGATGGGGCTAGAACTATCATATTCATATCGCCGTGGCTTGGATTACGAGCTTGTAGTATATCGCCTTGTGCTACACGTGTAGGTAGTCCAGTTGATGGACCTCCACGCATAACATTTACGATAACGAGCGGAATTTCAGCGATAAATCCAAGTCCTATTTGCTCCGCTTTTAATGAAATTCCAGGACCTGAGCTAGCAGTCATTGCCTTAGCACCACTCATAGCAGCTCCCAAAGCCACGCTTATACCAGCAATCTCGTCTTCCATCTGTATAAATTTACCACCATTTTTTGGAAGTAGCACACTTAACTCGTGTGCTATCTCACTACTTGGAGTAATAGGATAGCCACCAAAGAAGTTGCAGCCACACTCTATCGCAGCTCTTGCGACTAGCTCGTTGCCAGTCATTACTAGCTCTCTCATACCGCACTCCTTAGCTTGTAAAATTTATTCTGTTTAACAGCAGCTGCTCTATCTTTGCTATAGCTTGTAAGTTTGGCAAATTTATATCCTTTATCTGCCACATAAATCGCAAAGTCGGGGCAATGTTCCTCACAATCCCTACATCCTATACAGGCTTCAGGATGCACGACCTCTATCATCTTACCAAGTACCGCGTGAGGCTCCACTCGCATACCTAGCACACCAGCAGGGCAGTAGCTCACGCAGATATCACAGGCTTTGCACCTACTCTCATCCACCCAAACACTCACATCATCTCTTAGTATCATAACTTTCCTTTCTTAAATATCTCTTTTACTATCTCACCTATCTTTGCAGGGTTATTTGTCGTGTATACTCCTATATTTGCCAATAGCTCTAACTTTGCGTCTGCACTTGAGTTTTTTGAGTTTATGATAGCCCCTGCATGTCCCATTTTACGCCCTTTGGGAGCACTTGCTCCTGCGATAAATGCCACCACTGGTTTGTTTAAATTTCTTATCACATCAGCTGCCCTACTCTCAAGCTCACCACCTATCTCTCCTATCATTACGATAGCCTTTGTATCATCATCATTTGCAAAAAGTGTTAAAAGCTCATCATACGCCATACCTATAACCGCATCTCCACCAATACCAACGGCAGTTGATATACCAAAACCAGCCTTGCGAATCTGATTTGCCGCTTCGTATGTGAGTGTGCCTGATTTGGATATTATGCCGATATTTATGCAATCACGTTCAAATACGCTACTTGGCATAATGCCTAGCTTACACTTACCGCTACTAATTATACCAGGGCAGTTTGGTCCGATGATACGCATACCATGTTTATTTGCATAATCTTTTGCTTTTAGCATATCAAGGATAGGTACATGCTCTGTGATGACGACACAGAGCTTTATCCCAGCGTCAGCGGCTTCTATGATAGCGTTTTTGCAAAACTTTGCAGGGACAAAGATCATACTCGTATCAGCCCCGCTCTCAGCCACTGCTTCGCTCATTGTATTATAAATTCTAACACCTAAATGCTGCGAACCGCCCTTAAATGGTGTAACTCCAGCTACTATTTTAGTGCCATACTCTAAACAGCTTTGTGTGTGAAAGCTTCCCTCTTTGCCAGTTATGCCTTGGACGATGACACGTGTATTTTTATCTATTAATATACTCATTTTTACCAACTTCACTATCGTTTGCTAGTTTTACCGCTAGCTTCGCACCTTCAAGCAAATCATCACTTGTATAAAGATCTCTTAAATTTGATTTTTTTAACATCTGCAACGCTTCTTTTGCATTTGTGCCATCTAGTCTAATGACGGCTGGGACGCTTAGCCCAACTTGCTCGGCGGCTTGTATTATACCATCGGCTATACGGTCGCAACGCACAATACCACCAAATATATTTACAAATATTACTCGCACATTTTTATCGTTTAATATAAGTCGAAAAGCTCTTGCGACACGCCCACTCGTTGCTCCACCACCAACGTCTAAGAAATTTGCAGCTTCGCCACCGAGCATCTTTATAATATCCATCGTAGCCATTGCTAGACCTGCACCATTTACCACACAGCCCACGTTGCCATCTAGCTTGATATAGTTTAAATTTTGAGCTTTTGCCTCGTTTTCACTAGCATCTGTTTGGCTCTCATCTGTTAGCTCTAAAATATCAGCGTGGCGAAATAAAGCACTATCATCAAAGCTTATTTTTGCATCAAGTGCATAAAACTCGCTATTTGTAGTTAAAACTAGTGGATTTATCTCTATTAAATTTGCGTCTTTTTCAATATAAATTTTATATAGCCTAGTGATGATTTCATGTAGCTTCTCCCACATCGTTTTATCAATATCTAAAAAATTTATAAGAATTTGCGTGTGAAACTCACAAAGTCCTATCTGTGTGTCTATCTGCACTTTTTTTATAAGATGTGGTGAGTGTGTAGCTAACTCTTCTATGCTTGTGCCACCATCTTTTGAGACGATGAGGCTAATATTTTCATTATCCCTATCAAAAGCAAGGCTTAGATAAAATTCACTAGCTACATCCACTGCCTCTTCAATGTAAATTTTATTTATTATTATGCCATTTTTTGAGGTTTGCGGTGTTACAAGCCTTTTACCAAGCAGTTCTAAGCCTAATTTTACAGCCTCATCACGACTTTTTGTGATTTTTACACCACCAGCCAGTCCTCTACCTCCAGCGTGTATCTGAGCTTTTATAGCAAATTTCTCGCCGTCAAGTAGGCTTAAAGCAGTATCTATCTCATCTGCACTACTTGCCACCTCGCCACGAGCGACATTTACACCGTAGCTCTTTAGAATGGCTTTTGCTTGATATTCGTGGATATTCATAGATTTTGCCTTAAAAATTTGATATTTTTACTTATCTCTTCTTCACTAAGAGCCAGTTCGTTTAGCTCATCAGCACTTAATCCATTTGGTGCAAATATCTGATTAACACCATCTTTGCCAAGCTTTATAACTCGTCCACAACTTAGCTCATCGCCTAAGATCACACAAGCACTTATACTCTCACCTTTATTAAATTTAATAGCTTCACACATCTTTACCACAGCCGCTGCAGGTGCATAATATGCCGACGTGCCAAGTAGTTTAACTATCTTTGCACCGCCTGTTTTGGTCTCGTATGCTACTACTTTTAGCTCATCAGTATTTAAATTTTCACTCAAATTTGCATTTGAGACTATCATCTTATCATTGTGAGCACCTATCGTCTTTGCACTAACGCTACTTGTACTGACATTTTTAAATTTAGAAAGCTCATAACGACATCTCGCACTATCTAGCTCGCCAGCCATACCCATCACACGCTCACGCTTAAAACCACTAAATTTATAAGCGACCCAGACCATCACATCAAGTGGATTTGTTACTACTATAATGAGTGAATTTGGTGCATATTTTGCTATATTTTGTGTGGCAATTTTTACTACTTCTGCATTTTTAACAAGCAAATCATCACGACTTTGTCCATCTTTTCTTGGGCTACCGGCTGTTATAATCACTATATCGCTATCTCTTAAAAGTATCGCATCCTCACCACCTACAACGCTAATTGCACCGTCAAAAACGCAGCTACTTTGTGATATATCTATCGCCTTTGCACGTGCTACATCGCCAAAAATATCTACAAGTGCTATATTGTCGCAGACATTACGCATAGCCAATGCGTACGCTATACTAGCACCTACATTTCCTGCTCCGATTATGCTTATTTTCATTTTTTATCCTTTTATTATCTCATTTAGCGTAACACTTGGTCGCATTATTTTCATTGCTCTCTCGTCATTTGGCATAAAATATCCATCAAAATCCACACTTACATCCTGTGCTAAGCTCAACTCTTTTAAAATTTTATCTTCATTTTGAGCTAAATTTTGTGCTAAATCTTTAAAAATATCTGAAATTTCACTCTGTGCTAATGCCTTACTCCAGTAAAGTGCTAAGTAAAAGTGGCTTGAACGAGTATCAGGTGAGCCTACTCCAGCCTTTGGTGAACGATTTTGCTTTAGATATTCGCTAACAGCACTATCAAGAGTGGTAGATAAAATTTTTGCCTTTTTATTACCATTTTTTGAACCTAAAAATTCAAGAGAGGCGATAAGAGCTAAGTATTCGCCTAAGCTATCCCAAGCAAGGTGATTTTTAGCTATCAGCTCACGTGCTAAAATCGGTGCTGTGCCACCAGCTCCAGTCTCAAACATTGCTCCACCATTTAAAAGAGGCACTACTGAGAGCATTTTTGAGCTAGAGCCAAGCTCTAAAATAGGAAAAAGGTCTGTTAGATAATCACGTAAAACGTTGCCAGTTACACCAATGACGTTTTTGCCTTCACGTATTAAATTTAGTGTTTTTTCACAAGCTGTGGCATAGTCTAGTATCTCATAGCTCACATCTGCAAACTCATTAAGGCGTTTTTCTAGCTTTGCTATAATGTTTTTATCGTGAGCCCTTTTCTTGTCTAGCCAAAAAATAAGTGGCTCGTGACTAAGTTTGGCTCGCTCAAGGGCTAGGCTTATCCATGCATGTATAGCGTCGTTCTTTGCCTGTGTCATACGAAATATATCGCCCTTTTGCACCTTAAATTTAAAAATTTCTCTACTTTCGCCGTTTAAAACAACAAACTCGCCATCATCATTGGCGATAAATGTCTTATCATGACTACCGTATTCTTCGGCTTTTTTAGCCATTAATCCTACGTTTGAAACACTGCCTATATTGCGTGGATCAAGTGCTCCTTTGCGTTTTAAATTTGCTATAACACTCTCATAAACTTTAGCATAAGTTTTATCAGGAATTATCGCTAATGTTTGTTTAAGTTCGCCGTCTTTATCCCACATTCTACCTGAGTTTCGTAGCATTGCAGGTAGTGAAGCGTCTATGATGACATCATTTGGAACGTGTAAATTTGTAATACCCTCAGTGCTATTTACCATCGCAAGTCCTGCACTAGCGGATAAAATTTCACTAAATTTAGTTTTTATCTCTGTCTTTAAGCTCTCATCCGTAAGACTCTCAACTTTAGCATAAATTTCTTTTAATCCGTTATTTTCATTCACTTCTAGCTCTTTAAATACGTCTTTAAACTCATCAAAAGCCTCGGCAAAAAATACTCTAAGAGCATGTCCGAAAATGACAGGATCACTCACCTTCATCATCGTAGCTTTTAAGTGTAAGCTAACTAGCAAATCATCTTTCTTTGCACTTTCAAAGGCATTTTTATAAAATTTATTAAGCTCATTTACACTCATAAAAGTTGCGTCTATAATCTCATCTTTTAGTACTTTTAGCTCTTTTAGAGTTGTATTTGTGCCATCTTTTGAGATAAAATTTATAAAAAATGTATCATCTTTCTCGCATATCACAGAGCGTTCATTTGAGTAAAAATCGCCACTATTCATATAAGCAACTCGTGTTTTTACACTCTCGTCCCATACGCCATTACTGTGTGGATTTGCTTTAGCATACTCTTTAACAGCTTTCACACAGCGACGATCCGAATTACCCTGTCTTAGCACAGGATTGACCGCACTGCCAAGCACTTTAGCATATCTGTCTATTACATTTTTATCTATTTCATTTTTTATCTCATTTGGATACTCAGGCAGTTTAAAGCCCTTGTTTTGAAGCTCAGAAATAGCTAAATTTAACTGTGGAATAGTCGCTGAAATATTTGGTAGCTTTATGATATTTGCACTTTTATTTTCTGTCATTTGCCCCAAAAACTCAAGATCATCGCATATATCCAACCCTAAAATATCACTAAAATTTGCTAAAATTCGTCCGGCGAGACTAATATCTTTTACTTGCAGATTAATATCTACCTTGCCCAAAAAAGTCCGCAAAATAGGCAGTAGCGAGTAGCTCGCAAACAGCGGTGCTTCGTCCGTTTTAGTCCAAATAATCACATCGCTCATAATCTTCCTTTAAAAATTTTTAAAAATTTAACATTTTTTTATTAAAAGTAGTTATATAAAAGTATATTAAAATTTAAATTTCAGCGTTGACTGTTTACATTTTGATTATGTTCGCTTAAACTTTTTGAAAATCTATGTTTTTTAGTCTTTTTATCACGCACAAAATATAAAAACTCACTCTTAGCAGGATTTATCGCAGCCTTTATAGCGTCGATCGATACTGAGCTAACAGGTGTCGGCGGTAAACCTTCATTTAAGTAGGTATTAAAACCACTTGTATCGGTGCGGATACGCTCAGGCGTGATGGTCTCGTGCGAGTGTAGTCCGTAATTAAGTGTACCGTCCATTTGTAGTCGCATACCTTTGTTTAATCTATTATAAACAACAGAAGCGACTAGTGGCATCTCATCGTTACTTGCCGCCTCTTTTTGTATGACGGATGCAATGATTAGGATCTTAAACCATTTTTTCTCATTATACTCACCAAAAATTTTCATACTCAGATCCGATTGTGCTTTTTTAGATGAATTTACAAGGTAGTATGCTAGATGTCGCTCGCTGATGCCGATTGGAATTTTATAGGTATTTGGTATCAAAAATCCATCTGGTAGTGGAGAAAGTGCATTATATTCGGCATTTAACTTCTTAGCATCTAATCCAAGCTCACTTGCGATATTGTTTAAGAATACAATAGTCGTCTCGCCAGGGATTAGCGTAATGTCTTGTAAGGCTGCTTTTGCAGTCGTTAACCTTTGCAAAAAATCATACCTACTAAGCTCACGAGCTTGCATATTTATCCAGCCAGACTGCGGACGACCGATGAAATAAAGAGCATATTTGTCTATTTTGCTTAGATTAAAGTTTCGATTAGATAAATAAGATATAATTTCACCCACGCTACCTTTTGGGATAAATACAACTTGACTAGTGCTGATAGGACGCGACAAATAGATAATAATACTTAGGAAAAATATAATAAAAATGTCAAAAAAAATAGCTAAATATGGACTTTTTATAAAATTTTTTATCATTTTTATACTTTCGTTTATAATACTTTTAAAATTTGGTATCAAGATCGCCGACTTTAATGTTGGTGGTGTTGACTTAGAACAATTATACATAAAACTAGATAAAAAGTTAATTTTTAGAGCTGATAGGATCAAGCTTCCAAATTTAAAGCCAAATGAAAATGAGAAAAAATCAAGCAAATATCTGCTAAGTATAACAGATAGTGTTATGTGGCTCGATAGACTTTTTGAAGAAATTTCATTAAAAAGCGTAATAATAGGAGAAAACGAGCTTAAGGTATTTTATAAAGATGATATATTCTTTGTGGATAGTGCATTTTTTGGAGCAGATATAAGGGTGCAAAAACATAGCGAAGATAATACCGATGTGTTTGAGATAAAAAATATCTCTTTTAAGGATTTTAACGTCAGTATAGCTGGACTTGCTAGTGCAAATTTAAAACAAAAAAAGTATGCCTTTTCTGGGACATTTAGCTCACACGAGATAAATGGTAATATTGACGCAGCACTTATTGACGATACGATACGATACAAAGCTTACGATATAAGAGCAAATTCATTACGAAATTTTATGGACGAACTAGATTATAAATTTGGTATAAATAAAGATGTTAAAAACTGGGTTTATGGATACATTATCGCACAAGATTACAGCATAAATGAGCTAAATGGTAAGGTAAATTTAAAGAGTGCAGACTTTTTCTTAAATGAGCTAAACGCCACAGGGATAGCAAAAGATCTAAAAGTGAAATTTGCCTCAAGTCTTGAAGCTGTCGATGTTAAACAGGCAAATATTGAGCTAAAAGAGGGCAAACTATACTTTAAACTAACAAACCCCACATACAAAGGTCGTCAGCTAAATGGTTCAAACCTAGTTATATATGATATTTTTAATGAAAAAACCGCTGGATTGTTACTAAATTTAAAGACTAGTGCGATCTATGATGGTGCGATAAATGACATACTAAAGGCTTATGATATATCAGTGCCAGTGTCACAAACTAGCGGTAAAATGGACGCATCATTAAGTCTTGATATAAAATTTGATCCATTTTTAGTTACGGCAAATGGAGTGTTTTTACCAAGAGATGCTATGCTTGAGATAGTTGGTGCCAAATTTAAGACAGAGAGTGCGGAGATAAAGCTGATAAACTCAAATTTATTGCGTATAAATGCTAAAAATTTTGGTATGGACTTTTTCAATTCTGACGCTATTGCAGTGATTGATTTAGATAAAAAAAGTGGCGATATAAACGGCACACTCAAAAGTCTAAATTTAATTACTAATGATAAAAAGCTACTCTCTTTAAAAAACCAAGATATATATGCAAAGCTTGATTTTAGTAGTAAAGATACAAAGTTAGATCTATTAAATTTAGGTACAAACTTAAGCTTTGGTAAGGAAAATTTTATCCATTTACTAAATGCAAAAAATTTGATTGCTCACTCACATTTACTAAGCGAAATAGGCATAAAGAGTGTGCAAGATATAAGCATAAAAACAAAGGATTTTGCAAATTTAAGCATTGAGGCAAAAAATGTTGAGTTTAACCTACCATTTTATAAAAAAGACAAAACACCCTACGATATTGATGATTTTAGCATATTAGTAACTCCAAATGGCACAAGCGGTAAGACTGCAAATGGCTTAGTAAATTTTACTGCAAACAATAAGAGCGTGGACATATCTGTGCGAGATTTAGACTTAGTAGTGGATACAAACTCAACTTCACAAGACACAAAACAAGCGATAAATTTACATGGTAAAAACTCAGATATTATTTTAAGTGATTTAAACCGAACTTTACCATTTAAAAACTATGAAGTCCAACAAAATAGTAAGTCACTCATAGTAAGCGGAATGCCTGAGAATGGACGTTTTGAGCTTATAAAAAATGATAAAGATATAAATATTGATGCACGTGATATATCCGGTGATTTTGTCAATAAACTATTTAATATACAAAGCTTTGAAGGTGGTAAATTTAGACTAAAACTAGTTGGTGTAAGAGATGATTTTAAAGGCGAGGCAAGATGTCATGATACTTTTTTGAAGGATTATATATTTTATCAAAAATTATTAAGTTTTCTTAACTCGATCCCATCACTTATTAGCTTAAAAACTCCAGATTTTAACGATAAAGGTTTTAGTGTTAAAACTGGTAAAATTTTATTTGAAAAAAAAGGCGAGGTGCTTCATCTGATCGCAGTTGAACTCATAGGCACAAGTGCAGACATTGGTGGCGTTGGAACGATAGACTTTAAAACAAAGCAGATAAATATCGATCTTGAACTAAAAATACTCAAAGATGCAAGTAATATAATCGATAAAATTCCACTTTTAAATCAGATAATATTAGGCAAAGATCGCTCGCTCTCAACACTTATTAAAATACGCGGAACCATAGATAAACCTGAATACTCAACACAAGTACTTCAAGATGCGTTTCTATCACCATTTAAGATAATACGAAATATACTTGAGGCTCCATTTTTGATATTTGATTGATGAAATTTATAAGTCAAATTTTAAGTATCTATAAAAATGGCTAAATAAATTTAAATTATTTGGGTGCTTTAATGATTTACTAAACACCCTACTTTAAACCACCACCCCAGTCTTTGCCATACCAGCCTCTATCAAAAAGCAACTTGGTTGATAATTTACCTTTTTTATCTTATCAAATTTGGCGTAGCTTAGATAAAGCTCATCTCTTGCCCTAGTAACCGCCACATAAAAAAGTCGTCGCTCCTCTTCTAAACTACCGCCCATACTCATTAATTTTAAATTTGGAAAACGATTTTGAGCGAGATCTACGATAAAAACTTGATCAAACTCAAGCCCTTTGCTAGCGTGGATGCTAAGCAGACTGACACCCTCACCCTCGCTCATCTCGTTACTACCGAGTGCTATAAAGTTATAAAATTTCTCTATATTCGAGTAGTTTTTACTAAGCTCACTTAAAATAACAGACTTACGCATAATGCGTTCAATCGCCTCTGTCTTTTGTGCCAGATCCACGTTGCCGTTTTTTAGCGTGGCTCGTTTTGTGGCTAAATTATCCACTATAAGCTCGTAAAGTCGGCTACTCTTAATCTCGTTTATAAGTGAAGTTGGGTGAGTTGTACGCTTTAAAACTTGCAAAAGATTATAAATTTCATATAAAAATATCGCCCCGCCCTCACTTAGCTTTTGCATTTTAAGTATCGGATTTGATAAAAATTTATCACTAAATTTAAGGGATTTAAAGCGTGAAACATCGACGAATTCATCAATATCATCAAATAGTCCAAGTTGGTAGTTTCGCTTTTTGTTTGAAGCGATACTTACATTACTATCAGGATTTAGCAGTCCTTGTGTAACGCTACCATGTCCAAGCTTTGAAAGTGCGTCAAAAATCTCTTTACTAGCTGCACTACCAACGCCTTTTGCATACTCGCAAATGTGGATAAATGCCATTATATCCTTTGGATTTATCATAATGCCTACAATGTCAATGAGTGCTTTTATCTCGCGACTATCAAAAAAGCTCACACCGCCCTTTCGCTTTGAACTTATCCCACGCTCTTTTAGTGCGACCTCTATACCGTCCGCACTTGAGTTATTGCGAAAAATGATGGCGATATTTTCACGAGCAAACGGCGAAAGCGAGATGATATCAGCAATTGCACTATATTGCTCAAAAAGTTCATTATATACAAGCAAAGTCGGTGGTTTAAAAGTACCTTCACGGCTTACAGATAGGTGTTTTTCATAAAGGCGTGGATTATTTGCGATGACCTTGTTTGCAAGAGCTAAGATGCTTGAGCTTGAGCGATAATTTATATTTAATGCATAGATATTTGCATCTGTGAAACGTTGCTTAAACGATCCGATTATCTCTATATTTGCCCCATTAAATGCATAAATACTTTGATCAAAATCTCCTACACAAAATAGACTCTTTGTCTTAAATGCGTCTATTAGTGAGCCTTGAAGCATATTTGTATCTTGATATTCATCTATTAATATCTCATCATAAGCCACAGTATCGCTATTTTTTAGCTCATCTCGCATTTTTATAAGCAGATCATTAAAATCTACGTAGCCAAAAAGCTCTTTTTGTGCCTCAAACTCAGCCAAAACATCTTCATAAATTTCAGCATATATGTTTTGTTCGTCGTTTTTTAGGCTAAGCCACTTAGCAAAGCTCTCGCTTTTTTTGGAATTTTCAGCACTATTTTGATAGAGTGAGTAAAGGTCGTAAAGATAAGCACCACCGTAAGGCTTAACATCACTTAAATGGTGAAATTTACGCCTTTCAACCAGACTTTTAAGTAAAATTTTAAGCTCACTGGGTTGTTTGAGTGTGATATTTTTATCAAGACTTTTAAGCAAAGTATAAGAGACAGAGTGAAATGTCCCGGCTGTGATCTTGGATGTAATTTTTTTATCAAAATATCGCTCAAGTCGTGCTATCATCTCACTTGCAGCTTTATTTGTAAAGGTAAGTAGTAATATCCGCTCAGGTGTTGTACCCAAATTTAGAAGATGTGCGATACGAGCGACTATAGTACTAGTTTTACCCGTGCCAGCACTTGCGATGATTAGATTATGCCCAGCTGGGGCAGTAGCGGCGGTATATTGTTCTTTGTTTAATCGTGATAGTGGCATATTTCTCTCTTTAAAAAGTTTAAATTATATCCAAATGTGCTTAAATTTCCGCTATAATCACGTTGATGAAAATTAAAAAATATATATTAAAACTTATCAAATTTATGACTGCATTCTCACTTATGGCATTTGTGATATTTGCCATATTTGACAGAATTTATCCTTTAAATTTAGATACATTAAATAAAGATAAATCGCAAATTTTATACGATATAAATGGAAATATAGTGCGTATGAAGCTAGCAAATGATGACATTTGGAGATTTGAGGTGGATGAGATACCAAATGTATTAAAGCAAAGTGTCTTACTTTTTGAAGACCGCTATTTTTATTATCATTTTGGTGTAAATCCATTTGCGATAATCCGCTCGGCTATTCACAACCTAACGCACAAAAATCGCATAGGAGCTAGCACTATAAGTATGCAAGTGGCACGTATGTTAAACCCTGGCAAACGGTCTTATGCAAATAAATTCAGAGAAATTTTTCGTGCATTTCAGCTTGAGTGGCACTTTAGCAAAGATGAAATTTTAAATCTTTACTTCACACTTGCACCTTACGGTGGTAACATAGAAGGTGTGAGTGCTGCGGCTAGATTTTATTTCAACAAAAGCTTAAACAAACTTAGCTATGCCCAGATGGCACTTCTAAGTACCATACCTAAAAATCCAAATAAAAATCGCCTTGATAAACGCTCTAATATAAATGCTCTAAAAAACAGGGTTGTAAAGCTACTATATGAAGCTGGAATAATAAATTTAAGCGAATTTAAACGTGCCAAAGATGAGCCGTTTAAAAATGTTAGATTTGCTGTGCCACAAAACGCACCAAGCTACTCAGACGCTGCATTTAAAAATGGCTTAACACACTCAAATTTAAACCTTACTCTGCAAAATGATACACTTAAAATTTTAACAACTGCGATGAATGACCTGACGCAATACAACGCAAACAATGCAGCTGCAGTTGTAATAGACAATGCAAAGATGAGCGTGGTAGCCTTTATTGGTTCGCACAAGCAAAGTGCGAAAAATGGGCAAAACTCTGCTCTAAATATGCGACGAAATGTCGGCTCTACACTAAAGCCATTTATATTTTCATTAGCTCTTGATGATGGATTAATCACACCAAAATCAGAGCTAATAGACACTGAAATTTATATAAACGAATACGCTCCACGCAACTACAGCGGTGGGTTTTTAGGGCGTATAAGTGCAACTGATGCTCTAACGCTTAGTCTAAATATTCCTGCTATAAATTTAAACGAAAAGCTAGGGACAAATTCACTTTATGAGATGCTAAAACGTGCAAATTTAGTCAAGTTTGACAAGGAGTATTATGGAGCGTCCATCGCACTTGGTAGTAGTGAAATGGGACTTTTAAATTTAGCTCATCTTTATACAATATATGCAAACGATGGAGTTTTGCGTCCGCTTGAATTCGCTGGTAAAATGCTAAATAATCAAGACAAAAATATTACACTTATTAGCCCACAAAGTGCCTATTTAACGGCAAAAATGATGAGCGAAGCTAGTAGGTCATATCTAAAAAATGCATGGCAATTTGCAAAAGATACTCCGCAAATTGCTTTTAAAACAGGCACAAGTTATGCAGATCGCGATATATATGCTGTCGGGTTAAATAAAAATTACACGATAGCTGTATGGATAGGCAACTTTGACGGTAAAAGGATGGATGGTGTAACTGGACTAAATGACGCGTCAAAGGTTGTTTTTGATATATTTAAGCTACTTTCACAAAGACAAAATTTGCAATTTTTGACAACCCCAAATGGCATAATCAAACGACTAACATGCCTTGATGCATATGAATTTACGCAATGTAAAAATCTTCAATTTGATGAAGTTATACTAAATGTAGAGCTTAAGGATAAGTGTTGGAATTTACGTGGCGAAGAGCTTGATTTTATGTATAAAAATGGCTATCTTAGTAAATCAGAACTTGCTAAAAGTCCTTGCATAGATGTCCTTAAAAGTAAAAAACCCATATTTGCCACTCCATATAATGGTGAAATTTTAATAACTGATGATAATAGCACAAAAGTTATGCTAAAATGTTATGCGTATTTGGGTGATGAGATCTATCTAAAAATAGACGGTGGCGAATTTATAAAGACAAAAAATGCAATTGAAAATGAAGTATTATTAGATAATGGCAAACACACTTTAAGTTGCTTGGATGAAAACTCAAATTTAAATGAAATAATGATAGAAATAAGGAGATAAAATGTTAAAAAAAGGGCTTTTTTTAACGATTATATCACTTGTAAGCTTAAATGCTTTAACATTTGATAAAGATAAAAATATCAAAATAGATACACCAAAGGTAGTGATATTTAAAACCACTGAAAAAGTAAGTAATGAGTTAGTTGGCAAGATAACGCATAAGAAAATTTTTGAGTGTTTGCCAAGCCTTGAAGGTGCTATACAATACCTTGATGATGGGCTAATGTTATACACAAATGATCTACATAAAGGACTTCAATACTCCTGCAAAATGGGCGATAGCAATGTCAATTTTAATAGTGGTGAGTTTAAAGTACGTGATGTTTTTAAGGTAAATAACGCACGTTATTTAATAAATTTTAATGATGATGTAAATGAAACAGAGATATCATCAAATTTACAGATAAAAGACGCAAATTTTACAACTCAAGTCGCATCTAGCAAAAGCTTTTTTATAAATTTGGATAAAAATTTAACCGCACCTAAATTTTTTCTACCAGTAAATTTTAGCTCTAAATTTGGAGCAAACCTAACAAAAGAGTGGGAATTTGACTTTGCTAATGATAAAAAAAATGAGCAAGATAAATTTGAATTAAATCCAAAAGCAAAGACTTTAAATATAGAAAATATAGCTGCGATTAGCACAAATAATGGCAAATTAGCGGCGAGAATTTATATAAAAGAGTGGCTTTATGATGATAATGCTCTTAAAAATTTTATAAGTATAAGTGGTATTAATAGATTTAGCCTAAGTGATATCGGATATACTTACAATGAACGTGAAGAAGATGATAAAAGTTACTATTATTATATAGATATAATAAGCGATGAGTTTAAGCCACAAAATAGCTATGAGATCACACTAAAAGCTGGATTTGGTGATAAAGAAAAGCAGATAAAAGATGATACAACTTATAACGTAAAAATGGGAAATTTTGCTCCATTTGTTGAGTTTATAAATGACAAACCGTATATTTCAAATGTCGGCCAGATCGGTATAAAAAGCATAAATGTACCTGAGATAAAGGTTGTGATTGACAAACTTAGTGATGCAAACTATAGATATTTTTTAAATTTTGATCAAAGTGATATAGTCTTAAACGACTTAAGCCAAGAGGTAACGAGTAAAACCTATCAGCTTGAAGGCGGGATAAATGAAATTTCTTTAAATAAGATAAAGCTTGACTTTGCAGATATGAACGATGGCATATATACCGTCAATGTTTATTATGATAAAGACAAATACATCTCAAAGCAGGTATTTTTCAGTGATATTGCTATAAGTGCAAAACTAAGCAAAAATGAGCTTTTTGTCTTTGCAAATCGCCTTGGTGAAAATACAATGTTAGCAAACGCAAATGTTAAAATTTATGGTAAGAAAAATGAAGAGATCGCCATTGGAGCGACAAATGATGAGGGTGTTTTTAATCTTAGTAAAAAAGATATATACAAAGACGCTAAATCTGTCGTAGTTAGTCTTGGAAAAGAGCAAAATTTCCTTATACTTAACAATAGTGAAAATTTAAACGAAAATGCCCAGCACCAGTTAAAAGATGCAAATGAAACTATTGATGCATATATACATTTTGCATCTGATATCATACGTCCAAATGAGAGCATAAAGGGCGTAGGCTATCTAAGAGATAGAAATTTTAAACCACTTGCAAATATGCCTATAAAGTTAAAAATAACAGATCCGCAAGATAAAAATATAGCCGAATTTGCCATTAAAACAAACGATGTGGGCGTGATAAGCTTTGATGAAAATATCACAAGTGAACTAAGTGGAAGATTTGCGTTAAGCCTAATATATGCAAATAAAAAGCTTTCACAAAATAACTTTTATGTCGAAAGCTTTACACCTACACGCATACAAAATCAAATCGCTCTACCTGATAATAAATTTATAGCAGATGGTATTATTACGGCAAAGTTATCAAGTAATTATCTCTTTGGCGGTGCAGCAAGTGATATGAGCGGAACGCTTGCGATGAATTTTTATGACAAAGAGTATAAAAATGAAAATTTTAAAGGATATAAATTTATCAATAAAACTATACAAAATAATGGCTATGACGTATTTGAAAAACAGATAAAGCTAGATAAAAACGGTAAAACCCAAGAGCCTATCGTGCTAAATATAACAAGCCCAAATTCTATCCCCAGTGTGATAGATGCCGTGCTAAATTTTACAATAAATGATGATGGTAAAAATATAAGCACAAGTGAAATTTTCACACTTTACCCATATGAAAATTTAGTCGGCATAAGCACAAATAAAAGCCTTGTTGAGCCAAATGAAAAACTAAATATAAAAAGCGTTGTGCTAAAAGCCATAGATGAGACGCAAATACAAAAAGAGCTAAAATTTGATATAAAACGCACAACTTGGGAACACACAACCGATACATATAACGTCACAAGATGGCATAAAAAGCTCGAAGATGTCGATAGCTTTGTAAAACCTAGTGGTACGTTTGAATACACATTCACACAAAGTGGTGCATACACGATCGTTGCGACGGATATAATTAACGGTGCAAGTGCAAGTATCGATGTAGATGTAAGTGGCTGGGACTATTCAACTTTAGCTCCAACTAAAGAGCTAAATAAAGCACAGATAAAGCTAAATGCTAAAACATACAAAAAAGGCGATGAGCTAAGTGCGGATATAAGTTCGGTTATCAAAGATGGTTTGGCACTCGTTACACTCGAAGATAATGGAGTAAAAGCGTATAAGATCGTAAAAGTCAAAAATAACTCAGCAAATGTTAAATTTAAACTTGATTTTGACTTTAATGGGCTTTATGTCGGTGCATCAATATATCGCTTAACAGATGGTGGAAATACGCCATTTAGAACTTACGCAAAAACTTACGCAAATGCTGACAAAAGCGAAAAAAATATAAAACTAGAGCTAATTGCCAATAAACAAGCAAAGAGCAATGCTGATGTAAATGTAACGATAAAGACTGAGCCAAATGCCGATGTGAGCCTATTTTATACAGATATGGGAGTGTTAAATATAACTTCACAAATGCCATCAAGTCCTTTTAAATTTTTTGATAAAAAAATAGCCGATAGCGTATTTGATTACGATTTTTACGACAAGATCGCAAGCTATGTGGTAAATGGTAAAATTTTAAATTTTGGTGGCGATGGTATAGCCCTATTAAGAGCCGCAAAGCTAAACAAGCACGAAAGCCCTGTTGATAGCAAAAATATCCAGACTTTTGCAAATTTAATACGCTTAAAAGCTGACGAAAACGGGAGTGTGAGATTTAAATTTAAAACACCAAACGCATTTAACTCAAAGCTTCGTCTTGATGCTATCGCAACAAATAGCGACAAAATAGGCTCAACTAGCACCGAAATCACCGTAAAAGATGACGTTATCATCAAACCAAGCCTGCTTAGCTATCTGCTAAAAGGAGATGAGATAGACGCTAAATTAAGACTGATAAATACAACAAATTTAGATAAAAATCTCACTATTTCTATACTATCTAGCCAAAATTTAGAGTTAGAAACTGATAAAAATGTAAATTTAAAACCATTAGAAAATGTGAGTTTAAATTTAAAAATGAAAGCTATCAAAGATGGAGCAGCGGATTATAATATTATAGTAAGTGATATCAATAGCTCATTTAGCTATATCGCAAAACTTGATATTATAAACCCCTATCCACTAAGCACATACTCAAAAAGCATAAGTATAGACGGCAAAAAACTCATAAAGCTTCCAAAAGGCTTTGAGAGTGTAAATATTGATGCGTCAAATTCGATCATAAGTTTATTAAGTGGCATCTCAAAAGATCTCATTGCCTACCCTTATGGCTGCGTTGAACAACGCAGTAGTCGTATTTTAGCTCTTTTAAATGCTAAGTTTTCTAGTAAATCCGAGCTTGATGATAGGCAGAGATTTATAACACTTGGCATGAATGATATCGTAAAAATGCAAAAGACAAACGGTAGTTTTGGCTACTGGAGTGAGCTAGGATATACAAATGTTTTTGCTTCTATATATGCTACAGACGTACTACTAGAACTTGATAAAGCTGGATTTAGTGTGGCTAAAAATGTTAAAAATAGAGCTGTCAAAAGTCTAAGTGAGTTAGATTATGATAGTGATTTTGAAAGATTATATGCGATGTATGTCGCCACAAAGGCTGGAGCTATCGATAGAGCCATGATAAATAGCACATATGATGCTAAAATTTATACCTCAAATGTACTAAATCGCTATCTAATGGCATCATCGCTTAAAATTTTAGGACTTAACGACGAAGCAAATGCAGTTATCAAAGGCATAGATGAAAGTTTAAAATTTTATGATAAAAAACATCCATCAGACTTTCATTCACAACTGCGAGACAGAGCTTTTGTACTATATCTTCACGCCACTCATTTTATGCCAAATGCCTATTCAGACGCACTTGCAAATACTATAATAACAAATTTAAATGAACTAGTTTCAACACAAGAAAAAGCCTTTGTATTACGTGCATTAAATGCTTATTTTAAGCCAAATTTAAGCGATACAATAAATAAATTTAAAATAATAAATGATAATAAATCGCAAGAATTTACTGGATTGGTAAATATAAATATGAAAGCAAAAGATGGCAAATTCAATATAGAACCACTTAATAGCAGTAAATTGTTTATAGGTATTTCAAGCTCAGCACACATCCCACTTGAACCAAAGCATAAAATAGAGTCAAAAGAGCTTGACATATACCGCACTTTTGTCGATAAAGACGGCAAAGAGATAGACATAAATAGTCTTAAAATTAACGATTTGATATACTCAAAAATTTCACTCAGCTCAAAAATGGCTATCAAAAATGGTGTGATAAATGAAATGATTAGTTCTTGTTTTGAAGCAGTAAATGAAAATCTTAATCCAAATTTAAGAGGTAAAATGACTAAAAATACTCTAAATTTAGAGTATCAAAGCATAAAAGATGATCGCGTGATAAGTTTTTACAACTTAGATGAGAAAACCGGAGTGATCTTTACGCCGTATCGTGTCGTATTAACCGGCAAATGCACGCTACCAGCGACTATAACTGAAAATATGTATAACGATAGCCAAAATGACTATGACCTAGTTCAAAAAAGCTTTATTGTAAAATAAATTTAATCGGCGTGAGTTTAGACTTACGCCGATTTCTCTACTTATTTAGATATCAATCTGCAACTTTTTTAATCAACAACTTCACCGCTCTTACTATACTCATAAAAAGAAAGATTTAAACAAATTTTAGTTAAAATCTAACATTTTTTAAATTTAATAAGGATAAAGAGTGGCTGATTTTTACGACGCAAAAGCGATAGAGCAAAAATTTTATAAGATCTGCGAAGAGCGTGGGTATTTTGAGATAGATGGTAACAAAGATATACAAAAAAATGGCAAAAATTTCTGCATAATGATGCCTCCGCCAAACGTAACTGGAGTGCTTCACATCGGACATTCACTAACTTTTACTCTTCAAGATATTATGACACGCTATAAGCGTATGGATGGCTTTAAAACGCTTTGGCAACCTGGACTTGACCACGCAGGTATCGCTACTCAAAATGTCGTAGAAAAACAGCTTTTAGCACAAGGTATCACAAAAGAGCAGCTCGGAAGAGACGAGTTTGTCAAAAAAGTCTGGCAGTGGAAAGAACAAAGTGGTGGCACGATAGTATATCAGATGAGACGGCTCGGCATCACTCCAGCCTGGAGTAGAGAGCGTTTCACTATGGACGAGGGGTTAAAAAAGGCAGTTAAAAAGGCATTTGTAAATTTATACAAAAAAGGACTGATCGTCAGAGGTAACTATATGGTAAATTGGTGCACTCACGATGGTGCATTAAGCGATGTAGAAGTAGAGCATAAAGAAAATAAAGGTAAACTCTATCACATCAGATACTATCTAGCAGACCAAAGCAAAACAAACTATCATGAGATGAATTTGCAAAATTCTAGCTCTTGTAAAAGTACTCACGATGGACTTAGCTATATTGTAGTCGCGACAACTCGCCCTGAGACATATTTCGGCGATACCGCTGTAATGGTAAATCCAAACGATGAGCGTTATAAAAATTTGATAGGTAAAAGCGTAGTGTTACCTATAATAAATAAAAAGATAAAGATAATTGCCGATGAACACGTAGATATGGAGTTTGGGACAGGTCTTGTTAAGGTAACCCCTGCTCACGACACGAATGACTATGAGGTTGGGAAAAGACACAACCTTGAGTTTATAACAATATTTGACGAAAAAGGCATTTTAAACGAGCATTGCGATAAATTTGCTGGGCTTGAACGCCTTGAAGCACGAGACATTGTAGTAGCAGAGCTTGAGAGACTTGGCCATATTGAAAAGATAGAAGATTATAACAACCAAGTCGGCTACTGCTACCGCTGTAAAAATGTAGTTGAGCCGTATATCTCAAAGCAGTGGTTTGTCAAAAGCACAATCGCTGATGAGGCTATCAAAAAAGTAAATGATGGCGGAGCTGAGTTTTATCCGAGCCATTGGATAAATAGCTTTAACGCATGGATGAGAGAGCTAAAAGATTGGTGTATCTCACGTCAGCTTTGGTGGGGACATCAGATCCCGGTATTTTACTGCGAATGCGGACACGAGTGGGCAGATGAGACAGATGAGCCGCAGTGCTGTCCAAAATGCAGATCTAAAAATTTTACACAAGATCCTGACGTGCTTGATACGTGGTTTTCAAGTGGTTTGTGGCCTATATCAACGCTAGGCTGGGGTAATGGCGAAGAGCTTAAAAACATAAAATGGTTTGAGAGTGATTTGAAAGAATTTTATCCAAATACAATGCTAATAACTGGCTTTGATATACTATTTTTCTGGGTTGCAAGGATGATGTTTCAAAGTGAAAACGCCCTTGCAAAACTACCGTTTAAAGATATATACTTACACGCATTAGTCAAAGATAAAGATGGCAAAAAGATGAGTAAAAGTAGTGGCAATGTTATAGATCCACTTACTAAAATAGACGAATATAGTGCTGATATATTACGTTTTACGCTTACACTTTTAGCTGGTCTTGGACGTGATATAAGGCTTAGTGAAGACAGTATGGTGCTTGTGCGAAACTTTACAAATAAGCTTTACAATGCATCTAAATTTTTATTATTAAATTCTGATAAATTTGATAATCTAAGTGACATAAAGGTGCAAACAAATCTTGGTAAGTATATACAAAGTCGCTTTAATGCATGCGTGAGCGAGGTGCGTGAAAATTTAGATGTTTATCGCTTTAATGACGCTGCAAATGCAATTTATAAATTTCTTTGGGATGAGTTTTGCGACTGGGGTATAGAACTTAGCAAGGCCGATAAAGCAAGTGTGGCTGAGCTTGGAGCAATATTTAAAGAGAGTATGCGTCTACTAAGCCCATTTATGCCTTTTATCAGCGAATATCTTTTCCATGAACTCAGTGGTACAAATTTAGAAAATTCATCATCTATTATGATACAAAGTTACCCTACGATTAATGAACGAGATATAACGTGCGAGCAGACTTTTGGGCTTGTGATAGAAAGCATTGTAAGCATACGCCGCGCTAAGGCGACCATAGAGCTTGGTAACTCAAAAATTTCAAAAGCATATATTCAAACTAACAGCAATATAAATTTAAACGATTTTACTGGATTTATCAAACTCCTTGCAAAGTGCGAAAATATAGAGCTTTGTAGCGATAAAATACCAAATGCCATAACAGATGTAAGCGAAAACGTTCAAAGCTTCATACCGCTTGATGGAGTAGATACTAGTGCGATGGTAACGCGTTTGCAATCTCAAAAGACAAAGCTTGAGAAAGAGATAGCAAAGCTGAGCGGTATGTTAAATAATGAAAAATTTATCGCCTCCGCACCACAGCAAGTCGTGCAAACTAGTCGCGAAGCACTGCAAAACGCACAGGAGAAATTTGATAAAGTGAGCAAAGAACTAAAGGTCTTTAGATAGCAATGGTGCCAAATAAAACAAGTTTTACTGATTTTTTAAATTCTTTAATAAAAACAAATGCCGGGCTAGATTATTTTTGTGATTTTGCAAAATGTAGTGAAAATTTAAAAGAAGTTGAGATAAAGCTAAATTCATTAAATTTTTTACTAAATAAATCAGATTTAAGAAGTGCGATTGAGGCACTTTTTAATGAAAATAAAAAGTGTTTTAGTATTTTAAATTTATTGATTGCAGTAAGAGATCAAAAAACTAATGTTTTAGATAAAAATTTTTGCTCCACAGAGCTTGATACTTTTTTTGAAGATCCAGAAAAAATTTACTATTTTTTTAAAGAGACTGGACTCGAACAACTCTTTAAAAATGGTAGGATAAGAAATTTATGTGATTATTTTTTTGGTATTGAAGTTGGGCTTGATACAAATGCTAGAAAAAATCGTAGAGACAAGATTATGGAGAGTTATATCGCCGAAATTTTTAAAAAAAATAATATTGATTTTGCCGAGCAAGTTAAAACTTCAAAATTACATATTGATCTTGGCAGGGATGTGAAAAAATTTGATTTTACGATAAAAAGTCGCACAACAACCTATCTAATAGAGACAAATTTTTATAACACAGGTGGCTCAAAACTAAATGAAGTAGCAACAGCATATATAGAAATTTCTAATAAGATTAAATATTTTAAAGAATTTGAGTTTGCTTGGATTACAGATGGATGTGGCTGGCTTGAAGCAAAAAACAAGCTTAAAGAAGCTTACAATAGTGTTGAAATTTATAATTTAACCAACATTAACGAGTTTATAGAAAAGATAAAAAATGATTGAGAATTTTAAACTAATCAACGGTAATTGCTTTGAAATTCTACCAAAATTTAAAAAAGAATTTGATCTTATATTTGCCGATCCTCCATATTTTCTCTCAAATGATGGCTTAAGCATACAAAGTGGCAAAATTTTAAGTGTAAATAAAGGTGAATGGGACAAGGGTGTTGACTTTAAAAAGATTGACAATTTTAATTATGAGTGGCCAAAAATCACAAAAGAAGCCCAACTGATATTGGAAGCATTATGATTAGCGGAACTTATCATAACATCTTTTCAGTCGGACGAATGCTGCAGGACTTAGGCTATAAAATTTTAAATATTATAACTTTGGAAAAAACAAACCCGCCACCAAATTTTAGCTGCAGATATCTAACGCACTCAACAGAGCAAATCATCTGGGCTAGAAAAAGTGAGAAATATAAGCATATTTTCAACTACGAACTTATGAAAAAACTAAACAATAACAAACAGATGAAAGATGTATGGCGATTTAATTCGATCGCCCCTTGGGAGAAGCTAAACGGCAAACACCCAACGCAAAAGCCTATATCACTTTTAGTTAGACTAATCCTAATGACAACTAATGAAAATAGTGTAGTTTGCGACCCCTTTAGTGGTAGCAGCACGACTGGGATTGCTGCGAATTTACTTGGTAGAAAATTTGTAGGGATTGAAAAAGAGCAAGAATTTTATGAGATTTCATTAAAAAGAATAGATGAGTTAAGGAAAAACAAAAAGATGATTTTAAACAAAATTTCAGATTTAAAAAGCTTAAATAAGGCAAGTTTATTATGATTAAAATTTCAAATTTAAAAAAATATTACGGCGATGTTCTTACGATAGATAATGTAAGCCTTGAGATAGGTAGTGGTGAAATTTATGCCATAGTCGGACACAGTGGTGCTGGCAAATCAACTCTGCTTCGTTGCATAAACGGCTTGGAGGATTATTCAGATGGTTCGCTTAAAGTCTTTGGCAAGGAGATAAAAGATATAAAAGGCGATGAGCTTAGGCATTTTCGTAAAAATATAGGTATGATATTTCAGCATTTTGCACTAATGAGTCGTAAAAGCGTATTTGAAAACGTGGCTACTCCGCTTAGATTTTGGGGTGCAAAGGATAGCGAGATACGATCAAGAGTAAATGAGCTTTTAAATTTAGTTGGTCTTGAGAGCAAAAAAGATGTCTATCCAAACTCACTAAGTGGCGGTCAAAAACAGCGTGTAGCCATAGCTAGAGCCTTAGCATTAAGTCCAAAAATTTTACTTAGCGACGAGGCAACATCGGCACTTGATCCAAATACTACAAAGTCTATTTTAGAGCTACTTAAACAGATAAATAAAGAACTTGGTATAAGCGTAGTTTTAGTTACTCACGAGATGGACGTAGTTAAAAGCATCGCCTCTCGTGCCTTACTACTAGAGCACGGAAGGATAATTGGTAGTGGTAGCATTGAAGAGCTATTTTTAAAGCCTGATTTAAAGATGAAAGAGTTTTTAGGAGAAGAAGAGATTCTGCCTGAAAATGGCATAAATATAAGACTTTATTTTCCAAAAGAGGTCGCACAAAATAGCCTAATAACAACGATGGCAAGGGAGCTTGATATAAATTTTAACATCGTTTGGGGAAAACTGGAACGACTAAATGAGCATGTACTTGGAAATTTAGTCATAAACGTAGATGAGAGCGATAGAGAAAAGATTATTGATTTTATCTCAAAAAGTGGCGTTTTATGGGAGGTAGCGTGATGTTTGGTATAGATTTGGCAAAATTTCCTGATATTTTTTCTCGTATACTGCTCCCAGCCATAAATGAGACGCTTTATATGAGCTTAGTTTCTACATTCTTAGCTTTTGTTATAGGTATGATACCTGCGGTGTTACTCATACTTTGGAGCAAAGATGGACTAAAACCAAATGTAAAGTGCTACTTTGTGCTTGACGTAGCGGTAAATATGCTTAGAAGTTTTCCATTTATCATACTCATTATCGTGCTTTTCCCTATCACAAAACTCATCGTAGGCACAAGTATTGGTACGACAGCTGCAATAGTTCCACTTACTATAGGAGCTGCTCCATTTGTCGCAAGACTCATTGAAAACTCACTAAAAGAGATAGACCGTGGCATAATAGAAGCGGCAAAAAGCTTTGGAGCATCAAATTTTCAAATCATATTTCGCATAATGTTTATTGAGGCTTTACCTGGCATAATAGCAGCCTTTACACTCACGCTTATCGTAAATATAGGCTTTTCGGCGATGGCTGGAGCGGTAGGTGGTGGTGGGCTTGGTGCAGTTGCAATAAACTATGGCTACCAACGTTTTAGACCTGATATTATGTTTTATACAGTCGTGATTTTGATAATTATGGTACAAATTTTTCAAATTTTTGGTAATTATCTATACAAAATCACAAAAAAATAGTGAAATTTAATCTGATTTTAATCTTTTTTTCTTTACAATTGCGTCCAAATATTTTAGTTGAAAGGAAAAAAGATGAAATCAGATATGTGCGAAATGTGTCGTTGGTTAAATTCTAAGTTGTCTAAGGACTAACTACTAAGCACAAAATTTCTTTTTAAGTGCTTAGTTTGCTAAACACTTAAAAAGAAATTTAAATACCATATGTGATATTTATCCTTTTTAGGTGAGTTAGTTAAATTTAAAAAGGATAAAAAATGAAAAACATACTTCTAACTTCATTAGTTGCTCTAAGCCTATCACTAAATTTAAATGCTGCTGACAAATCAAAAACTATCATTGTCGGTGCGACCCCTGTTCCACACGCTGAAATTTTAGAGGTTATAAAGCCTATACTTGCAAAAGATGGTTACACACTTGAGATAAAAGAGTTTAACGACTACTCTATACCAAACCTAGCTACTGACGATGGTGAATTAGATGCGAATTTCTTTCAGCACCTGCCGTATCTAAATGAATTTAATAAAAATAAAGGCACAAAGCTAATAAAATCAGTCGGCGTTCATCTTGAACCAATGGGAGTTTATAGTAAGAAAATAAAGAGTATAAATGAGCTTAAAAATGGCGATAGCGTAGCGATACCAAACGACCCTACAAACGAGAGCCGTGCATTAGATGTTTTGGCAACCGCTGGACTTATTAAGCTAAACGACAATCCACTAAAAACTCCACTTGATATAGTTGAAAACTCAAAAAATTTAAAATTTAGCGAGATAGAAACTGCTCAACTTCCTAGAACGCTTGATGACGTAACTATCGCTATAATCAATACAAATTACGCATTAAACGCTAGTCTAAATCCAACAAAAGATGCACTCGTTCTTGAGAGTAAGGACAGTCCGTATGTCAATTACGTAGTTGTAAAAGTTGGCAATGAAGATAGTGCAAAAATAAAAGCACTAAGCAAGGCTATAACTTCAGACGAAGTGAAAGAGTTTATCAACAAAAAATACGAAGGTGCAATACTCCCAGCGTTTTAATAACACTTAATTCACATTTAGCACAAAGGCTTTTCCCCTTCTGTGCTAAATTTATCCATATCTTTAACTAAAAAGGAAAATTATTATGAAAAAATTTACTAGTATTTTATTGGGGATTTTTATAGCTTTAAATTTATATGCAAAAAGTGATGAAAAAACCATAATAGTTGGCGTCTCGCCTGTCCCACACGCTGAGATCTTGGAGTTTGTAAAGCCAAAACTAAAAGAACAAGGTTATGAGCTGATAATATCTGAGATAAATGACTACTCTATCCCCAATATCGCAACGCAAAATGGCGATCTAGATGCGAATTTCTTTCAGCATCTGCCATACCTTGAAGAGCAGAACAAAAATAGAAATTTAACTCTAGTCAAAACTACAGCCGTGCATGTTGAACCGCTTGGTTTTTACTCAAAAAAAGTAAAAAGTATAGATGAGCTTAAAGATGGGGCAAGAGTGGCAATAGCTTACGATCCATCAAATGGCAATAGAGGACTTAGGATACTTGAAAAAGCTGGGCTTATCAGCATTGACAAAAACGTCAAATTCGCAACTCCACACGACATAACAAGCAATCCGAAAAATCTAAAATTTATAGAGCTTGAAGGTGCTCAAATCCCACGCACACTTGATGAAGTTGATCTAGCAGCAATCAGCACAAACTTTGTCCTTGATATCGGTCTTGATCCAGCAAAGGACTCCTTAGTCATTGAGGACGCACAAAGCCCATATGCAAACATCATCGTAACTCGCAGTGGAAATGAAAACAGCCCAAAGATAAAGGCACTTAACGCAGCAGTTACTAGCCAGGAAGTAAAAGAATTTATACTAAATCGTTACAAAGGTGCTGTTATACCAGCATTTTAATCAATAAATTTAAAGATAAAAAGGATAAAATAATGAAAATTTCAAAAGTATTGTTACTACCTTTACTCACACTTTGGCTAAATGCCGCTGGTGATGAGAAAACCATAATAATAGGTGCATCTCCTGTTCCGCATGCTGAAATTTTAGAAGAAGTAGTCGCTCCTTTACTTGCAGAAGATGGCTATAAACTTATTATTAAAATATTTAACGATTACGTTATACCGAATTTAGCGGTAGAACAAGGCGACCTAGACGCAAACTATTTTCAAGGTCTACCATATATGAAGTCCTTTAACAAAGAAAAAGGCACACACATCGTACCAACTGTTGGTGTACATATAGAGCCACTTGGGATCTACTCAAAAAAGATAAAGAGCCTTAATGAGCTTAAAAATGGCGATATAGTAGCTATCTCAAACAACGTAGCAGATTCAACACGATCTATAAATTTACTTGAAAAGGTTGGTCTTGTAAAGGCAAAAGATGGCGAATACAAATCACCACTTGATATCATAGAAAACCCAAAAAATCTTAAATTTAAAGAGATGGAATCAGCTCAAACCCCACGTTCACTCTCTGATGTAACGATAGCATTTATAAATGTCAATTACGCACTCGACGTTGGCTTAAGTCCTACTAACGACTCTTTACTGCTTGAAGGTAGCGAAAGCAACTATGTAAATTATGTTGCGGTTAAGGAGGGCAATGAAAACTTGCCAAAAATACAAGCTTTGAATAAAGCCATACTTAGTTCAAAAGTCAAAGAGTTTATCCTCTCAAGATACAAAGGTGCTGCTATACCAGCGTTTTAATCAAATTTAGCTCCATTTTTGGAGCTACTCCTGCCCTGTCCTGTCAAATTTAATATATTTTTTGATATAATTGCGACTTTTATATTATGTAATGGATATTTTATGTCTTTGGCATCACTCTTTATTCTTATGGCGACACATTTTGTCGCAGTCATCACTCCCGGTCCTGATGTATTTTTAGTGCTTCGTACATCACTCGCACACGGCTTTAAACACAGTGTGTTTGCCTGTATTGGTGTTGGTATAGGTATAGTCCTTTGGGTCATCTTAACTGCATTTGGATTAAAGACACTCTTTGCATTATTCCCATCATTACAAATAATACTGATGATATTTAGTGTTTGCTATCTTTCATATCTTAGTTTTTTACTCTTTAAGTCTGCAAAATCTGCAAAAAACAGAGCAAATAATGCAATCAAAACAAATGAAAACGACAAAAGTCCAACTTCGGCAAAGCAATTTTTACTCATCGGACTACTTACAAATCTCTCAAATCCTAAAGCAATTTTGTATTTTGCAAGTATTTTCTCACGTTTCGTTGAAAAAACTAATAACTTTTTGGACGTTACGATTTTAGTTAGTGTCATATCAATTGAAAGCGTATTTATCTTTATCGCAATGGGTTGGCTCTTTTCTACTAAAAAAGCAAGAGAGAAATTTTTAAGCAACCAGCACTTACTAGATGGTATTTGCTCAGCGATATTTGGCTTGTTTGCACTTATCATTTTTTACGAGCTTATTGTCTATTTTTTAGCGATATAAAAGCACATTTAAAGAGTAATTTTTATAAAATCAGCTTTTAAATTTAAAACAAAGAGATTTTTTGCTAAGTGATTTTATAAACTGGATCGTTTCACTCGTTGGCGAGTTGGGATATCTCGGCATTTTTATTATGATGTTTTTAGAAAGCTCGTTCTTTCCTTTTCCTAGCGAAGTAGCAATGATACCCGCTGGATACTTAGCTCATAAGGGTGAGATGAGCCTAGTTGTGGCATTTTTAGCTGGTGTTGGCGGAAGCTTGGCTGGGGCAGTGTTTAACTATTACCTATGTTTCTTTTTAGGGCGTAATATAATTTTAAAATATGGCAAATATGTCGGCATAAACGAAGAGAAGATGGCTAAATTTGAAGCCTTTTTCAATAAACATGGAGAGATCTCAACTTTTAACTGTCGGCTAATCCCTGGTATCCGTCAATACATCAGCCTACCAGCTGGTTTAGCAAAGATGAATTTGTTTAAATTTAGTCTTTACACCACGTTTGGTGCAAGTATTTGGGTGGCTATACTTTTAACTATTGGGTATTTCTTGGGCTCAAATCCATCAAAAGAGTTTCTCGCATACATTACGTTTGCCCTACTTCTAGCTGTCGCTCTAATAAGTATCGTTTATGTAAAATGCAATAAATCAAATATTTAGCTTTAAACTTTTTAGCATACTTTCTAGTTTTGTAATTTTATCCCATATTAACTCTGCTGCCCCTGGTTTAAATGGTGATTGTTTTATGAAATCCAAATAATAACTTTCGTTATTTAATAACATATTTACGCTTTGATTAAATTGTTCTAAGTTATTTTCATCAAATAATATAAAACATTTTTGATTTAGTATATCATTTTCTATATATCCACCGCCACCCCAATACAGTGGTATACATCCAGCCATTATACTTTCAAATATTTTCTCGGTAACATAACCTTTGTTATCGCTATTTTCGGGACAAATATTAAATTTAAATTGTTTTAAGTACTCTATTTTATTATCGCAATAATCATCTTGTAAAGAATTTGTATTTTTATTAAAAGCTCCTGCACATTCTATTGCACCTAATTTTTGCAATTCATTTAACATCTTTCTTCTAATATTTCCCTTGTCATGGCTTGCTACTAAGGCAGCAAATTTATCTCTTTTATTATTTCTGTATTCAAAACTATTTATCTTTTTTATTCTATCTGATATATCTTCAAAGCTATCTTGTGGTTTTACGAGATATCTTATCCATAAAGGAAATCTTAAATAATTTTTGGCATCAATAAAATCAAATCCTAAAGCTAAATCAACTTTATCAATACAGTAATCCGCAAATTTATTATGTATATCCTCAATACAGCTATTGCTTAAGTTTTCACCTGAAAAAAATACTTTTTTATCAGATAAAAAAGGTATCACAAATCTATATCCAAAAGATGAGATAAATGTTATTTTATTGCCTTTTCCTAGCAAATTCCTATGCTCTAAAAATTTATAAAACCACTCTTGTTTAGGATTATTCATTTTCCAATAATTACAATAACTAATATCTGAGTGATAATTATTTTGCCTTACCTCTTTAATAATCCAAAATAGAAAATATCGTATCTCTTTAAATATCTTTCTCATTTTATTTATCAGTCATATTTTTATATATATTATACATTTTTACTACTCCTTCATCTAAAGAGACTTTATGCTTCCAACCTAGCTTACTTAACTTAGAAATATCAATATTTTTTCTTAATGTCCCATCTGGTTTCGTGCGATCAAATAAAATTTTTCCATTAAAACCCACCTCTTTTTTTATCATATATGCTAGATCTTTTATAGATATATCCAATCCAGTTCCAATATTAATATGTGTATTTTTTATCTCTTTTTTATCACCTATAAGATCTTTGAAATCAATATTTTCCATTATAAACACACAAGCGTCCGCCATATCTTCACTCCATAAAAATTCTCTCATCGGAGCTCCAGATCCCCATAACTTCAAAACCACTTCATTTTTATATTTCTCTATACCATATTGTTGCAATGTAAAAATAATCTCTTCATTTGTTTTATTTTTAACTATATCACTTTGTGAATTTTTATTAAAATCTTTCACAATATCTTTAAATCTCTCTTGTTCTACCAATTTAGCTAAATGCATTTTTCTTATCATAGCTGGTAACACGTGAGAGTTATTTAGATCAAAATTATCATTTTCTCCATATAAATTTGTTGGCATTACGGAGATAAAATTTGTTCCATATTGCAAATTAAAGCTTTCGCACATTTTCATTCCAGCTATTTTGGCTATAGCATATGGCTCATTAGTGTATTCTAATTCACTTGCAAGAAGAGCATTTTCGCTAATTGGCTGTATTGCATTTTTAGGATATATGCAAGTACTACCTAAAAATAACATCTTTTTTATATTATTTTTATAAGCACTATATATTATATTATTTTGTATTGCTAGATTATCATATATAAAATCAGCCCTATAAGTATTATTGGCATAAATACCGCCTACTTTAGCAGCAGCTAAAAAAACATATTCTGGTTTTTCTTTTTCAAAAAAATTAAAAACATCAAGTTGATTACGCAAATCAAGCTCGTTCGAAGACTTTAATATAAAATTAAAATAACCTTTATCCTTTAAATTTTTATAAATCGCAGAACCTACAAGTCCATTATGTCCAGCTATATAAATTTTTGAATTCTTATTTTTAATTCTTTTTTGCTACATATTCTAAGTCATGTTTGATCATAATTTTTACTAATTCTTCAAATGGTGTTTTTCTAGGATTCCAACCCAATTTTGTCTTGGCTTTTTCTGGGTTACCGAGCAATGTTTCTACTTCGGATGGTCTAAAATATTTTGGATCTACTTCAATTATAATTTCTCTATCTTTGTTTTTAGCAACTCCTTTTTCGCTTATACCCCCCCCCCATCCACTCTATATCTATTCCAACCTCCTTAAATGCAAGCTCGCAAAATTCTCTTACAGAATATTGCTCTCCAGTAGCTATAACATAATCTTCTGGTTTTTCTTGCTGCATCATTAACCACATACATTCGACATAATCCTTAGCATATCCCCAATCTCGCAATGCATTTAAATTTCCTAAGTATAATTTTTTTTGATATCCCTTTGCTATTCTGGCTGCAGCTAATGTTATTTTACGAGTTACAAAGCTTTCTCCACGTCTCTCTGATTCGTGATTAAATAAAATTCCATTAATTGCAAATATACCATATGTCTCTCGGTAATTTTTTGTTATCCAATATCCATATTGTTTGGCAATCGCGTAAGGTGATGTTGGATAAAATGGTGTAGTTTCACTTTGTGGCACTTCTGTCACTTTTCCATATAGTTCAGATGTTGAAGCTTGATATATTTTGCAACTTTTTTCCATACCTAAAAATCTTACCGCTTCTAATATCCTAAGAATTCCCAATGCATCTATATCTGCCGTATATTCAGGAACTTCAAAAGATACCTTTACGTGAGATTGGGCGGCTAGGTTATAAATTTCTATCGGCTTTATATCATTTATAAGCCTTACTAAGTTTAAAGAATCGCATAAATCACCGTAATGCAAATTAATTTTTTTGTTATTATGCATATCTTGTATAAAATCATCTAAATACAAATGCTCTATCCTTTTTGTATTAAAAGAAGAGCTTCTTCTTATTATTCCATGGACTTCATACCCTTTTTCTAATAATAACTCTGCTAAATATGAACCATCTTGCCCAGTTATGCCGGTAATTAAAGCAACTTTCATATATCAACCTTTATAAAAATTTATGAAATTTTCTTCTGTTTTGGGCGAAAAACTTTCATTACGCTCTCATTAGTCTCAATAAAAGCACCTTCAATAAGGTCAATACAATACGGCACAGCTGGGAAAACTGGCTCTAAACACTCTCTGATCGCCTTTGGTTGACCAGGTAAATTTATAATAAGCGAGTGTCCGCGGATGCCTGCTGTTTGACGTGAGAGTATCGCTGTTGGGACGTATTTTAAACTTGCCGCTCGCATAAGCTCACCAAATCCCGCCATCATCTTTTCACACACCGCTTCAGTAGCCTCTGGTGTTACATCTCTCACCGCTGGACCAGTGCCTCCAGTTGTGAGTATAAGATCACATTCTAGCACATCACTCATATGTATCAAATGTTGCTTTATCAGCTCAAACTCATCAGGTATAACCTCATAAAAATACTCAACTTCGCTTTTTATCCACTCATTTAAAACCTCTTTTATCGCGGGGCCTGATTTATCTTCATAAGTGCCATCACTCGCTCTGTCGCTAAGTGTTAAAATCCCTATCTTTGCCTTCATTGTCGCTCCTACTCGTAAGATTTATTTAAGATATTTGTTATCATCTCTTTATCAATACTCTCATAGACATAAAGATATTCAGCGATCACGCTTATTTGCTCGTTTACACCCTTTAAAAAGCTCATCATTTCATTTTTTGCTTGTACTAAAATTTGCTCCACATCGACTGGATTTGGGATAAACGAGTCGCCCATTGTATACTCAAAAACCATCTTTTGAGCTAACTCTTTAGCTCTGTTTAGATCATCGCTTGAGTTTGAAAAGATATCACCTTGCTCAAGTTCGAGTATACACATACCAGCTAAAAATACCTTCACGCGTGAAATCATTTGCGTCTTAGACTCTATTTCACGCTCAACGCTTACAAAGCGATCCTCAACAAGTGAAATTTTATCAAATTTTACATCAAACCAATAGGCACAAAGTGCCTTTGCGGCTTGATATTTTGCTTGTATCTTTCGCTCAACGTCTGAGTAGCTAAGTACTTTTTTCTTACCAAGCAAGACCTTATTTGACACATCTTCAAAATCGCTAAAATCAAGCATATCACTTCCACGTCTTAGTGCATTAATAGCCGCTTCGTTAACAAGCGTGCTTAATGCTGCCCCTGAAAATCCAACACTCATCTTAGCTATATCATTTACATCAGCACTGCATTTTTTGTCGCTTAGATAGGTTTTTAGTATCGCTACTCTATCCTTAAAATCAGGCATAGAAAGAAATATCCGCCTATCAAAACGTCCAGAACGTAGCAATGCCTCATCTATCATCTCTATACGATTAGTGGCTGCGATAACTATAACACCTGAATTATCTTCAAAGCCATCCATCTCGGTCAGTAGTTGATTTAAAGTCGCCTCTCGCTCATCATTTCGTGCACCACCTCTACTTTTACCCACGGCGTCTATCTCATCAATAAAAATAATAGATGGAGCGTAAGCTTTTGCTTTTGAAAATAGCTCACGAACACGCTTTGCACCCACACCGACATAAATTTGAACAAAACTCGCACCATTTTGGTAAAAAAATGGCACATTCGCCTCCCCGGCAACCGCCTTTGCCACAAGTGTCTTGCCAACACCTGGAGGTCCTATCATCAGCACACCCTTTGGCATTTTTATACCAAAATTTCTATATTTTATAGGATTTTTTAGAAAATCAACTATCTCGCTAAGCTCTATCTTAACTTCATCTATTCCTGCAACATCTGTAAATCGCACATTTGATATAACTGGTGTGGCAAATGAGCTAACTATACTCTCTAGATCAATGGCTGGATTTTTTTCGCTACTACCCTGCTCTCGTTTTTTAAATTTAATTACAAAAAACAAAAGTATGCCAAACATAAAAATTATAAAGATAAAGCTCATTATATCGCTTATAGCGGCATAACCTTGAGTGCGTTCAACTGGTATCTTTTTGATAAGTTCTTTCACATCTACAACATCTTTTATTATTTTATAGCGATTATTTTGTGAGTAAAAGACGATCTCATCTTCATTTATTACCGCCTTTTGTAAAAAATTTCCATTTAAAAGTTGCTCATACTCTGCATAGCTGATACTTTTTGGCTCTTTTGATAATGCAAAACCAACGACTAAAATCAATAAAACTGCTACAATAATTAAGATATTTCTCTTATCAAATTTAAATTTTCGCAAAATTACCTTCATATTTAACCTCATAATCACTTATCTTAAGCCACTCTTTGCTTATATTTTGGGCTGATTTTACCTTAAATTTATTATAAAACTGATCAAATCCCTCGTAGTACTCACCTTGTTTTTGCTCCACTAAAATCTCTAGCTCAACTCTATTTTTCTCTCTAAATTTAAAGTTATTTTGTGAGACAATCTCTTTTATCTGATGCAATCTTGCTTTTGCTACATTACCGCTGACATCAGCTTTTAGTGTGGCTGAGTGAGTATTTTGACGTGGCGAGTAGACAAATGCATGTATATGCGTAAGTGGAAATTTTTTAAAATTTATTAATGCTTCCTCCCATATCTCGCTACTCTCACCCGGATGTCCCACGATAAAGTCGGTCCCAAGTGCAAAGCCCATCTGACTAAGCTCATTAAATAGCTCTATATCCTTATACGCCTCGTTTCGTCGCCTCATAATGCGTAACATCCGCTCACTTGTATGTTGAAGTGCGATATGTAGGTGTCGTTCTAGCCAACTCTCCTTTAAAATTTCACGAAAGCTCTCATCTATCTGGCTTGGCTCGATGCTACCAAGACGTATACGACGGATACCAGAGATAGCACCTAAATTTGCCACAAGTCGCCCAAGTGAGCTATTGCTATCCTTGCCATAGCTACCGATATTTGTGCCAGTTAGCACAAGCTCGTTATAGCCATTACTGGCTAAAATTTTTGCTTCATTTATGATAGCATTCTCATTCATACTGCGAGCTTTGCCACGCACAGATGGGATTATGCAATAACTACAATTAAAATTACATCCCTCTTGAATTTTTATAAAAGCCTTTGTGTGATTTTCGTAGTTTGTAACGATATCCTTATCGATGCTATTTAAATTTCCAAGCTCAAAAAACCGCTCTTTTGAGTTTAAAAGCGTATTAATATTTGCCTTCTGGCTAGCTCCCAATACACCAAATATCCCACTTTTATTAAATAGCTCTCTGCCTTTACTGACTGCACCGCAACCAGTAAGCACAACCCTTGCACCACGCTTTTTTACACCGTTTATATACGCTCTGACCCCACTATCGGCAGAATTTGTAACAGTGCAGGAATTTATTACGACTATGTCTGCACTCTCTTCATCATTTGTTATCTCATAATCTGTGATATAACGTTTCATAAGTTCGGTGTCGTAGATATTTGTGCGACAACCAAATGTTTTAAAAAATACTTTTTGCACTAGTTACTACTCTCGCTTATCTCAATGTGTTCACTATGCTCTGCAGCATCACGCTTTTTGCTAAGATACATCGTCTGCGTTGGATAGGCTATCCTAATATCATCTTCGGCATTAAATGCATCTATAAGCTCTGCACTTATAGTGCTTCTAAGCATTAGTGCTGCGTAAGAATTTGTCATATACCAGCTTGAGATATTGATACCATAAGGCTCAAAAAATGTAAAAATTCTAGGCTCAACATTTGGATTTTTTATACTATATTGGCTTCGCATTTTATTCATCTGACGCTTTGCAATATCGGTGTAGCCTTTTGAGTATTTACGGATTATGTTTTTTGCTATATAGACTGCCTTTTTATGATTGCTATCAAAGCTTATAACAACATCTATGCCGTCCCATACGGTCTTCATACCATAGTGTGAGTAATTTGCAATAAGGTTAGTAAATATATAATTATTTGGAACAAAAACTATTCGTCCTGCACGCCTGTTACTCTTATATGTTGTATAAGTAACATCTTCAAATATAGTCATTCTAAGCATTGATATATCTATAACATCACCTACAAATTCAGAGCCATTATGCAGCACTCTGACGCGATCTCCGACATGTATCGATCCACCAAACATTATAACCATCCAGCCAAGTATACTCATAAACATATCTTTCATAGCAATAGCTATACCAGCAGAGGCAAAGCCTAGTACGGTTATAACATAAGTTACATTTTCTATATATGCAAAAAGTAGTATCAAAATAATAATTGTTACATCTAAAAAATTTAAAAATTTATTAACTGTGTAGAATCGCTCGTTATCACTTATCGTTCGTTTTGCTATAAATTTGGCAAAAAATGTCAATGCGATAGTTATAAGTATAATGATCGCGATAGTAAGCATACTAAAAAACTGCGACTTTATCTCTTCGGTTGTAATATTTATCGCTTCATCTGCTCGTTTTTCATAGACGTCAAATGTAGTAGTGGCTATCTGCTTTGCTCCATTAAAGTCGCTAATCTCTTGCCTAACATCATAAAGCGTCTCACGATTTTTTTCGGTTCCATTATTTTCGACTATACTAACTAGTAAAATTTCTTTATTTTCAAGTTTTAAAATAATAGAATCAAGCTCTGTAATATGACGCGAATACTCCTGTTTATCATTTTTTACTTGCTTTATATAAGAAAATCCAGAGATTAGTGCGATCGGATTTGTAATACGCGGTGGACTTGAAACTTCTGGGGCAACAAGCATATTAGAAAATGGCGTGTTTTCATACTCTTGTAATAAATTTATCTGCTGTTTTAGTGTATCGATATGTCTTACTAGTTCGGAGCTTTTTGCTGATTTTTTATCCATTTTTTTAAACTCGGCTTGGGCATTTTCAAGCTCAAAAGCAAGTTTTTGATATGTATTGTAGTTTGCATAACGAGTTATCCAGATGTTACCTTTTAACGACTCATCTATAGCTTCTATCTGTTTTTTTATATCGTTTATACTATCATTTAGTTGTGGTACACTTGCATTTTGTTCAGCATAAAGTGCAACAAATATAACAAATAAAAATGCTAAAATTCTCATACAAATTCTCTTAAAATTTTTATAACATCATATTTTTTAACATCATTTTTTATAATAGCATTACCTATGCCGTTTGGTAATATAAATTTTATCATTTTATTTTCGGTCTTTTTGTCTAAAAAAAATGCATCATAAAAGCCCTCTACATCATTGATACTATACGATGTTGGCAGATTAAATTTATGTAACACTTTGCGAATTTGTTCACACTCATTTTGAACTAAAAGTCCTAAACGTAAGGCAAGTTCATTAGCCATATTTATACCTATAGCCACTGCTTCACCGTGTAAATAAGTCTTATAATTTGTTTGCTGTTCTATCACGTGTGCAAATGTATGTCCATAGTTTAACAGTGCTCTTAAGCCACGCTCTCTTTCATCAAGCTCAACTACACGTGTTTTTATCTGCACCGCTTTGTATACAAGCTCGGCTAAATTTTTCTCATCTTTTAGCTCTATATTATCAAGCCACTCAAACATATCTTTATCAAAGCAAATCGCCATTTTAATAGCCTCTGCCATACCTGCTGCAAACTCACGCTGCGAGAGAGTAAGCAAGAATTTACTCTCACAATAAACCGCCTTAGGTTGGTAAAATGAGCCGATTAAATTTTTACCAAATTTATTATTAACTCCAGTTTTACCACCAACACTAGCGTCCACCTGAGATAAAAGTGTAGTTGGGATATTTATAAATTTTATCCCACGTTCATAAATACTTGCTACAAATCCCACCATATCACTAATAACCCCGCCACCAAAAGCTATAAGAGTATCGCTACGATCAAGCCTACTAACAAAAAGTTGCTCTAATATAAGCTCGATAGTAGATAAATTTTTATACTCTTCACCGTCAGGGACGCTAATGATAAAATATTTATCACACTCAAGACAACTTAAAAGCGTCTTAAGGTGTAGACCTGCGACTTTTGGATTTGTTACGATCGCTACTTTACCTTTGAGTGTTAACCGCTTAAGTTCATTGATATAAACGTTATAACTTTGCTCTTTTTGCACTAAATTTAAATTTATTTGCATATTTAACCTTTTAGACATTTTACCCAAAAACTCTCAAATTTGGCTAAAATTTAAATACTTACTGGCACAAAAAGCTGTGCATTTTTACTTAAACGTCTATAGAGTCTATTCATATCAGTGGATAAAAACGCAAATGCATCAACTCTTATAAATTTTTCATCAAATATCACAAATTGCAAGAGATTTTTGCTATTTTTAAGTGTAATTAAAGGATTTTTCTCATTGCTACTTTCGATCATTATGCATTTTGAAAAGAGATTACTAAGACTTTCAAAATGCTCACTTAGTGCATCTTTGTCGCCACTTGTATCAAAATGATAAAATTTAATATCCACATCAAGCTGTTTACAGCAGTCCATAATAACAGCACTTTGATTCTCTATCTCGTCGCCACCAGCACCCAAGATAACACCTTGTTTTATCTCTTCTATCTTAAGCACACCAGTTTTTAATATAGGTAATTTTACATCATAAAATAGCCGTTTAAATTTGAAAAAATACTCATTGTCAGTTATCAAAAGCCCAACATCAAGCATATTTATCTCAAATTTAACTTTAGAGTTATCCTTGGCAAAATAATCAAATAAAACAACGATATTTTTATCATTTATCATCTTTAATGTGTTTAAATTTTCACATAAAGTTGGATTTAAGACCTTAAATATAAGTCGTCTATTTGTCAATTTTGAGTGAGTATATAAACTGTTTTCTATCAATCTTTTAACACGCTCTTTACTCATTACACGCATATCGATAATTGTATATATGTTGTTGCCAAAGGGGCTAGGAAACTGACCTGGTTCACGTTTTATTGAGCGATAAACGTTTTGTAATATTTTTGGATCACCTACAATTAAGAGAGTGTCATTTGGATGTATCATAACACTTGGACTTGGCAGTATTATCTCATTTGTGCGATATATCAAAGCTATACGCCACTTTTTTTGTTGGATTGAGTTAAGGTGACGATACATATATGCACTTCCTATGGGCACCTTTACCTCCATTATCTCACCCTCGCTAATGCCGATGTTATCAGCTAAAACTGGCACATCTGGGATATAGTTTATAAGCCTTGAAGCTACCAAATCCCTAGCATCAACGATTTTTAGATGTTTATCCGAACTTATTATAGTCTTTTGCTCGTCATCAAAATGCCAGATATTTGTAAAAACAATGTTAGTTTTTGTGCTTATTTTGCGTAAATTTAGATATACTTCAAACGCTTCATTTAAATTTTGCATAATGATACAAAACTGGCTAAAATAGCCATCTGCAACACTTTTTAACTTTGAAAGGCTTGTTGGATCAAAGTAGTGAAAGTTAAAATTTTCTAGATTATCTTTATTATCAAATTTACCTTGATTTTGGCTTATTATCGTATAGTCGTGCTGTGCCGCCTTTGATTCAAAAAGCCTTTTTAAAAAGCTATCGGCAAATATCCCATCTGCTACTATCAAAATTTTTTTCATTATTGCTCCAAATTTAAAAGTTTGATTATAGCAAAATGAGATTAATTTAGCTAAATAATCTGTGCCAAAAGCTCGTCTATAGCTAAATTTGTTGCATTATTTATTGTATCAAATACCATTTTTGAACTTGGATCTGGACAAAAAAGCTCTTTGTTTATCATACCTGATTTGATTGATTTTGACGCGTTAAATAGCTCATAAGCTAAACTAACTTCTGCTTTATCACCTCTTATTTGTAAAGATATGACGCTTACTTTTAAGCGAAGATCCTCTGGGTTTGGTGCAAAAATAGGCTTTGCATGGCAGTTTGAGTAAGCCCCTTTAACCAAAGCTTTATATATCATCTCGCTTGGCAATGATACAAATTTAGCATCTTTTAAATATCTTATCTGATTATTTTCAGCTACGACTAAAATTTGTCTAGTATCGACCATATCAAGGGCACTTACACTTTCGATATAGATATTTTTGCGTGTTATGTCATATATCGCACACTCTTTTTTAGAATAGTAAATCTCATACATTGTTGCAGCTGGAACACCAAATTTAAGCGAACATCCAGAAAATACTAATAATATAAAAGTTCCTAAAATAGCCAACTTAAAATAATTTTGCGTAAAATTATACATAAAATTTAATCTCATTTCCTATCTCCATTTTCTTGTGTATCTTTAAAGAAAAATTCATACGGGCTCTCTTCTAACCTATAAAGTGCCCCTCTAAACTCACGTAACGTCTTTTGAAAATCATTTAAAAATCTACTAAATTCAACAACAGCAGGGTTTAAAAGTGCTCTTAGATCATATTCGCCACCTGAGATCTTTAAAGCTAATAAATTTTGCATATTGTCAAAGTCTTGTGCCAATTTATTAATTGAGCCTATAAATTTATTAGAATTTATAAGTAATGTATTTAGATTACTTATCAGCTCTTTTGTATCAGATTGGTTTAATTTAGTAGTGATATCTCTTAAATTTTGTATCATTATATCTATATTTTCTGTCGCTTTAGGGTCACTGATATTTGCCGTAAAAACGTCAATATGTTCTAGTATTGACTGAAGCTTTGCGATATTTTTGTCTGAGAAAAAGTTATTAAGTTTATCTAGGCTTTGATCTATCTTTTCAGTTATATTTTTAGCATTACTACTGATTTTAGATAGTAAATTTGCATCTAGTTTTATAATAGGACGTTCATTTTTATCAAAGTCTAGCATTCCTCGTGAGATATTTATAACCGCTACTCCGCTTATCACATTTAGCTCAATACTTGCTAAACTATCTTTTTTTATCGGTAGATCATCGCGAATTTTCATAGTGATCTCTATAAGTGTTGTATCGCCATGCACAAAGTCTATCGCACTAACACTACCAGCCACAACGCCTATAAATTTAACTTGAGAATCAACTTTAACACCACTTGGAAGTTCGGCGGTTTGGATATAGTAATTTTTATATTCAACTTTTGAGTTTTCACCGCTTGTCATCCACCACAAAAATATCGCTAACGCACTCATACAAAATACAAAAAACATACCGACTATAGTATAAGAATTTCTATTTTCCATCTATTTCTTCCTTGTTTTAAACAGCTCTTCAAGTGGATTATGCCCGAATTTTTCAAGCTCAGCTATCGTCCCTTCAAAGGCTATTTTTCTATTTTCTATTATCAAAAATCGATCAAGTATATCAAATATACTATCAGCATCGTGAGTAACCATAACTACTGAAAGTCCGATGCTATCACGTAGATCTTTTACAAGTGCATCCATCTGACGTGAGCTGACCGGATCAAGTCCGCTATTTGGCTCATCTAAAAATAGCACCTTTGGGCTAAGTACTAAGGCACGAGCTAGTGCTGCACGCTTTTTCATACCACCACTTAACTCACTAGGATACAAACTTGCCACCTCTTTTTTAAGCCCTACTTTTTGTATCCAAAACATCGATATCTCATCAATCTGACGCTTTGTAAATTTTGAATACTCACTTAGTAAAACACCAACATTATCAAGTATCGTCATCGCACTATACAAAGCACCAAATTGAAACATCGTTCCACTATATAGCTTTATCTCTTTTTGTGTTTTTGTGTCGCTTTTCCAAATATTTTTGCCATCAAAAAATATATCGCCACTATCAGGAGCTTTAAGATACATCATCGTCTTCATAAGTGTTGTTTTGCCACTACCAGAGCCACCCAAAAAGCCATAAATTTCACCTTCATTTATGCTCCAGCTGACATTATCATGCATTATACGTTCGCCATAACTAGTTGTAATATTTTCTCCGCGTATTATAACACTCATAATTTTATCCACATAAACATTATCGCAAAAAATGCATCAAGTGCAATCACGCAAAAGATCGAATCCACAACACTTTTTGTTGTCATCTCTCCAAGGCTTTGTGTACTCATAGCGACATTTGTTCCACGCATACACCCAATGATAGCAATAGCAATACCAAAAAATGGGGCTTTTATCATACCAACCGCAAAGTGTCTTAGCTCAACCATATCTTTAAAACGACTTAAATAGTCATTAAAGCTTATGTCAAGCAGACCATTGCAGATTATCATTTGACCTAAGATACTAATAGAATCAGCGATAAATATAACAATCGGTAGCGATAGCACCATCGCGATGATACGCGGTAGGACCAGAAAGTTAAATGGCTCAAAGCCCATCGTCTTCATCGCGTCAATCTCTTCAGTAATCTTCATCGCACCGATCTGTGTTGTAAAGCTTGATGCTGATCGCCCAGCAACAACAATAGCGGCAATAAGAGGAGCTACTTCACGAAGCGTTAAGATCCCCATGATCTCAACGATAAATATACTCGCACCAAAATTTGCAAGCATAGAGCTACCAAGATAAGCTAAAACTATACCGATCAAAAAAGCGGTCAGAGATACGATAAATATGGCATTTACACCAGCATCTTTTATATAGTTGCTAAACTCTTTTAGCCGTAGATTTTGCGGGTTAAATAAAATTTTAAACGACTTGACAATAAACTCACCAAAAAATGCACTAAACTCAAGCAAATTTATCCCACCGCTACAAATTTTCTTACCAAGTCTAGCAAAAAAATTTAATTTATTTTGTGGTGGCATATAGGTAAAATCGATATGCTCATCATCAACAAGCTTAAACATAGCTTTGATATTTTCATCATTTGCTATAAGTTCAAATTTTTTACCTACTAAGGCACGTTTTATGAGTATCAGTATCGAATAATCAACTCGCTTTAACTCACTCATATCTATTCTTATACTTGTTTGGTCTTTAAATTTGTTTAGTTTGCTTAATGTATTTTGTACGATTTTGGCATCCTTATAGCTAATCTCTCCACTTAAAATCAACTGTGCTGTGCCATTTTTTGAGTTAAAATTTATGCCTTTAGTATCAGACAAATATATTCCTTATTAAAAATTTACTTATGCTACTATAAAAATTTTAAATTTAAGGTTAATTTATATGCTTTATTGGGCTTTAGCTCAATGTCGCTTTAAGCTACAATATATCAAAATTTAATAAAAAGTTTTAATGTGACAAAAACTATAATGGCGTAAAAATTTAATAAAATAGCAGTTTTGGAACAATTATTGCTTAGATTTAAAGTTATAGTTAAAATGGAGAGTTCAATGAACATAATGCATACTTTAGAGTCACTTAGTATACAAACCACAGATGATGTGCTATTTCGCGATCTGCGAGATATGATAAATAAAAATTTTAAAAACAACATAGCAAATAAAGGCAAGGTTATAGCATTTTACGAAGAGAGTGAGATACCGCAACGTAAATGCTTTGTCAAATTTATAAAAAAATTATATGAAAAGCAAAGTGGCAAATCACTTAATCTAAATTTCGCCGAATACAAAACTATAAAGCTAAACTATATTCAAAAAAATGCTATATCTAGTGTATTAAATATTGAAGTTGATTTTTTAAGAGATGAGGTGATATTTACTTTAAATGAGACTCCAAAGATATTTACCACGTATCTAATGCAAAAATTTAAAAACAACGCAACAAACTATAATCATAAGCTAAATAAACTAAGTGTAAAAGTAGCTTTGGAAAGCGATTTTGACGTGCTTGGCGAGTTTTTAGCTAAAAAAGAACATATGAAATTTATAGTGCATTTTGACTTTGATATGACGGACTTTGAGAGATTTAAACATAAATTTAAGGTGCAAAACTCATCTAAATTTATAAACCGCTTCTCAGCATTAGCCAGTATGCTTGAAGAGAATTTTGAAATTTTAGGTTGCGACAAAAATGATAGCTTTGATGAGATTAGGGAGAGCTATCTAAAACTTGTAAAAATCTACCATCCAGACCGCCACGCAAATAAAACACAAAAGATACAAGAACAGTACCGAGCAAATTTTGAAAAGATACAAAACGCATATGAAGCGTTAAAGCCGTTTTATAAAAATCAAGAGGCATTTGTGAGTGCATAGCTCACTTTGTTTTATAAATATTTTTATAATAAAAGTAGTTTGTAAAGTAAAAAATATTTACAATAATGAGTGAGCTATAATAGCTTTTATAAAATTTAGTTGGAGTAAAATATGTAACATTTAGAAGCTTTAAAGAGACAATACAAAGGCGATTTTCAAAACTTAAGAGATAAAGCTAATGCAACTTTAACTCTTTTAGTTTAAATTTAAGAGTTAAGACCTCATACTCTTTTAACCTCTTGACTAAATCCAATACATTTTAGCATTTTTATATTTTTTAACAAAAATTTGATAATGCAATTATTATTTTATCTATATCGTTGTCAGCTTTCATTCTAATTTAAAATAGTTTATTAAGTTGATTATCTTTAATTTTAATCAAATCAAAAATCACCAAGCATTATTTTGTTGTGCTACTGGGGCTTATTTATGTTATAAGCAATTAGCTAAAACATTTTATAAATTAGGTTGTATTTTTAGCACGAAACTCATCTAAGCAATATTCAAGCCCACACACTAAAATATAGTCGCAACTGCTAATTGCCATACTAAAGACGCTCAAAGGATAAGCCACTGATATAATAAGCTTTCTTTCTCTCACTTGAACTGCCTATATTTAGTGCCTTGCGATACTTCGTGATCGTCCTACGCACGATAGTTATGTTAAATTCTTTTTGTATTAGCTCTAAAATTTGCTGATCTCCAAGTGGCTTTGCCCTATTTTCATTTTTGATTAAATTTACTAAAAACTCCTTTATCATAGCGTTTGAGACATCTTCATCAAGTGCAGCGGTAAAAAATGACTTCATAGCGATCGTCCCACGTGGAGAGGCGATAAATTTATTTGCTATCGCACGTGAGATAGTAGAAGCCGAACGCCCCAAGTCTTCGGCTATATCACGCAATTTCATCGGCTTTATATCCCCGCCGAAAAAATAATCATACTGATACTCAACTATCATAAGCCCTATCTTATAAAGCGTTGCTTTTCGCATAGAAAGTGCGTCTATCAGGTCTCTCCCCTCTTTTACTCTACTACTTATAAATTCATCGCTCTCATTATGTCCTTGAGTGTCTAACACCACTTGCGGATAAAAATCATCATTTACGCTTACGCTTATGCCATTCTCGTCAGTGCTTATAATTATATCTGGCGTGATTGGCAACGGCTCGTCCATATACTCAATCGCGGGTGGATTTTTAAATTTTTTGATGATTTTTAGAGCTTCATCATAGTGTTTTAGTTTTATCAGACGTTCAATATTTTCAAAATTTAATATAATTTGCTTAGCACATTCATACACTTCGTCGCTCACTTCGCTTTGACTAAGTTGAAATAAAAAGCTCTCTTTAAAGTCCACCGCTCCAACACCAACAGGCTCAAGGTATGCAAACCTCGCTCTCACTCGCTCTACATCATTTCTCTCAATCTCTTTAAAAACCGCTACATCATACTCAAAATATCCTTCGTGATTTATGCACTCCACTATCTTTTGTGCTATCTCTTGGGACTTTGTAGTGGGGAAAAGTGGCGGATTTATCTGCTCGATTAGCTTTTCATATAAGCTTTGCTTATAGATACTTACGCTTTCAATCGTGTCTGAGACTGAGCTACGCGTGATCTCAGTAAAAAAATTTTTCTTTGTATTTTTGCCTGGCTGGATTAAATTTTTATGCTCTATGCTTATAAAAGGATTTTCTGCAACGAACGGCTCAAGCGTCTCTTTTAGCTCATCAAGGCTACTTTGAAGTATCGGTAGCCAACTTCTAAGCGTTTGATTCAGTTTAGTTTTTGGTGCTAAAGCTTGGGCTTGTCGTAGCATTTTTACTCAAGAAGACGGAATTCTTCACCAAGATAGTAAGTGCGGACATTTTTGTCATTTGCAACATCTTTTGCTCCACCACTTGCTAGTAACGAGCCATCTTTTATGACATATGCTCTGTCACAGATAGCTAACGTCTCACGCACGTTGTGATCGGTTATTAGCACTCCTATGCCTAAATTTTTAAGATCACGGACGATACTTTGTATATCACTAACCGCTATAGGATCGACTCCAGCAAATGGCTCATCAAGCAACAAAAACTTAGGCGTTATCATAAGACTCCTAGCTATCTCACAACGCCTACGCTCACCACCACTTAGACTCACACCCTTTCGCAAACGGATCGGCTCAATGTTTAATAAATTTAACATCTCATCAACTTTTTTAGCACACTCTTGTTCATCTTTGTATAATATTTCAGCACCTAAAAGTAGATTTTCTTCTACGCTTAACTCTTTAAATATACTTGATTCTTGTGGCAGATAGCCAATTCCCATTTTTGCACGACGATGCAAAGCGACATTTGTAACATCAGCCCCATCAAGCATAACAGCTCCACTACTAGGGCTTATAAGCCCGCATATCATATAAAATGTAGTTGTCTTTCCAGCCCCGTTTGGACCCAAAAGTCCTACGATCTCGCCACTCTTGACCTCAAGCGAAATTCCTTTGATTATCTGCGTTTTTTTTATCGTTTTTGTTAAATTTACAACTTCTAATTTATGCACTATAAACCTCATATTCTCGTCTATTTTCTTGCGTTTTTATACTCACTACGCAATACTCTATGCCGTAACGTTTAAGCATATTTTCAAGCTCATTATCGCCCCATTCTACAAGGTGCAATCCATCTTCCATTAAATTTTCAAAAAGTCCATTTTTTATTATCCCCGCTAAGCCATTTTGATAGATATCGTAGTGATAAATTTGTATATCTCCAACGTAGCTTTGCATAACTGAAAATGTCGGTGATGTTACATTACTTTGCACTCCATAAGCCTTAGCAATAGCTTTAATAAGAGTGGTTTTACCACTTGCAAGATCACCACGAAATAGCACCACACCCTGCTTTGGTAACACAGCCACTAGCCTATCAAGCTCGTTTAATCCTAAAATAAATTTATCTCTCATAGCTCTTTGATATACTCATTTTGTGCCGATTTTGGTATGCTTTTTGTCGTCGGAATAGCTAAAACTTGATATTTTGCCTCACGAGTGAGAAATTTTATCGTTATTACATCGTTGACTTTTACATCCTTTGCGGCCTTTACTACAACGTCGTTGATGCTTACAACTCCACTTCTACACATATCCTCACTGACTGAACGTCGCTTAGTAATATTTACTACATTTAAAAATTTATCTACTCTCATAGGCGAGATTTTAGCCAAAAACTGCTTAAATTTAATCACTAAATTTAATAAAATTTAATCATTTTTGGCTAAAATACGAAATTATTAAATTTAGTGTATAAGGAGATTTTCAGCGATGAGAAAAGATGTAAAAAAAGTAGTTCTAGCCTACTCTGGTGGACTTGATACAAGCATCATTTTAAAATGGTTACAAGATGAGTATAAGTGCGAAGTTGTGACATTTACCGCCGACATCGGTCAAGGCGAGGAGCTAGAACCAGCTCGCAAAAAAGCCCTAGCACTTGGCATAAAACCTGAAAATATTTTTATAGAAGACTTGCGTGAAGAATTTGTCCGTGATTTTGTATTTCCAATGTTTCGTGCAAACGCACTTTACGAGGGCGAATACCTACTAGGCACATCTATCGCACGTCCGCTTATAGCCAAACGTCAAAGCGAGATAGCAAGGCTAACAGGAGCTGATGGCGTGAGTCACGGCGCCACTGGCAAGGGTAATGACCAAGTCCGCTTTGAACTAGGTTATTACGCACTTGGCGATGATCTAACCATAATCGCTCCTTGGCGTGAGTGGGACTTAAACAGTCGCGAAAAACTACTCGCATATGCTGAGAAAAATGGCATTGATATCAGCAAAAAACCTGGTAAAAGTCCATACTCAATGGATGCAAACTTGCTTCACATTAGCTATGAGGGCTTAGTGCTTGAAAACCCGGCAAACGCACCTGAAAAAGATATGTGGCGTTGGACGGTCGATCCAAAAGATGCACCAAATGAGAGTGAGATCATTGAGATCGGCTACGAAAATGGTGATCCGGTAAGCATAAACGGCAAAAAATTAAGTCCAGCCAAGCTATTAACCGAGCTAAACCGCCTAGGTGCGAAGCATGGTATCGGTCGCCTTGACTTGGCTGAAAACCGCTCAGTTGGCATGAAAAGCAGAGGTTGTTACGAAACTCCTGGTGGCTCAATAATGCTAAAAGCACACCGAGCAATAGAGAGTATAACACTTGATCGTGGTGCGGCTCACTTAAAAGATGAAATTATGCCAAAATATGCAGAGCTGATTTACAACGGTTATTGGTTCTCGCCCGAGCGTGTTATGTTGCAAGCCTTGATAGACGAGAGTCAAAAACACGTAAATGGTACAGTAAAGATTGAGCTATACAAGGGTAATGTTATCATTTTAAGTCGTGATAGCAAAACTGATAACTTATTTAACGAAGCGTTTAGCACTTTTGAAGAGGATACGGTGTTTGATCAAAAAGATGCAAATGGTTTCATTAAGTTAAATGCATTGAGATTTATTATTGCACGCAAAAATGGTAGAAAATTTTAAATTGACTTAATAGCGAATTTCTACCTTTAAATTTGATAATAGAGTTAAAATAATACAGGTCGTGTATAAGTGATTTATGCTTTAGGCAAGTCAATCTGTTTGCAATTATGAGTAAAACGAAGTAAAAGTGGAGTACAGATACTCCTATCACAAAGACGAAATTTATTCGTTTACAAAGTTAAATTTTACGAAGGAAAAATTAAATGAAAGTATTACTAATAAAAGATGTAAAATCACTAGGAAAAGCTGGTGAGATAAAAGAGGTAAAAGACGGCTATGGCAATAACTTTTTAATAGGCAAAGGTCTTGCAAAAGCTGCAACACCTGATGTTATAAGACAGTACGAAGCAGCTCAAAGACGCAAAGCCGAAGAGCTAAGCTATGAACTTGCGAATTTAGAAAAGCTAAAAGATGAGCTTGGCAAAGTAGTCGTTGTAGTTAAAAAACAGCTTGGTGCAAATGGTGCTTTATTTGGTGCGGTTTCAAAAGAGGAGATAGCTACAGAATTAGAAAAAACCCACCATTTAATCGTAGATAAAAAAGCTATTGAGATAGAGCACAATCACCTAAAAGCAGTTGGAATTTATGACGTTAGCATAAAGCTCGGACATGCTGTAAATGCTACACTAAAAGTTGAAGTTGTAGGTGAGTAATGTTTCACGCAACGACTATTTTAGCCTATAAAGGGGCACATAAATCAGTAATTGGCGGGGACGGACAGGTTAGCTTTGGCAATACTATATTAAAGGGCAATGCTGTAAAAATTCGCAAAGTCGGAGACGGCAATGTTTTGGCTGGTTTTGCTGGTAGCACCGCCGATGCATTTAACCTTTTTGATATGTTTGAAACACAACTTCAAAATACTAAAGGCGATCTACTAAAAGCTGTTATAAATTTTAGCAAAGAGTGGCGAAAAGATAAATATCTACGTAAGCTTGAAGCGATGATGTTAGTGTTAAATCGTGAGAAAATTTTCTTACTAAGTGGAACTGGCGATGTTGTAGAGCCAGAAGATGGCAAGATAGCAGCGATTGGTAGTGGCGGTAACTATGCACTTTCAGCAGCACGTGCTTTGGATAAATTTGCCAATATGGATGAAGAGGAGCTGGTAAAGCAGAGTCTAAATATCGCAGGTGAAATCTGCATATATACAAATACAAATATAAAAACTTATGTAATTGAGGATGAAAAATAATGAATATGACACCAAAACAGATCGTTGAATTTCTTGATGATTATGTTATCGGTCAAAAAGAGGCAAAAAAGATAATAGCAATTGCACTTCGCAATCGCTACCGCAGAATGCAACTAAGCAAAGCTATGCAAGATGACATAATGCCTAAAAATATCTTGATGATAGGCTCAACTGGTGTAGGTAAAACAGAGATCGCAAGACGACTTTCAAAGATGATGGGACTACCATTTGTAAAAATAGAGGCGAGCAAATATACTGAAGTTGGCTTTGTTGGGCGTGATGTTGAGAGTATGGTAAGAGACCTTGCAATGGCAGCGTTTAATCTAGTAAAATCAGAGCAGATAGAAAAAAACCAGGATAAAATAGACGCATACATAGAAGATAAAATCATCAAAAAATTACTTCCGCCTCTTCCAAAGGGTGCGAGTGATGAGAAGATGGCTGAGTATGAAAGAAGCTATGAAAAAATGGTGTCAAAACTAAGAAATGGCGATCTAGATGACCTTAGTATTGAGATAGAAGTGCAACAAAATGCATTAGAAGCCGGCTCAAATGTTCCGCCAGATATGGCACAAATGCAAGAGAGCTTTATAAAGATAATAGGCATAACAAATAAAGCTGTTAAAAAAGAATTAAAAGTAAAAGATGCTAAAAAAGCTCTTGAGAGCGAGGCTAATGATAAAATTTTAGACTTAGAACATGTTAAAGCCGAAGCACTTCGTAGGGCTGAAAACGAAGGTATTATTTTCATTGACGAGATAGATAAGGTCGCAGTTAGCTCTGGTAATGGAGGTCGTCAAGATCCTAGTAAGGAAGGCGTTCAAAGAGATTTGTTGCCTATCGTTGAAGGCTCAAGTGTATCAACTAAATTTGGAAATCTAAAGACTGATCATATCTTGTTTATCGCAGCTGGTGCATTTCACGTAAGTAAACCAAGCGACTTAATCCCAGAGCTACAAGGACGTTTTCCGCTAAGAGTGGAGCTAAATAGTCTTGATGAAGACGCACTTTATCAAATTTTAACGCAGCCTAAAAACTCGTTACTAAAACAATACATCGCTTTACTCGGAGCTGAAAATGTTAGTCTAGAATTTAGCGATGAGAGTATCCGTGAGATAGCTAAGATTGCTCAAAGTGCAAATGAAAAGATGGAAGACATTGGTGCAAGGAGACTTCACACAGTTATAGAGCGAGTTATAGAAGATATCAGCTTTGAGGCTAGTGAGCGAAGTGGCGAAAGTATAATCATCAGCAAAGAGCTGGTGAGCGAGAAGCTAAGTGATGTCGTTGAAAATCAAGACTTAGCAAGATATATATTATAAATTTAAGATTACTTTAGTCTAATTTAAATTTAAAAATAAGGGGGCTTATGAGATCAGGATTTGTAAGTATTATAGGGCGGACGAATGCAGGCAAAAGCTCTCTTTTAAACGCCTTGCTAAATGAAAAAATCGCTATCGTTTCGCACAAACAAAATGCAACAAGACGCAAGATAAATGGTATAGTGATGAATGGCGAAGATCAAGTTATATTCATAGACACACCAGGGCTTCACGAGAGTAATAAAAAGTTAAATCAGCTAATGATAAATGAGGCGATAAAGTCAATGGGCGATTGCGACCTTATTATATTTATCGCTTCCATTCATGATAGCACCGAAAACTATGAGAAATTCCTAAGTTTAAAGCCGACGAAACCACATATTTTAGTGCTTAGCAAAATTGATGAAGCCAAAAATGAAGCAGTACTAAAAAAAATGACGCAGTATAATAAATTTAGCGATCATTTCGTCTCACTCGTACCATTTAGCACGAAGCAGCTTACATACAAAAAACCACTTTTAGATGAAATCTGTAAATTTTTACCAGAGCATCCATATTTTTACAACCCTGAGTTTATCACTACGACAAACGAAAAGGAGATATTTCGCGACTTTATTTTAGAAGCGATATATGAAAATTTAAGTGATGAGATCCCCTACTCTAGCGAAGTTATAGTTGATAAAGTTATAGAAAGAGATAACGTCACAAACGTATACGCCACCATCATTACCGAACGAGACACACATAAGTCAATGATAATAGGTAAAAACGGAGAAACCATAAAGCGTATCGGCATAACAGCACGAAAACTAATCGCAATTTTAACTCAAAAGAAAATTTTCATAAAACTTGTAGTCATCGTTAAAAAAGGCTGGAGTAAAAATGAAAAAACTATCAAAAATTTAAATAATTATTGATTTTTTATTTTGCTTATATTAAAATAAAGTGAAAACCTTAATAAAGAGTTGCAATGCTTAGAAAGAGAAATGGTAATAATCCAATCATCACTACCGATATGTATGAGCTTACAGCTTATAAATTTAGCAATGGCAGTGTTAGCTTGATAGACGCTAAAGACTCTATATCAAAGCAAAGCACATTTATCTCTTACTTAAATTTTAAAGATATAGCAACGACGACGATTCAGATACCAAAAGAGACCAGCGAAGATGACCTGCTAGATGAAATCTCGCAAAGTATTTATAAAGAGCTTGAACTAAATCCGCAAAATGAGTACAAGATAAGCTATCTTGAAAGCTTTAGTGATACTCAAAATCGCTTGTTTAATGTATTTATCGCCGAACATGAAACAATAATTAAAGCATATAAAAATATCAGCACAAAGATACCTTACATCGACTATCTCATCGCTGCACCGCTTCTTTATAGCGTTGTATATAAACAAGATTTGCAACATACAAGCAATGACTGCTTTGTAAGCTTATCAAAAGACGATGCCTTTATCTGCGTATATTCAAACACAAAATATCTTTGTTCACGCCCATTAAGATATAGTATTAATTACATAAAAGATAAATTTATCGAACAAAGCAAAGAACGAATAAGCGATATGAGCTTTTATGAAATTTTGCAAAATGGGATAAAAATAAACGATGATGAAAATGGTTATAATGCCGATCTTGACAGTATTTTGAGCGATTTTGCATTTGCTGTAAATAATATAATAAGCATAATTTCTAGAATTTATCTGATAGATATTGACAGAATTTTTATAGATTCTCAGTTAGGCGAGATCAAAAATTTAGATAAGCTAATGCAGGCAAAACTTGAAATAAAGAGTGAAAATTTAATACTAAATTCTAATAGATCAAAAACTAAACCGAACAATAAACACGAACTTATGGCACTTTTAGCTAAAAATTACAAGAGTGATTTTTATCCAGAGTTTAACTTCTCAGTTATGCTACGCCCTGCCCCATTTGCAAGGCGAAAAAGTGGTAAATTTATACTCACGCTACTTTGCGTTGTTGCTTTAAGCTTAGCTTATCCTATATATAATTACATAGCTGGGTTTATCCTACAAAAAAGTGCAAAAACACTCGATAATGGACTAAAAGACAAAGCCTTGCGTATACAAAACAGACTAAATGAGATAGCTAGTCAAAATGCAATCTTACAAGAGCAAAACAAGGTGGTATTAGAAGCTTTAGCACAAAAGCAAAATTTTATTACTCAAATTTATAATAGAAAAAATAATTACGTGATGAAAAGTATAAATATTTATGAGATAAGTAGACTTATAAATGAGAGCGAGACTCAAATTTTAGCACTCTCAAACTATGACACAAACATCACTTTAGCAGTAATAAGCAACGATGATAAAAAGATAGCAAACCTGATACGTCTGCTCTTAAATGTGCCTAAATATAGTGTAAGAGCTGATAAAATTTACTTTAATCAAACGCAAAAAAACTATGAAAGCAACATAAGTGTGGCGATAAGATGAGCGAGAAAATTTTAGCAAAATTAGATCAATTTTTAGAACTAAGAAGCAAAAGAGAAATTTCACTTATGACATTTACTTGTGCTTTTTTAATCATATATGTTATTTTTGTATTGAGCTTTCAAAGCTCGAAGGAATTTTATAACAACGGCATAAATGAGTATGAAAATGCAAAGCTTGAACTTAAAAATACACAGCAATATCTTCGCTCTGTCAGCTCTGATGATGGTGATATAGAATTTGAGATAAAAAAACAACTAAATATACTAAAAAGTCTTCAAGATAGGAAGCAAGAGGCTAAAGAGTCCGATAGGCATCTTGCACAAAAATTAGACGAATTATCAAATTTATTGTTTGATGATGAGGCTTGGAGCGATTTTTTACCGCAAATAATAGTATTAGCCAAACAAAATGATGTTAAAATTTTAAATATTGATAATAAATTTAAAACAAACAAAACAATAAATGCCGATATAGCACTGCTTGGGAGCTTTAAAAATATCTTGGGCTATATAGATAGTATCGAAAGAATAAAATCATCAATACAGATAAAAAAATTAGATATAAATCGCACAAATAATATGCTTGGGGTAAATATGTCGTTGTCTACTTGGAGTTATAAATGAAAATTTTGGCACTGCTTTTTTGTTTTGTTTGTGTCGTTTTTTCATTAGATTATAATGATATGATTTCATCTATCAAAGAGCCTCGCATCGGACTAAGCAAAGATGAGCTAAACTCAGTAAAAGATCCTTTTAAAGAGGAAACTTTTGATAAAAATTTAACAAACGAAATGAGCAAAATAGGCGATCTAACACTAACGGCAATCATAAACAACCGAGCAAAAATAAATAGCAAATGGGTAAAAGTAGGCGAAAAAATAGATGAATTTAGTCTTATAAAAATAGGTAAAAGTAGTGTTACACTTGTAAAAAATGGTGAAAAAATAGAACTAAATTTAAATGGAAATAAAAATGTTGCTATCAAAATTCAATAAATTTATCTGTATTTTTATGCTCTGCATAACTTGTATCAGTACGGTATTTGCCAACACTTGTCACAACAAAAGCTTTAGCATGAAGATAGCAGATGGAGTAACTTTAAGTGATGTTTTAAATGAGCTTTCAGATATGTGTGAGTTTAGCATCGTAACAAAAGATATTCATAGCCAACGTGAGTTAAACGCACATCTATTTGGAGTAAATATTAAAAATATGCGTCTAAATGAAGTATTTAATCTACTTTTGAGTGAGAAAAATTTAAACTATGAATTTTCAAATAATATCTTAAAAATTTCATCTTTAAAGACAAAAATTTTTAAAATCGACTACATCACATCTGTGCGTGAAGGCACAGCTATAACAAAGGCTTCAGTAGATGCATCTCCTGTGGAAATCGGAGAGAATAGCTCATCTTCAAGACAAACACAAAATAGTCAAAACGATACACAAAATAGTGATAATCTCATAAAAACTACTGAAAAATTCGACTTCTGGCGAAATTTAAATATCGAAATAAAAGCGATACTAAACAATACAAGCGAAAGTATCATCGCTCCAGATCCTATCATAAATCAAAATGCCGGACTTATAAGTGTTACAGCGACACCGTCGCAGTTAAAACGTGTTGAACACTATATAGATGAACTACAAAAACGACTTAAAAAACAGGTCGTTATAGATGTTTCAATCATATCAGTTGAACTAAACAGTGGATATAAACAAGGCGTTGATTGGTCTAAATTTGAGCTTGGTTTTAACTCTTATATCGGTAATAACGTAGCAAATAAGCCATCTAGCATAACATGGAACAATCGCTCAAATAAACTAAGTGGCGGCTTCTCTCACACACTAAACATCGCCGCAAATTTAAATTTTAGCCTTGATGGTATGATAAATTTTCTTGAAACAAACGGTAAAACAAAGATTATCTCAAGTCCAAAGGTAACTACGCTAAATAACCAACAAGCTCTAATCAGTGTTGGCGATAATATAAACTACAGAGTTCTAGAAGAGACCGAAAATACCAACACTTCAAGCGATCGCATAACCACGACTTACAAACAATACTCCGTTTTTATAGGTATTTTGTTAAATTTATTACCAGAAGTTTCAGATGATAATAAGATAATGCTACGCATAAATCCGTCTTTAAGTACATTTAAATACGACGATGATAGTTCTGCTACACAAAATACAGCTATACGCGAGATCGCACCAGATACTATACAAAAAAAGCTCTCAACAGTCGTTTGGGTCAATAGCGGAGATACGATCGTGCTTGGCGGACTTATCGGTCAAACAAAGGGTAAAGATAATACAAGAGTGCCAATACTTGCAGATATTCCACTTGTTGGCCATGTATTTAAAAGCACAAAAGACAGCATAAAAACAACCGAGCTTATATTTGTCATCACACCACGTGTTATAGATATGACAAAACCACAAGATATACAAAAACAGCTAAAAGAGCTTGACTTATCAAGGTCAACATATGAGTAAAATTAACGCATACACCAATATAAAAGATATATTTATAAATGAAGATGATATAGAGAGCTTTGTAAATTTAGATCAATCTATGTCCTGCTATAACAAACTCATATCAGCTATGCAAAAACCGCTAAAACTTATACTATTTTACGGTAGGCCAGGCAGTGGTAAGACATTTTTACTAAATAAAATCGTAAACGATCTAAGTGGCAATAAAAATGTAATATTTTTTAGCTATCCGTTTTTCAAAGAGAGTAGCTTTATCACTGCTTTAAGCGAAAAACTACTTAACAATGGTGAAAAATTTGATAATTTTGAAGAATTTATAAGTTTTTATAGCTTAAATTTTAAAGATAAAAATCTGATTAAAAATCAAGCCATAATCATACTTGACGAGGCTCAACTATATCCAAATGAGCTTATAGAAAAGATCCGCCTTATGGCTGATACACGGTATTTTAAATTTTTATTTACTATACACAAGACAAATGATGAAGATGTTTTAGCAAAAGATTATTTCACGACGCGTATATGGGAAAGCATAGAGCTAAAAAGTATAAACAAAAGTGAAATAACGCTATATATCCAAAAAAAGCTAGAGCAAAAAGAGTATGAGAAATATCTAAATTTTAGCGATGCTGATTATGCTTTAGTGTATGATTTTTGTGGTGGGAACTTAAGAAATTTAAACAAACTTATGTATAAATTTTTTGAGATTTGCGAATATTATGACGAGCATCGCCCATCAGCTCTTTATAATCAAAATGAGAAAATTCTAACGATGGCAGCACTAGAAACGGAGCTTATAAATGCTTGAAAGTAGCGATATAGCAAGGCTTGAAAAGGCTTATGAAATTTATAAAAGTAAAAACAAAGGCTATAAATTTGATTATAAAATTTTATTTTTAGTTGCTATTTTTGTAATTTTTGCCATATATTTATTTGCTATCAATCCAAAATCAAAACAAAACACGATAGTAATGCAAAATACCACCATCCACCACACACAACCACAAAAGGAGCACAACCAAACTGCACAAATAATATATGAAGTTAAGCTTAAAAGCGAACAGGCAAAGGCAAAATTTGAAGAAAGTCAAAGGCAAGACGAACTAGCCAATAAAATCGCTAAAAAGATAGAACAAAGCCTAAAGATAAAAGAGCCTAAGGATACAAATCAAGACATAAGTCAAACTCAAAGCAACCAAAATGACACGAATGAACAAGGTTGGCTTAAACTAAATTTTATAGAGATTATGGGTGAGCCAAATGCTGGTTTTGATCAAAATAGCTCAACGCCAAAGATACAGATACAAATGCACGATATAAAAGGTGAAAAATAATGAGAAAATTTATATTTTTATGTATTATCTGCAATCAAATTTTTGCTATAAGTGCGAGTGAGATAGTAGCTGATTTTAGTGCTGGAGAGTATAAAAAGGTCTGTTCTAATGCCGTTGAAAGCTATTTTAAAAAGAGTGATGATGAGGAGATTATGAGTCTTTATGGCATGGCGTGTTTAAAGTTACACGAGATTAATCGTCTTGCTGCACCTATGTTTAAACTAGTTAGAAATAAACAATCGCGTGAAAACGCAGCATATTTTGCTGATATTTTGCTTAAAAAAAAGTTGCTATATCACGCTGTGATCGATGATGTAGATATTAGCTATATACGTCTTCCTAGGAGTGATTATATATTGTCATTTATATTTGATAAATTTGTAAAAAAAGAGTACATAAACGATAGTGGAACATATATATTTAAAGAGGCAAACTCAGATACACACTACGAGCTTTCGGTAAAAGATGGCGAGATAAAAAGGCTTGTTTTAAGGATATTTAAAGATGAAGAGATAAAGACAGAGATAGAGTATTGGTGATGAATGCAACAAAGATAACACTGCTAAAAACATTAGAACAAAATGGACTTATATCGCCACAAATGGCACTTGAACTTGAAAATTTACAAAGTACAAAATTAATTGAGTTTTTATCTAAAAAAGGTGTAAGTGAGAATGAGATTATATCAAATTTAGCTGAGCTTTACAAACAAGGACACGTCGATATAAACGATATAGCAAATGACTTATGCATAGATATAAAGAGTTTTTTAAAGCAGGTTTGTGAGAAATTTAAACTAGATTTTATAGATCTTGATGATATAGATATAGATTACAGAATTTGTGAGAGCTTAAGTGTCAATCAGCTACGAAACTACGGTGCATTACCTATAAAAGACGATGATATAAACGTATATGTCGCATTTAAAAATCCTTTTGATTTCATCGCACAAGATAAAATTCAAAATCTCTTTAGCCAAAAACTACTAAAAGTCATCTGTGCTAACCCAAACCAAATCGAAAAATACACAACAAAACTAGCTATAAATGAAAATATCAAAGATATAATCACCGATATACGCAAGGAGCTTTCAAGTTCAGCAAACTCCTCAAATACCCAAAACTCAGGGATATTAAATTTAATAGATGTTATCTTAAAAACTGCAATCCAAAGCCATGCTAGTGATATACATATCGAACCAACACCAACAAACTGCATTATAAGAAGCCGAATAGATGGAATGTTAAGCGAAACATTTATATTTGATAAAGACATATATCCGCCATTGCTTAGTCGCATAAAACTGCTTTGCAATATGGATATCACTGAGCGAAGAAAACCTCAAGATGGAAGGTTTTCTACTCAAATTTTAGATAAAGAGTATGATTTTCGTATTTCAACACTGCCGATATTAAACGGCGAAAGCGTCGTTATACGCATCCTTGATAAATCAAAAGTTATTATAAATTTAGAAAATTTGGGTATGAACGAGAAAAATTTCATAAAATTTAAAAAAGCGATGTCAGAGCCTTATGGCATCATACTAGTTACTGGACCAACTGGAAGCGGTAAGACGACAACGCTTTATGGTGCATTAAATGATATAAAAAATGTCAAAACAAAGATAATCACCATAGAAGATCCTATCGAATATCAGCTAAATATGATCCAGCAAGTCGCAGTAAATGAAAAAACAGGACTAAGCTTTGTCTCTGCCCTACGCTCGATCCTACGTCAGGATCCAGATATTATAATGATCGGCGAGATACGCGATCAAGAGACACTTCGTATCGCAATCCAGTCAGCACTTACTGGACACTTAGTCTTCTCTACACTTCACACAAATGATGCTATAAGTGCTCTACCTAGGATGATAGATATGGGCATTGAGCCATATTTAGTTAGTGGGGCACTCATATGTATCCAAGCACAACGTCTAATACGTAAACTTTGTCCACATTGTAAACAAAAGATCACATTACCACACGATACATTTAAAAGGCTTGAAGGATATCTACCACAAAACTATCAGTTTTACGCTCACGTTGGCTGTCCTAGATGTGCTCAAACTGGCTATATAGGACGAGAAATGATAAGCGAAGTGCTTCCTGTTACCGATAAACTACAAAGCTTAATTGCAAATAATGCAAACAAAGACGAACTAAAAAGAGCGGCTTACGAAGAGGGTTTTGTAGATATATTTAGCGATGGGATATTGTGTGCAGCACGTGGTATAACGACGATCGAAGAAGTCTACAGGGTTGCTAAGATATGAAAATTTTTAATCTCGAGTGTGAAAATGATGGTAAACATCATAAGATTACGCTAAAAACTGATAATAAATTTGACACAAAAAGCTTAGCAACTATAAACAATCGTGGAACTATCACAAAAATCGCTACAAGCAAACCCATAGCAATAGCTCAAAATAGCAAAATTTTACAAAATTTTTTATCGCCAAAGATAAAGCTACCATCTTTGATAGCAACTATCAGGCAACTAAGCGTGATGAGTAATGCTGGTATATCTATACACGATAGCATAAAAGAGGTCGTAAATTCAAGTGATGATAAACAACTAAAACAGACTTTCAAGCATATAAACGATGAACTAAATCAAGGTTTGAGTCTAAGTAGTGCTGTTTTGAGCTATAGGCAAGAGCTAGGCGATATCTGCATATCTATGGTGCGACTTGGCGAAAGTACTGGAAATATCGCAAATGCCTTTGAAAAACTAGCAAATATCCTTGATGAGTTATGGCAAAATCAACAAAAATTTAAAAAAGCCATTCGATATCCGATACTTGTTATAACTACGATTATAGTTGCTTTTATTATTATGATGATAGCTGTTGTGCCTAAATTTAGAGAGATTTTTGAGCAATTAAACGCAGAGCTACCTCTACCGACGCAAATTTTACTTTTTACGCAAAGTTTTATTAGTGACTATGGTGCATTTATTTTAATTATACTTGTAGTAAGTGGTGCTTTTATAAGAAATTTATATCTTAAAGATGAGCTTTTTCACGCTAAAATTGACACATTTTTACTGAAGGTTTATCTCATAGGCAAAATTATATTTTACTCAAATATGAGCCGTTTTCATCTGATATTTACAGAGCTTGTTCGTGCTGGATTACCAATAACAAATGCCCTTGATACAGCTATTATGACACTTTCAAATGCCAAGCTTAAAACTAAGCTAAACAGTGTAAAAATTTTAATCCGTCGTGGTATCAGCCTAACAGATGCTTTTAAACAAACTAAACTTTACGAAGGTATGCTTATACAGATGATAGGAGCTGGTGAACAAAGTGGTAGTTTAGATAGTATGCTTGAGAAAATAAGTGAGTATTATAAGGTCAAATTCAACGAAATAGTTGATAACATATCAAGCTATATCGAGCCGATACTGCTTATTTTTATAACCATTATGGTACTTATACTTTCACTTGGGATATTTATGCCGATGTGGGATATGGCACAAGCCGTAAAGAGCTAAATTTATGATATAATCCACTATATAAAGTATAATCCCAATATAAATTTAAGAAAGGAGCTCAATGATGCAAAGCAAAGAGCAAAAAGTAGATGCTAATGCATTTTTAGTCTCAAAAACCGATACAACTGGCAAGATAACCTATTGTAACGAACCATTTTTAAAAATAGTCGGTGCCAGACAGAGTGAATTGCTCGGGAAACCACACAATATCGTGCGTCATCCAGATATGCCACGCGTAATCTTTAAGTTTTTATGGGAGTATATCAAAAACAAAAGAGAAATTTTTGCATATGTTAAAAACAGAAGCTTTGATGGCTCTTTTTACTGGGTGTTTGCAAATATTACCGCTTCGCTTGACAATAACGGTAAGATCGTTGGCTACTACTCCGTAAGACGCAAACCAAACGAAAAAGCTCTACAGATAATAGAACCACTTTACAAACAGCTAAAATCAGCAGAACAAAATGGTGGCATAGAAGCCTCTCAAATGGAACTAGAAAAATTTTTAGCACAAAAGCAAACCACATACGATGAGTTTGTTAATAAACTACAAAGGCTTATATAATGTTTGGAAGAAAATCATCACATAATAACGAAGAGATATTAAAAGTAATACAATCTGCAAGAAATGGCATACTTGAGCCTCGTATAGTAAATATAGATGAAAAAAATCCGATGCATGAAATAGCACTTGGTATAAATGATTTATTAGATCAAATCGAGGCTCTTCAACGTGAAATTTCAACTTGCGTTAGTTCCGCACAAAATGGCATAACATATAGAAATATATTTTCCGAAGGTTTTCGTGGTGCATTTAATATAAATGCAGTTTCAATGAGCGAGGGAGTAGATGGCATAAAGGCGGCACAAACTAGCAAAGCACGCGGGATACTGTCTGAAAAATTTGATAAACTTGGCAATGGAAATAGTGGCATAAACGATGTCCAACGCGATCTAAATGAAAGTATAGAAAATCTAGGCAAAATGGCTGGAATAGCGAAGCAAACTGCTCAAACTGCTAATAAAACTATGGAAAATATGAATGAGCTAAGCTCAAATATGAACTCACTTGAAGAACTTATTAGTAACTCAACAAGTGCGATACATACGCTAAATAGCAGAACAGACGATATATCATCTGTTGTAAATCTCATAAAAGATATAGCCGAACAGACAAATTTATTAGCTTTAAATGCAGCCATAGAAGCAGCTCGTGCCGGTGAGCATGGAAGGGGATTTGCAGTCGTTGCAGACGAGGTGCGAAAACTAGCTGAAAATACACAAAAAGCTACAAATGAAATAAGCATAAGCATACAAACACTCCAACAAGAGACGAAAGAGATCAGCTCTAATGCAGAAGAGATCGACAAGATCGCAAAAGCAGCAAATGTCAATGTGCAAGAGTTTAAACAAACTTTAGATAAATTTAACCAAGACGCACAGACGACAGCAAGAACATCAAAATATGTTGAAAATAAAACTTTCGGCATAATCGCCAAAATATCACAAATCATCTACAAAACAAAAGCCTATTCCGATGTGATAAATGAAAAGGGCTACACGGATGACTTGAAAAATATAGCAGATGAGCTTTGCAAATGGTATGAAAACGAATGCAAAGAAAAATTTGACAAAACTAGCTCATATACGCACATGAAACCACTTATAGATGAGCTAAATTCGCTTATAAAAGAGAATATACTGCAAGCAGAAAATGGCTATAATAGCGAAAATTTACAAGAGTTTGTAATTAAATTTGAACGCATAGAAAATATTAGTAATGATATTTTCAAGCTTTATGACACGATTATACAAGAGAATAAAAGCTAAATAGCTCATTTGGCGATTGATTTTTTAATATCTTTCGCCAAAATTTAAATTTATAAATTAAAAATAATTTTTGTCAACTAAATCAAGCCAAGAGCTTTTTAGCAATTTCACTTATGCGTTTTGCGTCAGCACTCACTCCGATAGTCTCTTTAGCACTTTTCATAACCACTCCAAGATCTTTTATGCTACTTGCACCTATTGAGGCAATAATGGCTAAAATTTTAGCATTTAGCTCATCATCGTTTAGCTGTTTTGGTAGATACTTGCTGATTATATCTATCTCCTTTTGCTCCTTATTAGCCAAGTCTTTACGATCGCCTTTTAGATATAGCTCAACCGAATCTTGACGCTTTTTGATCTCTTTTTGCAAAAGTGGTAACACAACCTCATCGCTCATCTGTATACGCTGATCTACTTCGACCTGCTTAAGTGCCGCATTTACTGTGCGTAGCGTATCACGCACAAACTCATCTTTAGCTTTCATAGCTTCTTTAATATCAGATAAAATTTGCTCTCTTATACTCATATATATCCTTTCAAATTTTTAAAAATACTACCAAATTTTTGCTTTTTTAGCCTTTAAATTTCGCTGAATACAGATACTCAACACCAACACCTTCACGCAATCCATCATCTATAACGATGAGCTTTGCCGTCTCATCTTTTAAAATTTGCTCAAACAATATCATACCGGCGATTAGTGGCATACGACGATTTGTACCGACAGCGATATCAGCACTCACGTCATCAAGTCTAAAAATCCACTCACAAAGCTCGATAAAGTCGTAAAATTTTAACTCGCTACCGTTTATTTGGTTAGCTTCATACTCCGCATAGTTCATACCCATCTTAATCGCCACCATCGTAGTAGGCACACTAGAAGTTAAAATGATCGTATCTTTTTTAAGTCTCTTTATAAATTTAGTCGCGTCTAAAGTGACTGCTTGAGCGTTTGTTCTTAAATTTTTAATAGTCTGAGTTTTACTATCAGCTTTAAAATTTTCATAAAACGTTATGATACCAAAGTCAAAACTTCTAAACTCACACCCGTCGCTTATCTCACTGCTAGCTCCGCCTATATCGATGCAAACGATATTTTCTTGCGTTAATCCTAATCTTTTTATGGCATTTTTCACACCTAAAAATGTAAGTCTTGCTTCACGCTCACCATCAATAAGTTGAAATTTTATACCAAATTTTTGCCAAATTTCATCAAATATCTCCTGTGAGTTTTGTGCCACTCTAAACGCAGCAGTCGCTACAGCCACACAAGGTAAATTTTTAAAGTCAAACTCATCTTTTGCCATATCTAATGCTGCCATTATATTTGCTACAGCCTCCTTTCCTATCTCGCCACTTTGTTTTAAACCACGAGCTGACCCAACGATACGTTCAAAAGAGTGCATTACTTCACAGCTTCCATCGCTACGCATATGCATAAGTGCTATACGCAAGGTGTTTGAACCAAGATCTATCGATATAACCATATTCATCTCTTCCTTATATTTTTAAAACTAAAATAATATATTACAAAAATAAAAATTAAATAAAGTGCAAAATTTTAAAAACTTTAATGAATTTAAAGCTATAATATAACATTTTTCAAAAAGGAGCTTTCTTGTTTTCAAGAGACAATCTACTCGCACTCTCCGTTTTTACGATATGCACGATAGGATTCTTCGTTTGGGGCTACCAATATATACCAACAAATAACTTTATACTATTTATGATAGCAGGAATTTTTGGTATATTTATGGCATTTAATATCGGTGGAAACGATGTTGCAAATAGTTTTGGAACAAGCGTCGGTTCTAAGACCTTGACGATAAAACAAGCCCTTATAATAGCGGCTATATTTGAGCTCAGCGGTGCGATATTTGCTGGTGCAGAGGTAACAAATACCATAAGAAATGATATCATAAAATTCCCAAATAATCTTAATCCTATGCTATTTGTCATCATAATGATCTCAGCACTTCTTAGCTCAGGTCTATGGCTATTTTACGCAACAAAAAGGGGATTGCCAGTATCTACTACACACTCAATCGTCGGCGGTATCGTAGGAGCTGGCGTTATAATGGGCTATACAGTCTACGAGGGCTCAAGTCCGCTTGATATGGTTTCGTGGAGCAAGATAAGCAGCATAGCTATAAGCTGGGTCGCATCGCCAATTCTTGGCGGTATAGCTTCGTTTTTCATCTATAAATATATAAAAAGTCGTATCATAGAGCCAACTAAGACCCTTAAAATTTCATTAAAAGCACTTAAAAATGAACGTAAAATTTATAAAGAGAATTTTATAAAATCACTATCAAACAAATCGCAAGATGAACAGATAGCAACACTTTCGCGTATCGCGTTAATCGACGAAGATGATATAGAAAATACCGATTATAGTGAATATCGCTCACACATAAGAGCTATGAAAGAACGAGAAAAACAAGTCGATACTTTTAGTGCGATGAAGCGACATATACCATTTGTAGCCGGATTTGCAGCGATGATTATCTCAAGTATGATGTTATTTAAGGGACTAAAACATCTAAATTTTAATTTTAGCACCATTCAGACGCTTTGGATTGTATTTGTCATCGGTGCTTTAGCATATTTAGCAAGCCTAGCTATAATAAATGTGATGAATAAAAATGATAGTGAAAAGAGCATAAATCGTCTTTTTTCTTGGTTTCAAATTTTTACCGCATCAGCTTTTGCATTTTCACACGGAGCAAACGATATTGCAAATGCAGTAGGTCCATTCGCTGCCGTGCTTGATGTATTAAAAACTGGCTATATAAACGAAAGCTCACCAATACCATCAATAGCAATGGTAACATTTGGTATAGCTTTGGTCGTTGGATTGTGGTTCTTAGGTAAAGAGGTTATAACAACTATTGGATCAAAACTGGCTGAAATTTTACCTACAACTGGTTTTAGTGCAGAACTTGCCTCTAGTATCGTTATACTCTTTGCGACAAAACTAGGCATACCTGTTAGCTCGACGCATATCCTTATAGGTGCTGTGCTAGGTATTGGGGTGGCAAATAAAAATGCTAATTGGAATATGGTAAAGCCAATCATCTTGGCATGGATTATCACACTACCAACAGCAGCTATCTCATCAGCGGTTATTTATATGATACTTAAAACATTTTTAGGGCTTTAAATATTTTACTCCTAGCATATATTAATTTATAATATTTGCAAATACTGGCGTTAGCAATATGGCTAAAATGTATAAGTTACAACAAATATTTTATGATTATGTATTAATAAGCTTAAAATCTTGCAAGGTAAGAATAGATCAATAAATAAAGCAAGAGCGAACTTTCGCTTTGCAAATCTTTAAATATACAATTTTAAATAACTCCACATATTTCACTATCTCTTTATGATTTTGTATCAAAAGTGTGCCAAACATTAGACATTTTAATAAATATGGAAAATATCATACTCATTAAAAAGTCTGTATTTTAGGGATAAAGACACTCTAATAGTTTTATTTATATTTTAGTTGAGAATTTTATAAATTTTAAAGATAATTTTAAGCTATTTTACTAGCATTGACCTTATATAGTTAAGCTCATCTAATGCCGTTTTAAAGTCATCTGAACAAATTCTCACATCAACACGACTTGGCTTTTTGTAGACCTTATCATAATACTTTATAAGTAAAATTTCACACACTTTTGCTATGTCGCCACGCTCAAAAGCTGCATTCGCATCATCTTTAGCGTCTCGCGAAATAAATGGCGAAATTTTATTCATACATTCATAAAAAAATTTATCATCTATATTAGCATAATCACTCATTATACACTCAATACGTCTATGCAAACTAGCCGTGATCTCGACATTTACTCCACTTCTCATAGCTTCATATATGCTTGTAGGTAAAGTAAGCGAACCTATCTTTCGACTCTCGCCCTCTATAAAACAAACTTCATCTTTTAAATTTAAAAGCCTCTCAAAAAGCCCATCTTCAAAGCACTTTTGACTTGGCTGAGCTCCTGCGATTGCACCAAACACTGAACCAAGGTGATTTGCCATTTTTTCTAAATTTATGGATGGATTTAGGGCTTGAATAAGTTTCGTTTTATAGCTTCCAGTATTTCCAAAAAGTGTTATAAATTTTGTGCTACAAGGCTTATTTAAACTAGATAAAACTTGTGTCCGATATGCTTTATATCCGCCACCAAGTCGCTCTACACGGTATCCTATCATACTTAAAACTACGCCTATAGAATTTGATCGCATGCCACCCTTAGCACAGTAGATCCCTAAAAGCGAGCCAACCTTGCAAAGCTTATAAACTTGCTTTATGATATCTTGTAAATTTGCACATATGTAGCTTGCTCCCAGTGCTTTTGCATAGGCTCTATCGTGCTTGTATATTATGCCGATCTCTTGGTACTGTTTGTCGCTTAATGCATACAAATTTATGGCGTCTTTTATATGTGAATACTCAAATTCACGCGGTGACCTTGCGTCTATTATTATTGCATAATTATTACGTCTACCTAGCCACTCATCAACACAAAGATCACGCAAGCTCACCAAATGCCCTTTTTAGCTTCTCAAACAATGGATGAAACGGCACGCCATTTACACGCACATCGGCGATAGTCGTGATAAAATTTGTATCCCTATTCCAACGAGGCACAAGATGATAATGTACGTGCTCAGCTATCCCAGCACCAGCAGCAGCTCCGAGATTCATACCGATATTTACCCCCTCAGCCCTTAGCTCACGCTTTAAAATTTGAACTCCACAACGCACAAAATAACTCATCTCTTGCCAAGTTGTCTCATCTAGATCTTCGATTTTATCTGTATGTTTAAATGGTATCACCATAAAATGCCCAGGCGAATATGGAAATAGATTCATTACACAAAAGCAGTGCTTAGCACGAAAAAGCACACCTGTTTTATCGTCATCTTCTGGGCGATTTATCACATCACAAAATACGCAACCATCGACTTTTTGACTAAAATACTCACTTCTCCAAGGTGCACAAATATGTTGCATTATCTCCCCTCCTTTATTTGTTTGACAGCATCTAAGATATTTTCACATCTCATAAAATGCTCACCTATCAAAAACGCATCAACACCAATTTTATTTAAATTTAAAAGCTGTTCATATTTTTCCAATCCGCTTTCTGCAACTATTATTTTGCCCTGCGGAAGTAGAGGTATGAGCTTCTCACAAAGGCTCATATCCATACTAAAATCATCTAAATTTCGGTGATTAATGCCAATTATATTTGCTCCTGCATAGACCGCCTTTTTTACATCATCTACATCGTGCGTCTCAACAAGCACTTCAAGCCCCAAATTAAAAGCGTATTCTAATAGCTCCTTTAACTCACGCGAACTTAAGGCTTTTGCGATAAGAAGTATAAAGTCAGCACCATAAACAAGTGCTTCTAAAATTTGATACTTATCCACGATAAAATCCTTGCGAAGTAGCGGAGAACCACAATACCTGCGAATTTGAGTGATAAACTCTACATTGCCCTTAAACCAATGCGGCTCAGTCAGAACACTAATAGCGTTTGCACCGCTAGTCTCATACTCTTTTGCGATTACTATTGGCTCAAAATTTTCACGTATCACGCCTCTGCTTGGACTTGCCTTTTTTACTTCAGCTATTATGCGTAGTGGCTCATCGGCAGTACTTTTTAATACACTTATGACATCCCGTGGAACATATGGATTAAAAGCCAACGAGCGTCCCAGCCACTCCATTGGAAAGTCTATTTTGCGTTTTTCTAAGTCCTGTTTTGTTCTCTTTATTATCTCATCAAGTATCATTTTGCTAACCTTTTATCTAAATTTATTATGCAATTTCGTATATCATGCAGATGTTTTTGAGCCTCTTGAGAGCCTGAAAATTCGCTATCTTCCATAGCTTTTAGCATTATACTTTTAGCCTTTTTACACTCTCCAAGTTTAAAATATCCCCAAGCGAGTGAGTCTTGATAGTAAGGAGAGTTTGGCTCTAGCTCTAACGCTTTTTCAACTAGTCCTATGCCCTTTCTCACGTCTATGCCACGATCTATCAGCAAGTAACCATAGTAGTTTAGATATATGGCATTATCAAGCTTAACGACACTTGATTCAAAATTTGCTATTACATTTTGAAGTTGTTTTTCATTGATGTTTTCCCTGTGCATCTCGTATTCATATATTGCCATAAGTGCGAGCAACTCGACATCACGAGTTTGATTATAAAGCTTTGCTGCTAATACATACGCATCACCATAGTTTGACATCGCGACATAAAGTTGCATAAGCATTTTTTCATTATAGTTATGCTTTTTAAGAAATTCTATCGCACCTTTTATATCTTTTTTATAAACAAAAATTTCAACCGCCTTATCAAGATAACTACTATCCAAACTAATCTCATAGAGTTTTTCATATATCTGTATCATATTATCTAGCTCACCGCGAGATAGATATTGATCTAACAATATCCCACAAACTGCTATAGTGCAGCCATTTTCTTGCCTAAAATCTTCAAGATACTTCAATGCCTCATTTTGGTTATCAAGGCGATTTAACAATACATCAGCTATACGCAAAACGCTATCTTCACTTTTGCTTAAAGAATAAGCCTCTTCAAAGTATTTAAGTGCCATTATACTATCATTTTCAAGCATACATATTGTACCTAATATTATGATATTTTGGACGCTTGGTTCACGAGTGACAAGATCTTTAATTATCTGACGTGCTATACTAAAACGCTTATGATTGACAAAATCAGCAACCTTTATACGTATAAAATCACTATCTTCTTTTAACACCTTGCTGCTAATTTTTAAAAGCCTATCAAAGTCTTTATCCTGCGAAACAAATGCAAGTTTTAATGCCTCTTTTAAATATGTGTTATGCTTTGTTTCGTTATAAAGCCCCTCATAAACAACTATCGCACTCCGTGTATCTCCGCTATCTTGAAACATCAGTGCTTGCATTATCTTTAAATCTTCATCTTCATTTGCAAATACAACCTTGATAAAAACAGCAAAAATAATATAAAATTTTATAAAAATCTTACGCCGATACATTCTTTCTCAAGTTCCTTTAAATTTGTTAAAAAATATTCCCAAAATGGAAAACTCACGCACTGCGACGGACGATACTCGTAAATACTGCAGTTTTTATTAATCTCATCAAAAAATACACAAGCAAAACCGCCATTATAGGACTTCTCTTTTATGCTATATTTTGCTCCGACATTTATCAAAAACTCTCGCCTAAACTCATCTATATTTAAATTTAAATGTTGGCTTAAAGTAGCCATCTCTTCCTCGTCTATCCATATATAGCCACTCTCACCAGTGCAACACTTGCCACCACAACTGTCACAAAAACTTGTATCAAATTCATAACAAAACCCTTGCTGCTTTATCACTGCCATAGCTCACTCTTTGTCTGTGCTTTACTAAAAATTCGCTTTGCCTCATCACTAAAATCATCTCCGCACATCATAAAAAGTGGTGGTGCAATCTTACACTTTGAATGAGATGACTTTTTAACGTGAAATATAACCAGATTTGCGTCTTTATTTGCTTTTGAATGGATAAATTTAATGCAAATAGGCGTCATTTTAAACTCCTTTAAAATAGCAAAAATTTCCGCCAAACTCGCTACATCATAGCAAAATATCATCTCTCCACGTGGTTTTAAATTTGAATTTACACTTTGTATAAAATCACGCAAAGGTAGGTGCGTGGCATAACGACTAATCGCGATATGCTCGTTTGTGCTTTTACTTACTCCATCGTGATAAAATGGCGGATTTGAGATGATTAGATCAAATTTACTCTCGCTTTTAAATTTAGTAAAATCAGCATGAATAAACTTAGCTTCAAGCGAATTCGTATTAGCATTTTGTCTTGAAAGCTCTAAATTTATCTCTTGAATATCAAGCAAGCTTAAATTTATGCCATCAAAATCACGTTTTAGCAAAAGCCCAAGTATCCCACATCCGCACCCAACATCAAGCACTTCACCTTTAAAATATGGCTTTAAAATTTTTGAGATAAAGTCGTAAAGAACTAGTGTATCGCTATTGTATCGGTAAGCATTATCAAGTTGAGCTAGTATCATCTATACACTTTTATGACAAATCCGCGAATATTATCTTTAATAATCACATCCGAGCTAAAACTAATCCTTGCAAAATCACCAAATTCATCTCTTAAAAGTTGCTCTGCCACCTTTGAACGTTCTTTACCAACGCCGTAATTTACATAATTATTCAACCGGCCAAGGTCGTCTTTTTTGATATTTTGAGTTACATTTTGAGGTAGAACAAAATTTCTTTTATCAACGATTGGCACGATTTCATAGATATAGTTTGAGTTAAATCGTTGCAAAAACTCACTTACACGATTTTTACACATCACACTTATCTTGCTATTTGCATCCATATCATTACAAGTGATAGATGAGATCAGCACTAGTTTTGTAGGCGTTTCAGGCTTAGTTTGAGCCTGAAGGATCATCTTTAAGTTTATATTTTCATCTTCAAGCTCATCTTGTTTATTTAAATTTTGTTCTATATCCTTTTGTAGCTCAGCGATCTGGGCATTAATATCATTTTTAAAAGACTTTGAGTTTAGTTGAGCTATCTTTAAATTTAACTGCTGTATAGTTTTATTGCTCTCTGCTAAGCTTGTTTTTGCTAAATTCAATTCATTTTGTAACGTTTGCATATATTTTATTGCACCTTTGTTGGTTATCTCTTTTTCCAACATTGCGATTTGTTGGCGTAAAATTTCATAATTTTGCATATCAATCTTAAGCGTTCGCTTTTGTATCTCATTTTCGCTCTGTCTGGCACTTAGTTCTGATTTTAATATACTTATATTATTTTCTAAATTTCTTATATTTTCATTTTTAGCTTCGATAGTATTTTTAAGCTTATTTAAACTATCATCAGCTTTATTTAAACGAATCTTATATGAGTTTATAGTTTCATTTGCTTCACTTATTATTTTATTTTTTTTATTTAAGTTTTCATTTAAAATTTTAAGCTTATTTTGTGAGTTATCAAGCTCATTAATCGCGTTATTAAGCTTTATATTAAGCGATATTATGCTAGCATTTTTATCATTGTTTTGGCTCTCTAACTTTGAAATTTGAGAGAAATTTGAGCTTACCTCTTTTTTAAATTTCTCTATTATATCACGACTTGATCGTAGCTCTTGCTCTATCTTGGTATTTTTGTCTTTTAGCTCATCGTAGCTTTTTTTAAGCGTTGTTAAACTCGCATTTAGCTCCAAATTTTGTCCACTATAGTCCTTAACGGTTAAACTTTGATTATTTAAATTTCTTTTTAATTCATTTAATTCAAATACGCTATTTTGAAATGCTGTTTGGTTTGCATCTATAGCTGATTTAAGATCTAAAATTTCATTTGACTTTTTAGACAGTTCATCTTCTAGTGTAAGTTTTTGCATCTCAAAACCATCTTTTATACGCTCAAGCTCCTTATCGTATGAAAATTTAATATTTTGCATATCATTTTTACTTTGAGTTAGTTCATTTTTAAGAATTTCAATATATTTTTTGCTCTCGTCTGTGTTTTTGCTTATATTGTTTTCAAGTTCTGATATATGTATATTTTTTTGTGTTATTTGCGTATTTAACTCATTATTTTTAGCCTTAAGATCAGTAAAATTTGCCTCAGCTACTTGGCGAAAATGACCAAACTCATTTACAAGAGCCATAATCTCTTTTTCATCACTTAGTTTAGTGTCATTTATCAAATTTTCAAGGTCGATTATCTTTTTTTCATACCCTTTTGAGCTTTCAATCATATCAGCCTGTGCTTCATTTAGTCGTTTTGTGAGTATCTGGATATTTTCAAGGTGTTGTGCTTCTAACTCATTTAGCTTTCGCTCATTATCAGCTAAAATTTCATTTTTCTCATCTTCTATACTATTTTTCATTTGACTGATTTTTGTAATAAAGTCTAAATTTTTTTCGCTTATATCTATATTGTCTTGTGCTAAAATAGCATTTTTCTCACTTAGCTCACGCACTTTAGATTGAAGCTCTTCTATATTATTGCTTAGTGGTTTATCATCTTTTACACTAAAATTTTCAGTATAGCTTTTTGGAGTTATATATCCACCATATTCATAAAGGTCTTCTTTACTGATATATTTTTGTTTCTCTTCATCTGGCAAATTTGCAAACGTTATGGCATAAATTTTCTGCGTCTCTTCACTTAAAGTTGAATTAACTTCAGCTTTTTGAAATTTAAAAATATCAAACTCAAATCCAACTAACATCAAAAAAACTGTGATAATAGCAACAAATGAAGCTTTTAAAAAATTCAAAAATTATCCTCTTTTTGCAATGATATCTTGTATGACTTTATGAGCATGATTAAGTGCTACAACGATAGAACCACCATTTTTTAGCACTATATCACCACCTACATAAAGCCCGGCTATATCACTCTCAAAATTCTCATTTACGATAGGATTACCCTTCTCATCCATCTTTATAGAACATCTTTGTAAAAAATCAACTGGACTTGACCCACCGATAGCATATATTATACGGTCATAAAACCTCACCTTTCCATTTGTATAAGTTACCTTTACCTTACCTGATTCATTTTCTAGCTCGGACACATCGTGATTTAGTCTAACTCTGATATTATTATGCTTTTCAAGTTCAAAAAGTGCCTCTTTATTCGTATCATTTACACGCAAGAAACTATCCTTTCTGTATGCGATAGTGGTGTCGTTATAAACACAAAGCTCTATGGCATACTCAACTGCCGAGTTTCCACCGCCTACGACTAAAACCTTCTCACCCTTTGAGCAGTTATCAAGGTTAAAATTTATCACATTATTTAATGACGGTGGTATTTTATAATCAGGCTTATTTGGTCGCCCCATTTTGCCGATACTTATCATAACATTTTTGGCTTCGTATCTCGCTCTTGCCGTTGTTATAACAAAGATATCATTGACTTTTTTTACACTCTCAACTTCTGAGTTAAAGTGTGCCTCTATCTTTTCATCATCAAGCAACTTATCAAAATAATCAAGCGTGCTCTCTTTTGTGCCATCTTCAAATGCCACGACTCCGTGTATAGTACTGTCTTGTCCCTTGTACTCCTTATCTACACGCTTATTGTCCTTATAAAATTTACGTATAGTTTGGCTATGGTTGTCCCCTTTTTCTAACAAAAGAACATCTTTTAAACCATTTTTTGTCGCTTCTACAACCGCTGCTATACCGCAAGGACCACCACCTACGACAACTATATCATAGACGTTTGACATTATATCTCCCTTAATTGATATTTTTATTGATAATTTAACAGAAAATAGATTAAAATTTAAGAAATTTTATAAAGACCGCCGAAGCGGTCAATACTAGCCTTTTTTTACAAAGTCAGCTATCAAAAATGCTAGTTCAAGGGCTTGATCTGCATTTAGTCTAGGATCGCACTGCGTCTCATACCTATCGGATAGATCTTGTTCGCTTAGCCTAAACGCACCACCCGTGCATTCTGTTACGTCCTGCCCTGTCATCTCTAAATGAACACCACCTGGATGCGTCCCCTCCGCACGATGAATTTCAAAAAAGCTCTTAACTTCACTTGTAATTTTAGCAAATTCACGAGTTTTGTAGTTGTTTGATGTCTTTATTGTGTTACCGTGCATTGGGTCTGTGCTATAAAGGATATTTAGTCCCTCGCGTTTTAACTCACGTAAAATTTGTGGTAGCTTATCGCCTATCTTATCTGCACCCATTCTAATGATAACGTTTAGTCGCCCTGCTTCGTTGCTTGGGTTGAGTTTTGCAGCTAGTTTTTTAACATCATCAGCAGTTGCATTCGGTCCTATCTTTACACCAAGTGGGTTTTTAACTCCACTTAAAAAATGCACATGAGCGTCATCAATACCACGAGTTCTCTCCCCTATCCAAAGCATATGTGCCGAGCAATCATACCACTCACCAGTTAAGCTATCTTCACGTGTTAAAGCCTCCTCATAAGGCAATAAAAGTGCTTCGTGAGATGTATAAACAGCAGTTTGATTAAGCGTTGGAGTATTTTGTGAATTTAACCCAACTGCCTCCATAAACGCTAAAGTCTTAGTAAGCTCGTCGGCTAGTTTTGCATATCTTTCGCCTATCTCTGGACGTTTTATAAAGCCCAAATTCCACTTATGCACCTGATGAAGGTCAGCCAAACCACCTCGAGAGAATGAACGAAGTAAATTCATCGTAGAGGCACTTTGGTAATAAGCCTCAAGCATTCGTGCAGGGTCAGCTACACGAGCAACCTCATTAAAGTCAAAGCCATTTATTATATCTCCGCGATAGCTTGGTAAACTTATGCCATTTATATCTTCATAATCACTACTTCTAGGCTTTGCAAACTGTCCTGCCACGCGACCGACCTTAACTACAGGGGAGCCACCTGCAAATGTAAGAACTATCGCCATTTGCAAAAGTAGCTTAAACATATCACGAATGTTGTTTGCACTAAAATTTGAAAAGCTCTCAGCACAGTCGCCACCTTGGAGCAAAAACGCTTTACCTTCACAAGCTCTAGCCAGATCTTGCTTTAAATTTCTAGCCTCACCAGCAAAAACAAGCGGCGGCATCGTCTTTAACCTACTCTCAACCCTTTTAAGTTCATCTAAGTTTTCATATTTTGGTTGTTGTAAAATTTTATACTCTCTCCAGCTTTCACGACTCCAGCTCATTTTTCGTCCTAATTATTAAAATTAAAAGCTTGATTATATCACGGTAAACTTAAATAAAAAATCGTTAATACATAATTAAAGATAAAAAGCCTATAATCACACTTTTATAAATTTAAGAAGGTAAAATCAAAAATGCATCTAAATGATAAACAACAAGGTCTTATTTTTGCAATTAGTGCATTTGTAATGTGGGGGTTTTTACCACTATTTTTTAACCTTTTTGATAAAAATGTAGATGCGTATGAGATCTTGGCTCACCGTATTATTTGGTCGTTTTTATTTCTTACTATAGCCTTAATTACACTAAAAAAATTTAAAAATATCAAAATTTTATTGCAAAATCATACAATATTAAAGGCTCTTTTTATTAGCGGTGCTCTTATTAGTATCAACTGGGGAGTGTATGTTTATGGTGTAAATAATGGTAAAATTTTAGAAAGTAGCATAGGATATTTCATAAATCCTTTGATGAACATGCTCTTTGGTGTGATATTCTTTAAAGAACGCTTAAATACGATCTCAAAAATAGCAATGTTTATTGTTATTATAGCAATCATGGTTCAGATTTACGCACTTGGTAGATTACCACTTATTGCGATCATTTTACCTTTGTCATTTGCACTTTATGGCTCTGTTAGAAAGCATATAAATGTTGCGGCGACAGACGGACTTTTTATTGAGACTTTACTCATTTCTCCGATTGCTATCGGATACATTTTATATCTTGCATTTATTGGTCAAGGGCATTTTATGAGTAGCTCAAACTCAATACTTATGATAATTTCAGGCATAACAACAATCATTCCTTTGATATGTTTTAATGCTGCAACATCACGTATAAATTTAAGCACAATAGGCTACTTACAATACATCAGTCCAACGATAGGAATGCTTTGTGCGGTATTTGTATTTGGCGAGAATTTAGATATTTATAAGATAATATCGTTTACGCTTATTTGGTTTGCACTTTTTCTTATCGGTACAAATGGATTTTTACATAAATTTAAAGGACAAAAATAGGTGAAAAATAGCGAAAAAACAGATAAAATAGGTCTTATATACGCACTATCAGCTTTTGTGCTATGGGGCTTTTTAGTCGTATTTTTTAAACAATTTGAAGGTGTAAATCCATACGAGATAGTCGCTCACCGCATTTTGTGGTCAGTGATAGTGCTGTTTATCTTATTAGCTTGGCTTGGACGCCTTAAAAGTGTTAGAGCAAATTTATTAAATTTTCGTGTAAGCTTTTGGCTTTTTGTAAGTGGTTTTGCTCTTGCTCTAAGTTGGTGTATTTTTGTGTATGCAGTAGATAATGATCTAGTTTTAGAGGCAAGTTTGGGTAATTTTATAAGCCCTATATTTTCTATATTAATAGGGTATTTTATACTCAAAGAACAGCTTAGCTTTGGTGCGAAAATTTCATTTTTTATTGTTATGATTGCTATTGGTATTCAAGTGGTTGCAGTCGGGACACTTCCTATTTTGGCAATCTCTTTAGCGGCAATTGTCTCTGTTTATGCCTTAATTAGAAAAAAGGTCAAAATCGGTGCATTGGAGGGGCTTTTTATAGAAAATTTACTCATTTCACCTATCGGTATCGCATATATTTTCTATCTTATTAGCGTAGGAGATAACCATTTTAATCTAGATAAAAATGGAATGTTATTAATCCTTTGTGGTCCAGTTACAATCGTGCCACTACTATTTTTTACTGCCGCAACAAAGCTAATCAGCTTAAGCACCATAGGTTATACTCAATACATAAATCCAAGTATCTCTATGCTTTTAGCTATTTTTGTATATAATGAGAGCATAGCTACCTACAAATTAGTCTCATTTTGCCTTATCTGGCTCGCTCTTTTTGTAGTTAGTGCTTATGGAATTTACACATATAAAAAGGATCATAGGTGAATGAAATACAATTATATCTATTTATAGCGATAGTAGCTGGCTTTGTGCTATATATGAATATCCAAAAACTAACACGCAATATAGATAAAACACAAGCACAAAACCTATCATCAAATACCCACTCACTAAGTGTTGATGAAGTGATTGATACACGCAAATATCAGCATTTTTGTGATGCGATTGATATCCAGATTCGTGAGATAAAACAAAAGGGGCTTTATGATGGCAAACTAAAAAATGATGAGTTAAAAGATAGCTTTTTAGAGTCTTTAAGCAACCTTAGCAAAAAGCTAACATTTATACAAACAATGAATTTAAACACAAAAAATCCACAAAAATGGGAAAATGAGATAACAGAGCTACTTGAGCGATTAACGGTGATTATAGATGAAAATTTAAAAGATAGTGAAGCTATAAATGATGAAGTTAGGGATAATTTAAAAGTAGCGTTTGAAAATTTGTAAATTTATGGAGCGGGAAACGAGAATCGAACTCGCGACCCCAACCTTGGGAAGGTCGTGCTCTACCCCTGAGCTATTCCCGCATTTTAAAAGCTAAATGTATTTTAGCTAAAATTTATAAATTCCAGCTAAAATACATAAAATTTTACTCACTATTTTATGTATTTATCTTTAAGCATTTTTATACGTTTATATGAAATATCTATCCGCTCTCTGCTTATCTTTTTTTCACTAATTGCGTCTATTATGTGTTGTGTGACTATGTCAGCTGTGCGACGATCGCCTATTTTAAACTCACTAAATAATAATATATCGCCACCTGCATTTATAAATTTAATAATCTTTTGTTTAAGTGGCTCATCACCAGCACCAAGCATCAGCATATCATCGCTTATAACAACGCCATTATATCCCAACTCGTCACGCAATATGCCACTTATTACCGCCTTTGAAAGCGTGGCGGGATTGCTCTCATCTACATCTTTTACAAAAAGGTGCCCGACCATAATCATATCCGCCCTATGACTCATCTCACGATACGGTAAAAGTGCGTTTCTGTCAATATTTACGATACTTTTTTGTTTGTGAGAGTCTTGTCGTGAATTGCCGTGTCCTGGAAAGTGTTTAAGTGTCGTCATAATGTTATTTTGAGCAAAAGCTCTTATAAAAACATCTGCATAAAATATAACTTTACTAGCATTTTCGCTAAACGCCCTACCTCTTGCACCGATAATTGGTGAGTCATCATCGTGCAGATCAACAACTGGAGCAAAATTTAAATTTACGCCAATTTGAGCTAAACTTTGAGCCATTTTTACATAAAGCTCAGCTGCTTGATTTATATTAAGGCTACTTGCAACCTCCCTAGCACTTGGATAGGCACTCCCGAAACTAACGTCTTTCATACGTGTTACATTACCACCCTCTTCATCAATCGCTATAAAAATTTTTGGTTGTTTTGCCTTTATTGCAGTATTTAGTGCAGTTAGTTGAGCCTTATCTTGCACATTTCTACTAAGTAACATCACGCCACCAAAACGCCCATATCCGGCGTCGCTTAGCATAGCTCTCACACTTGCATCTTTGGTACTTTTGCCATCAAACCCCACTATAATCATCTGTGAAACTTTTTGGCGTAATGTCGGCTCAGCAGCATTTGAGCTTAACGTAAAAAACGCTATAAAAAATAGCTTAAAAACTTTCATTTTCGCACTAAAAGAGACTTTAAGCTCTCATAAACATCTTTACCATCAAGCATCTTAACTACCTCATCAACTATGGGTGTATAAATGCCATTTTGTTGGCTTAAATTTGCTATCGCACGTGCAGTATCTACGCCTTCAGCGATCTCGCCAAGCTCATTTAAAATTTTCTCAAGCTTTTCATTTTTAGCGATACCTAGTCCCACACGATAGTTGCGTGAAAGTATGCTTGAAGCTGTTAAGAACAGATCTCCAGCCCCACTAAGCCCTAAAAATGTCTCGTCTTTTGCATCAAAAAATTTACCAAATCTAGCCATCTCAACAAGCCCGCGTGATATCAGACTAGCTCGTGCGTTGTTACCAAGTCCTAGCCCATCGCATATCCCACCAGCTATGGCTATGACATTTTTATATGCACCGCAAACCTCTGCACCAATGACATCATCAGAAGTGTAAGCCTTTATATATTTTGGAAAAAAACTAGCAAATTTTGCTGCAAGTTCTGCATTATAAGAGTTTATGACTAAGGCACAAGGTAGCTGTTTTTCAACCTCTTTAGCAAACGTTGGTCCAGACAAAAAGGCTAAATTTTTGCTCGACACAAACTCTTCGTAAATTTCATTTAAAAATCGTGAGCTTTTAGTCTCTATTCCTTTGCTTGCTACTAAAATTTTCTGTCCACTATCTTTAAAATTTTGTGTTAACCACTCACCGATACTTTGTGTAGGTATAGTAAATACAAGATATTTACATCTTAATGCCTCATCAAGTGAGACAAAATTTCTCATCTCTCGCGGAGTACGTGAGCTAATTATACACTCATTTTCCTGTGATAATGCGTGAAATAACGCACTTCCCCACTTTCCAGCACCGATGATGGCGATCTTTTCACTCATTTTATCTCCGTTTGATCTCACAATTTAAGCACATTAAAATACCAAACTTAGCTTAATTTCTCCTTTAGTAGACTATTGACCTTATTTGGATTAAAAGCACCTTTGCCCTCTTTCATAACCTGGCCGACGAAAAAGCCAAACATCTTATCTTTGCCTGCTTTGTATTCGGCGATTTTATCAGTATTTTCATTTAAAATTTTATCTATTATAGTTAGTATCGCACCATCGTCACTAACTTGCTTTAAGCCAAGCTTTTCTATGATATTATCCACATTTTCATTTGGATTTTCAAGCAGATAATCAAGAACCTCTTTCCCGGCCTTGCCACTTATCGTGCCATCTTCTATGCGAGTTAAAAGCTCTATCATCATTATACTATTAACCGGACTTGTCTCAATAGTAACGCCATTTTTAAGACGTCCTAGAAGCTCAACTAAAAGCCAAGTAACGCAAAGCTTAGGTGAAATTTTAGCTGCTACAAGATCTTCAAAATACCTAGCCATCTCAGCCGTACTTACTAAATTTATGGCATCGTCTTCTTTTATGCCAAACTCTTTTTGGTAACGCACAACTTTCTCGTCGGCTAACTCAGGTATCTTTATTGCCTCATTATACATCTCATCTTCAACGATAACAGGTAGTAAGTCAGGGTCTGGAAAGTAGCGATATTCTGCACTATCTTCTTTACCACGCATTGAGCGAGTTACTAAATTTACAGTATCAAAAAGTCGTGTTTCTTGATAAACCTCATCATCATATTTACCGCTCTGCCAAGCCTCACTTTGGCGTTCAACTTCATAATCAATTGCTTTTTGAATAAATTTAAATGAGTTTAGGTTCTTTATCTCAACACGGGTATAAAGTCTTGTATCGCCCTTTGGACGAATACTCACGTTTGCATCGCAACGAAAGCTACCTTCTTGCATATTTGCATCGCTTATGTTTAAAAATCGTAAAATTGAATGTAGCTTTTTAAGGTATGCCACCGCTTCATCACTACTACGCATATCTGGTTCGCTAACTATCTCAAGTAGCGGTGTACCTGCACGGTTTAGATCAACTAAGCTATGATCATCTTCGTGGATATTCTTACCCGCATCTTCTTCAAGATGAGCCCGAGTAATGCCGATACGCTTTTTCTCGCCATTTACATCTATATAAAGCTCTCCATTCTCGACTATCGGCACTTCAAACTGAGAAATTTGATATGCCTTTGGCAGATCTGGGTAGAAGTAGTTTTTGCGGTTAAAGATTGATTTTTTATTGATTTTTGCATTCACTGCCGTGCCAAAGCTAATCGCCTTTTTAACCGCCTCTTTATTTAGCACAGGCAACGCACCCGGCAAAGCCAAACAAGTCGGACAGACGTGAGTATTTGGCTCATCTCCAAAGCTAGTCGAGCAAGAACAGAAAATTTTAGTTTTTGTATTAAGTTGGGTATGAACCTCTAAGCCGATAACAACTTCAAACATAATTTACCTTTGATATTACGTATTTTTAAAGCTGTATTTTATCAATTATTTCTTTTAAGTTATCTAAAAATTGGGGATTTTAAATTTAAGGGAGACGACACTCCCTTAAATTTATTATTTTTTAGTCTATTTATTCATCTTTATCCACTCATCCCAACTATCAGCCACTTTATATTTTTGCTCTACAAGCATCTTGCCAAGCTCATAATGTCCTACATTTTTATGACAACTCGTGCATTTTAGCTCATCGCTTGTATTTTTAAACTCAATGTATTTTAAGTGCATTTTCTCAGCTGCTATTGTTGTATTGGCGTCTATTTTTTGTGTTATACTGCTATGGCACTTTATACAAGAGCTATCAAATGTGTAGTTTGCTCTTGCATGTTCACGGTTAGCTATCCAGTCTTTTTTACTAGGATCGCCTATCATAGTTGTCCAACCCTCTGCGATACCATTTTTTACCTTTGAAAAGATATAGTTTGCAAGGCTATCATGTGGCAGGTGACAGTCACTACATTTTGCCCCAAGCCCTCTTTTATTGGCCGCTCCATGGATGGGGTCGACTAAATTTGTCTGTGCGATAGCTCCATCCCACTCATGACAGCTACCACAAAATGGATACTCGCCGGTAGCCTTTATCATATGATAACCACCATAAGTTGCTATAAGAGTAACAAAAGCTGTTAGTATCACTGCTATAAAAATTTTATTTTTCATCTTGCACTCCTATCTTACTTCTAAATTTTTAATACTATCTTGAGTATGACAACGCAAACACATATTTACGCTTGGCTTATGCGACTTGTGACATGTATCGCAGTCAAGTGCTTCAAAGTGTGGGCTAGCGTGAATGTTGTCATTATGCCCCAAAGCACCCGTCCTCTCGCCTAGCTTGGCATAACTACCGTGACACTCAAGACATGAGTTATTCATAGCTGATGAATACATCTTTTCATCTGGTTCTTTATGACAGTCAGTACAGTCAAGTCCTAGCTTTTGATGAATACCCTTAATCGCAAAAGTCTCTTTGCTAAAATTTGTCACTATCTCTCCATTTGAGTCTCTTAGTATCTTAGCTAGGCTCATTTGGTGTAGATCGGTTGCGTTTAAAAGAATAGTAAAAAATGATAATAAAAACATAAATTTTTTCATCACGCACCCCTTTTTGAATTATAGTTTTGTGCTAGTTTCACACCAGCACGTCTGCCATAAACAAGACAGTCAAGAACGGCGTTTGAGCCTAGTCTATTAAAGCCATGCCTACCGCCTGTTAACTCTCCGCAAGCATATAAATTTTTAACTATTTGCATATCATTATTATATACTTCACAGTCTATCGTGGTCTTAACTCCACCCATGCAGTGATGCACCTTTGGCCCTGGGCGAGAGGCGAAAAACGGTGGCTTTTCTACTTTAATATACTTGCCTTTATAATCAGAAAAATTTCTATTAAACTCAGGATCACGGTAGCTTTTATCCTTCTTGGCCTCGTCTACAAATGAGTTATATCTCTTTAATTGCTCTAAAAATGGCTCTTTATTAATGCCATAATGTGCGATCAATTCATCCATAGTATCAAATTTCTTTATAGCTCCAACACTCAAGCCACGCTGAAAATCCTTGATATCGACAGTCTTTGTCCCTTCTATATCCATTATCAAAATAGGATGATTTTGACCGTTTTCATTCATCGCCCAAATAGCGTCTGAGCCGACCTTACGATCAGCTATCTCGTTTACGAAGCGAAGCCCAGTCTTTGGATTTACCATTATGCCATAAGCATACCCACGAGTGATCCAGCGATACGCAAAGCCAAAAAATGGCTCATCCGCTGATGTAACATGCATACGTTGGATATATTGCATATCTATAAATTTAATGTCATCGCTAATTAGTTTTTGTGCCGTGTAACCAGTCGCACCCATATGATTTGTCGTTAGCACATCATCTCTAAGTGCTGGATCAAAAATCTGTCTAAATTTAAGATCCGCACCCCAGCCGCCAGTAGCTAGTATAAGTCCACCATAACATCGGTAGTATCTTACCTGCCCGCTTTTGTTATCTTTTTCTTCAAATTTGGGATCAAACTTAAACTCATACTTCTCACGCACTTTTATACCGACAACCTCACCATTGTCATTGTAAATAATCTCATCCATTATGACACGGGTCGCGATCTTGCCACCATTTTTTCGTATAGCTTTTTGAAGTGGGCGAGTGATATAGCTACCAGCTCCAGCTGAGTGTGAGCGAGGCACGGTATGTCCGCCACTCCTACTCACCCATTTAAATTTAACTCCGCTATCAACGAGCCATTTAAACGTCGTAGGACCTTCATATATCATCTCACGCACAAGCTCCACGTCATTTAGATTGTGTCCGCTTTTTAGCGTATCTTTTATCTGAAGCTCTGGATCATCCTTTATGCCATCTCTATCTTGTATCGGCGTCCCAGCCACTGCCATAGAACCTCCACTATAAGCTGAATTACCACCAAGATACTGCATTTTTTCTATCATTATGCAGTTTGTTATACCACTATCAAGAAGTGATAGCATAGCAGCAGAACCAGCAAATCCACTGCCAACCACAATAGCATCAAACTCATCGTCCCAGCTACCCACATCCTTATCTGACATCTTACCAAATGAAAACGTAGGCACAGCCGTCGTTGCTAAACAACAGGCGATGGTTTTAAGTGCTTTTCTTTTAGAAGCGTTAAACATCTGTTTCTCCTTTAAATTTTACAAAGACTTTAAAAAATCTTTTAAAGGAATATTAATATAAATTTTTTGGTTTATTTTTGATAAAAAGTGTGATGAAATTTAAAAGCATTTTTTATCAATATATGTGAAGTAGCTATTTTAAGCTATTTTATAGATATTTGAAATATAATTTAAATTTTATAAATTTATGTTTTTGTCAATAAAATATTAAATTTTTATGTAAATAAATTCAGGAGCTGCACTATTTGTCAATAAAAAATAGATAAAAGGGGGCTTAAATTTATAAAAATTCACATCATAAAACACCTCATTTATCTTTTGCATCAACTCATCAAAAGATAAATTTGTAGCACCAACATCTACTTTCGCCCACTTACCAGCTGGAATTTCGACATAAGATAGTTCGCTATCATTACTGTGCGTGGCATAAATTTTATGCTCAATGTTACCATTTTCTAAAAATATAAATATGTCTTTTATATTGCTTTTTTGTTTTGACTTTAGAAAGTCTAAATTTTCAAATTTATGCGTTATAGCCAATCTCATTGGTTGTTGTTTTATCTCCTCAAATACTAGCTGATTTTGCGGTAAGATATTTAAATTTTGCCTATATGCTATGGGTGCTAAATTATAAGTTTTAGAAAAAGACCTTATAAACGTCTCATTGTGAGTAAAACCACACTTTTTAGCTATCACACTTACTTTTTCATCGCTAAATTTAAGCAAGAATGCCGCACGTTCAAGACGATAGCTCCTTAAATATCCAGAGATATTGTCATTCATATAGTTTTTAAATACTCTTTGTATGTGAAATTTAGAGTATCCTGTTACTTTAGCGAGCTTCTCTATACAAAGCCCATCGTCGTCAATATTTTGCTTTATAAAAAGCAGTAATTTTTCTACATTTGCATTATAAAGCTTGTTGCTTGTCTTATAAATTTCTTGCATAGAGCTAACATCTTGAAATAAAACAGATATAGCAAATGGTGTATTTTGACTAAGTGGTGCGGTAGTTATAATGTATTTCTTAGGCTCATTTATGCCAATATTTATATTAAAATATCGTATCTGGCTTGACGTGAGAGAGATCTCTAGCTCACTTACAAAGCCTTGCTTTTCATCATCTGTTAAAAACTTACTTAAATTTATACTGTTTTTTAGATTATTTGTATCTTTAAAATCATAAAAATTCTCAAACTCAGTGCTAGCAGAGATGATATCAAAGCTCTCGTTGCAGTTTATAAATATACCACTCACCTGTTTTGTAAGTATATCTTTAATATAATTTTTTTGCTCATCAAGCTGCTTTGAACTTGCATTGCTTTTGTTAAACCAAAATAAATTTATAAGCACATACATCAAAACACACAAAGCATATAGCAGTAAATTTATAAAAAGATATTTACCAAGTTCACTTGCATAAAGCTCTTGGTTTTTTTCAAAAACAAGTTGCCAGTTTGTGTTTTTGATAGTAAATGCCACATACTTTTCATTTGGCAAAGTGATGTTTTCAAATGATATAGTTTCATTTAAATTTGCAAAACTAGCTAGTATCTCGCCACCACTATTTATAAGATATAAATTTTTATCATAAAGAGTCTGATACTCCTTAAAATAGCTCCGCATAAACTCAAACGGCTGTCCGCCGCAAAACACACCACGTTTACTGATTAGTTTAATAGGTGTGCAGATAGAGACACTACGAAGCCCAAGTCGCATTGATATATAGGGATTTGAAGCGATAGTTGCACCAGCTTTTAGCGTATCATTATACCAGCCACGCGACTTTAAGTCATAGTTGTGTGGTGTGACATAATCATAATCTGAAATGTAAAAATTGCCATCATCAAGCCCCATTATAAGGTATGGAAAATTTGAACTTTGTTGAAATTTATAAAGCAGTGGCTGTATTTGCGAGCTATCAGCAATATTTTCATTTTGTAAAAGACGTGCTATCTTTTCTATATCCTTAAAATTTGAACTAGCCCAATCCTCTACCTTTGCGTGTATCCGTCCAAATAGCTCAGTCTCATACCGTCTGATGTTATCTTTTAACAGGTTATAGTTTAGATAGTAGTTTAGTCCAAGAAAAAGTAAAAATACAATACTAATAATTATAAAAAATTTACTATCTTTTTTGTTGAAAAACTGCAAATTTCATCCATTTGTAATATCTTAGACCATCATTATTACAAAAATACTCTTTAAACTTATTTAATAAATTTAAATTTTGTAATCCTGCACAACATGATATTAGTAGCACAGCACCTTAAGATAGTAGTTAGAAAGGTCAAAGACAGTAATAAATGCCAGACTTGTCTTTATCTCTGCTTAGTGAAATATCACAGACGATAGGTTGAAAGTGGTATTTTAATTTAGATGGATTATAACACGATGAATAAGACAAAGCCTCTATCATAATGACAACTAAACCTTAGCTTGTAAATTTAAAATTTGTAAAAAGTCAAGCACCTGATGATATAATAGACTTTGGAGTTTACTCAGCCACAATTTGCAATAAAAGAGATAGCTGAAACTGTAGCCACAGGAGAATTAATGAAAGCTAATTTATAAAAAAAGGCAAAAGAATTTGATTGCCCAACGGATTATATTTGTTTAGATAGTTCATAAGTTAGAAAGTATATACGGAGATACAACCACCGCAAATAAAAATCAAAGTACATCTAAAATCTAGATGCACTTTTTAAATTTTAATGCTCCTCAATAGCAACTGCACCAGCCAGATAAACATAAGTTAGCATCATAAAGATGAATGATTGTAAAACTGCCATAAGCGTTAGTAAAGCATACGCCGGTAACGGTGCAAACCAAGGTGCAAGTGTAAGCATAACCAAAAGGAACAAATCATCACCTTTAATATTGCCAAAAAGACGAAAAGATAGGGATACAACACGTGATAGGTGAGATATGATCTCAACTAAAAACATAAGTGGTGCCAAAGCCTTGCTGGGCCCCATAAAATGGGCAAAATACTTAGAAAATCCATTCTTTTTAATGCCTTCATAGTTATAATAAATAAAGACAATAAGTGCTAATGTAAGTGTTAAATTTAGGCTAGAGCTTGGCGATTCAAAGCCAGGTATGATACCTATAACATTTGAAAAAAATACTACAAAACCTATAGTCGCAACAAGTGGAACATACTTTCTAGCAAGTTCTTCACTACCTAGAGTATCTCTACCCATTGATAGAACGCCACTTAGATACGCCTCTACTATGTTTTGTAATCCACGTGGAACAAGTTGCATATTGCTAACTGACAGTTTTGCAACTAAAACTACAATAAGTGCAACAAGACAAAAATGAAATGCATAGACAAATGCGTGGCTGTGATAAATCATATTTGAAAATAGAAATAAATCCTTCATGCCTAACCTTTTAAGAATTTTTGTGTGATTTTATCTAAAATTTGATTAATCTTTTTTTAAGGTCACTCAATTTTGGCAAATTTATTAACTTCACCCACAAAAATAGTCATAAACTAACTTGACGATAGTCGCACCAACTACGATTAAAAACATCGTCCTTATAAATTTAATCTCTTTTTTGATAACCATATTTGAACCCACATAAGCACCTAGCATCTGCCCTGCCCCCATAAGTAGCCCAACTATCCAAAGTACGTGTCCTGCGAGTAAAAATACACCAAGCGATACAACATTACTAATAAAATTTAAAAGCTTTGTATGAGCGACTGCTTTTTTCATATTTAAACCAATCAACATCACAAGTGCAAACGTCCAAAATGACCCAGCACCAGGTCCAAAAAAGCCATCATAAAAGCCTAAAATCATTCCAAAGATGATATAAAATACCTTTGAGTTCATCCGTGAAGCTCTATCGCTTTCACCTACTTTTGGCATAAAAAGCGTGTAGATAAAGATAGCAATGAGTAAAAACGGTATGATAGTTTTTAAAAAATTTGGATCAAGCAAAAGGATAAGTGCTGCACCGATAATAGCACCGATAAAGGTAAAAATAATACCCCAAAATGCCTCTTTGTAATTAATCATCCCTTTGCGAGTAAAATTTAAAGCAGCTGTGAAGCTACCAAATGTTCCTTGAAGCTTGTTTGTGGCAAGGGCTACGTGCGGGGGCACGCCCATAGCCATAATCGCCGGAAGTGTAATAAGTCCACCACCACCAGCTATCGCATCAACAAAACCACCTAAAAATGCGGCACCAAAAAATACAAAATAGGCAAAAAGATCAAATTCCATAATAATGCTTTAAATAAATATTAAAGAGTAAATTTTACAATAAATTTTAAAAATTTTAGATAAAATATGTAATTTATGAGCCTTTTTCAAGGCCCATGAGTAGTTTGGTTATCAATTTATTACGCCACAAACCATTCTGGCACCGCCACCACCTAGTGGCTTTGGATGATCACTATGGTTATCGCCACCAACGTGTATCATTAGCGAATGTCCTTTTAACTCATCAACACTCTTAATCTTTGGAGCTAAAACAGGATAAACAGCGTTACCATCAGCGTCTACGTAAAGTGCCGGTAAATCACCTTTATGTCCGTTGTCATCCCAAGAAAATGAGTGCTTTTTGGTATCAGTTGGATCCCAGTGTCCGCCAGCTTTCATACCTACACCCTTCTCAGTTGAGCCACAATCAGGGTTAGTATGTACGTGAAATCCGTGAGCACCAGTTTCAAGACCTTTTAAATTTGGGAAAAATGCAACACCATAGTTTGTATCAACGGCTACAACTTCACCAACAGCTTTGTTGCCTTCCAGGCTTAGTTGCTCCATAGAAATAACCACGTGTTTACCAGCTTTTGGGTCAAAGTGCCCATCGTGTGCAAAAAGCATAGTTGCAACAAGTGCACTTAATAAAACTAGTTTTTTCATTTATACTCCTTAATAAAAAATTTTATTAATAGAAATTTATCATAAAATAGTAAAGATATGGTAAATTATAAATTTAGCATTTTACGCACACGATCAAGCTCACCGCTTTGACCTATGCGATAGAGTGCAAAATCGTATTTTATAGGGTCTTTTGGATCATATTCACGTAGCTTTTGTGTTAGTTCTAAAACTGCTTTGAAGTCGTAACTTTTACGATTTATCAAGCCTAAATTTAGTGAAACTCTATGTGTATGTACATCAAGCGGCATAAGCAACTCACTCTTTGGCAATGTTTTAAACAAATTTAGATCAATATCACTATCTCGTACCATCCATCTTAGATACATATTATAACGTTTATAGGGCGATATTGGAGCGTTTTTAAAATCTCTACCAAAGAAAAATTCATATCCGTCCGAGCGATAATCATTTAGCGAGTAAATAAATTTAATAAGGTCATTTATCCCATCTATCATCTTGCCATCTCGCTCAAAGCCGCTTTTTACAATATCACATATATCTGCACTATTTTTTAACCGTGAAAGAGTAATGAAAATCTGCCTTACATCTTCGCAAGTTTGAAAGCGGTATTTATGAGTTTTTAAAATTTTAACAATAAAATCTTCACTCTCATCAAGCAAAGTAAAATCAAGAGAGTTTAAAAATTTAACTATAAGCTTAGCGTTACCGTAAGCAAATAATGCACATATAAGCGAGATAAATGGGTCTTTAAATTTAGTAGCAACTTGCAGTGGATCTGGTGCATCAAATAGTGCTGTGCTGGTATTTTTCTCCAGCACGTAAGCATCTAAAATTTCTTTAAGCATTATCTTTTTAGCGAAAGCAGAGTATCAAGCATCTCATCAACGGTTGTGATGATCTTTGCAGACGCTCCATAACTTGCTTGAAAACGTATCAAATTTGTAAGCTCTTCATTTGTGTCAACGCCACTAATAGACTGAAATTCCGATTGAGCGGTTTTTTGAAGTGATGTATTTGTATCGTTTGTTATGTTGTTTGACTCTGTATCGCTTGCGATATTAGTCGTAAGATAGCGATAATACCCCTCGATCGTCTCGTCACGATTTAGTGCTATGCCATTTGAATAAAATGTAACCTTTTTATACTGAAGTTGCAACATCTCATTTGCTACTTTATTATTACCCACTATAGGTGTCGAGTAGGCACGTAGTTTTGTATGATCTTGAGTAAAGTCGTTATTTATATTTATGTTGCTAGCATTTGTACCATTGAAAAATCTATTAGTACCGATAACTCCTGGAAAATTTGTGCCTTTATCAACTAATGCTATGCTGTATTGCCCCTGCAGTTGCTTTGGGATTATGCTAAAATTACCGATATTTTTTTGTTTATCATAATAATACGATGCGGTAAAATAGTCATTAACGTCATTTGTCATATTGTTGTCATTATTATCATCAGTATTTGAATTAAAATCATCAACAATAGAGTTGCCGTATGTAGTGTCATTCATCGTAGTTGTGCCATTTACATTTATTGTTTTACGAGCGATCTCTTTGCCTTGATTATCATAGACAATGACATCAAAACTACCATCTTGGATAACATTGCTAAAATTTCTAAGCGTTTTATCATCTTCAAGATAACTAAAATCATTACTAGATGAAATTTCTACAGCTGATTTTGAGTAGATATTATTTGTATTTACTATCAAAGTTTGAGCGAAAGTATCAAGATTATCTATATATTTTTGTATCATTCCATCGCTAAATTTTTGTGTGCTAGGGTCATAGTTACGACCGCGAAGATCAAGTGTTGCACCGATCTTGCCATTTGTTATCTTATCCTCCATTGGTATGCGTTTGCCATCTTCACGCTCATAATAAATTTTAGTAAAGCCATTATTATCTTTAGTATCTAGCGAAAGTTTATGATAGTTTATCCCATCAACAACACTTACGCCACCTATATTTAAAGTATAGTATCTACCTTGATCGGTTATACCAGTATCGACTGTAGCGTCGCTTCTAAGATCACTTTTAAAAGATGAAATATTTACAAGTTTTGATAGTGCAAGTTCTAATTCATCGCGTTTATCTCTAAGATCATTGGCATTTATCTTTATGCCTGCATCCGCCCCAGCTTCGACGCGTTGAATCTCCTTGTTTATGTTTGCGATCTGTTTTATCTTGTCATTGATCTCTTCAACATTTATCCGTATCGTCTCATCTACGTTTTTTTGTAAAGATGATAGTGTTTTTGCTGATTCATTCAGTCTTGATGTCATAACGCTAGTTAAATTTATTAAATTTATCTTTTGTGATGCTTCGTCTGGATTAGAGGCAAAGTCGTTCCACGCACCAAAGTAATTTTGTATATCTTTTATTAATCCTTTGTCATCTAGGTCTGGAAAATTTTGTGCTATCTCCTGAAGTATGCGTTGTTTATATTCGGTATTTTCTAAATTTGATGAAGCATTTTTTAATCTTGAATAGACAAACTCATCATGTATGCGTTTTATGGTATCTACTTGTGTGCCAGTGCCGACGCCACCTGAAACTGTATTCATAGCCATAGACGCAGACTGGACAACACGCTGTCTTGTATAATATGAGCTATCTGCGTTTGAAATATTATTTCCAGTTGTGCTTATCTGTAGCTGTGCGGCATTTAGTCCAGAGACACCAGTATTTAAAGACATAAAGATATTTGCCATTATTAAACCCTTGATTTATATATATTATTCTTATCAATTGAGCCATATTCGCTAACACTTTCACCAAAGATCTTTTTACTAAGAGAATCAAAAAATCCTTTTACGGCTACAACGTGTTTTGCATACTCTTTATTTTTAGCGTATAATGTTTCGAGCTTTGAACGCATTAATACAAGTTTATCCTTTATCTCATCATCTAGCACATCAGTAAACGTAGTGGTGTTATTCTCTTTTGATACACGAACTAGCTCTGCATCAAGTGCCTTTTTAGTCGCTTCAAATTCTTTAACCAAAGCATTTTTCTTTTTTACGCTCTCGTCAACAGCTGAATGCTTAGCTTGTTTGATATTTTCTATATCTTGCGTAGTTATCTCTATAAGAGCGTCTATCTCGCATATGGCTTTGTCCAAATATCTCTTTAACATTAACTTCCTTTAAATTTATCAAGCAATTACTTCAGCTACTGCCTTTGCTGTCTTTGAGATGTCTATCTCGTAAGTACCATTTTGTATCGCTGATTTTATTGCACTAAATTTGTCGTTTACCTTAATCTCACTAGCCGAGATTTTAGGCTCTTTTTTGACGTTTGATTTACCAAATGTATTTGACTGAATACTTGATTGTGAGCTTATTGAGCTTATCATATTGTTTCCTTTAAATTTTATTCAGCTATTACATCGGCAAAATTTGATTTTTCTTAAGCCTCTCGCTTTAAAAAATCATATAAAAGTTGTGAAAATCCAAGTCCACCACTTAACGCTCTACTCATCGTATCATTATACATTGACTTATATATGTCAGATCCAGCCGCTTTTGGAAAGAGCTGATTTTGCTCGTCATCTTTTAAAGCTATATCTAAAACGGCTTTTATCATAAACGACTCAAATGCATCAGTTTGTTCACGTAAACGCTCATTATCTTGTTTTTGTTTTAAATTTTTTATCTCGTCTGCACTGATCGCGTTATATGCGTTTAACGCCATTGTGTTATCTATCTGCATTAAATTATCTCCAACGGCACATGTATGGCACCGACTCGTTTTAAGTTCTCAAGTATTGAGATGATATCAGTCGGTGTCGCACCAAGGCGATTTAAGGCTCTTGTTATGTTTGCAACAGTTGTTTTCTCACCTGAAACTTTGAGTAAATTTGCTCCTGGTGTGATCGCTATATCGCCTTGTAGATCAATATCTCCATCAGCTATATCATCGTATGTATTTGGCTCGATTTTGATAGTTATATTACCGTGTGTTAGCACGACCGGATCGATAACAGCATCTATACCACTGACTATCGTGCCTGTCCGTTCATCGATGATGATCTTTTGCTCCATCTCATAATCAATATCTAAATTTAAAACACTACTAACAAGCTCGATAATATTAGCATCTTGCGGTATATTTAATACTATTGTGCGTGGATCTATCGCTTTTGCTATCTCATCGCCGATGTTAGCATTTATAGCATTTTCTATATCGATAGCAGTTTTAAAATTTGTATTTTTTAAACTTAAATTTATAGATTTTTGATTGTAAATATCATAGATAACCTCACGTTCAACTAACGCTCCGTTAAATATTGTCCCGGCTGTTACGTGATTACCACCAGCATTTGCTCTACCAGCACTCTTGCCGCCGATACTCATCGATCCTTGTGCTAACGCATATATATCGCCATCTACTCCTTTTAGCGGTGTCATAAGTAGCGTTCCGCCTTGTAAACTCTTAGCATCACCGATCGATGAGATAATGACATCTAGCTTATCGCCATGTCTAGCAAATGGTGGCAAAGTCGCCGTTACTATGACTGCGGCAGTATTTTTTGACTTTATATCATCTGGATTAATCTTAACATTGACAGTTTGAAGCATATTTGATAAAGATTGAAGCGTAAATTCAGACGTTGAGCCATCTCCAGTGCCATTTAGTCCTACAACCAAGCCATATCCTATAAGTTGATTTTCACGCACTCCTACGACATTTGCTAGATCTTTTATCTGTGTTGAAAAGGCGTTAGTAGCTAAAAACGAAGCCAAAATAAAAGATGAAAATTTAACCATTTTTATTCCTAATTTTTATACTCTATTAAGTTTTGAAGCAAAAAGCGTTCCAAAGAAAAGCTAAGATAAAAATCAAGCAAAATAAGAAAGTGTTGTAGCTCCAAATTTTTTAAATTTTACAAGGGTAAAATCAGCAATATTTTTACTAAATTTAAAACTACTTGCATGTTCAAAAACTATCATAAAAATTTTATCTCTTTTAAATTTATTCACAAGCTCGACAAGTGTGTCATATACGCCATCAAAGCCTTCTTTAGTGTCAAAAGGTGGATCAAGATATAATAAAACTGGTTTTGTTTGTTTAGCGATAATATCTGGCAAAAGAACGAAGCTATCGCCATTTATCGCACTTAAATTTATAGAATCGATACTTTGCATATTTTTTTGAGTTATCTTAAAGGCGAATCTGTCTTTTTCTATCGCAATAGCTTTAAAAGCACCGTTACTAAGAGCTTCACACGCCATTACTGCACTTCCTCCAAAACCCTCGATAAACACCTTGTCTTTTAATTCACTTCTAAGTGTATCAAAAAACGAGCCTTTAACTATGCTCTTTGTACTTCTAGTAGTATTTAAATTTGGCAGTTCAAGCCTTCTGCCTTTAAATTTTCCGCTTGATATTATAGTGTAAAGCTTATTCAAATTTTGCCCTTAAAAGTGCTATAAGATCGGCTTTAAATTTATCCACCAAAGCACCGACTTGAGCTTCTATATCAACATTTTGTATCTCTTTGTGTAAAACTTGTTTAAGTTGAATGGCCGAATAAAACTCATCTAACATATTAAAAAGGGTATTTTTGCTAAATGGCACACTAAGATGAGCGGCATTATCTGCGATGATAAACTGCGGTTTTTGTATGTTTAATCGTCTATCGGTTATTACAAAATCACAATCTTTATAGTGAGAAATATGGTCTTTTAAAAACAACATAAGCGAGTTTTGCAATAAAATACACTCGCATTCACAAGAAATTTTCATTTTTTTGATCCTTTTTGTGGATTTTATCAAATTTATATATAAATAAATTTAAAATATTGCCGATATAACTCCTGTAAGGAAATTTTTAAGGAGTAAAATATGGAGATTTTCAAGGTAGCCAATCAAAACGTTGAAGCGTCGTTAGCTACTACTGTGCAAGAATCAAGCCAGACTAGACAGATCGAACAAACACAAATTAGACCTGATGTAGTCGAAGACAAACAAGAGCTGTCTCAAGAAGATATGGTAAAGATGATAAATGAGGCAACTAATAAGCTAAATGACAATATGGAAGCACTTGATACTAGCGTAAGATTTGCCTATAATGACAAAATACAAGCCCTTTATGTAGATGTAATGGACTCAAAAACAGGTAATATAATAAGAAAAATCCCAAATGAGCAGATTATAAAATTAAGTGAATATTTTAGAGAGGCCATTGGAGTTTTATTTGACAAGAAAGGTTAAAAATGGCATTAGGAACAGTAACTTCACTAGGACTTGGAAGTAACGTTTTAACGCAAGAGGTCATCGATAAACTAAAAGCAGCAGATCAAAAGGTACAAGTAACGCCAATAACAAGCAAAATTGAAAAAAATGTAACAAAACAAAAAGATCTTTCGTCTATAAAGACGCTTGTAAGCACTCTTAAATCATCAGTTTCATCACTAAGCAATGAGACTTTATACCTAAAACGTGGCACTACTTCAAACGGCACAAGTGCCACACTAGTAGCTGAAACTGGTGTAAATTTACAAGATTTTGATATAGATGTTAAGCAATTGGCACAACGTGATGTATACCAAAGCTCAAAATTTAAAAGTGCAGATTCTATCATTGGTAAAGCTGGATCTTTTAATCTAAAATTTGGTGGTATAGACTACAAAATCGAAGTAAAATCATCAACATCATTTCAAGAACTAGCCGATATGATAAATGAAAAAACTGGTGGTGACGTTCAAGCTAAAATTTTAAATGTCGGCGGAGATAATCCATACCAGCTAATACTTCAATCTAAAAATACTGGTGCAGATAACGCTATAACATTTGGTGATATCGCTACTAGTGGCACACAAAATAATGGAGCAGTAACTTCAAATGAGCTTTTAAAAGTATTTGGCTGGGATACAGACAATATCGAAAGTGCAAGAATTTCAAAGGCACAAGATGCAGAATTTACCTACAATAATGTAAACATAAAGCGTAGTTCAAATGAAGTTAAGGATTTAAGCGTTGGTTTAAGATTGACACTTAAAGAGACCGGAAAGACATCATTTAAGATCACAGAAGATACAGAAGCTATAAAAGAAGAGATAAATAATCTAGTAAATAGCTATAATAAACTTATGAATAACTTAAGTGTAGCGACTGATTACAACTCTGAAACTAAAAATTCAGGTACATTCCAAGGTGTAAACGAAATAACAAGTATTAAATCAACGATAAATAAAATTCTATTTTCGACTAAAACCATTGGCGACCAAGATAGTTTTAGTTTGCGTTCAATGGCTGAAGACGGAAATATTAAAAAAATACCAAGAAGCTCAATATTTAGCTTAACAGACTTTGGCCTTTCACTGAGTGAAGATGGGCTTTTAAAGCTTGATAGCTCAACGCTAAACTCAAAACTAACAAGTAATCTAAAAGAAGTGCAGAAATTTTTCACCGGTAGCACAACATACTCAACCGTCCAAGTAGTAGGTTCAAAAGCTGTAGAAGCTGGTGAACTTGAGCTGACAGGTAACAATTTAACTATAAATGGCACACAGATAAAGCTAAAAACGACTAGCAGCCATACATCAAAACAAAACGCATTGACGTTACTTCAAGCTATAAATGAGGCTGGCATAAGTGGCGTAAAAGCATCGCTTAACAATTCAGAAGATGGCATCATCTTAAAAAGCACAGACGGCACGACTATTGATATCAAAGGAGATGATAATATTTTAAATAAATTTGGGTTATCATCGCTTAGCGTATCATCTAAAAAGACAACAACAGAAGGTGTATTTTCATCTTTAAACACAGCACTTGATGGTCTTACAAACAAAGACAATGGCTCTTTAACGCTTTACGGAAAGCAACTGACAAATGAAAAAATAAAGCTAGAGACTGAAAAAACAAAGTCGGCTGAGAGTTTAAATACAAAATATGAGATTATGAGTGAAAGATTTTTAGCTTACGATAAAGTCATAGCAAATTTAGAGAGGCAATTCTCAACACTAAAGACGATGATAGATGCTGAACTAATATCAAAAAAGTAGGAATTTAAATGCAAAATAACTTAGCTTACGCAGCCTATTCTCAAAATACCGTTGGAGGTATAGAATCCTCCGAAAAACTCATCGAGATGCTTTATGAGGGAATTTTGAGATTTATTTTTAGAGCAAGAAAGTCTATGCAGAGTAATGATGTAGAAAAAAAGGTGTATTTTATAAACCGTGCAAATGCAATATTTATAGAGCTTTTAAACTCACTTGACTACACTCAGGGTAATATCTCGCACTATCTAAGCGGACTATATGCTAGACAAATTCAGCTACTCTCTCAAGCAAATATAAGCAACGATGAAAAGCACCTAGACGAGGTCGTAAATGTCGTAAAACAGCTACTTGAAGCGTGGAAAGAGGCGACTGCACAATGACTTGGCTTAATAAATTTAAAATAGCTATTTTAAACTCAGACTTACAAACTATAGAGAGTTTAATAAGTGAGCGACCAAGCAAATTCACAGATATAAATGAAGTACAAGAGGCCACTATACTCACGCAACAAGCAATAAAAATATTTAAAGAAAGTAAAAACTCCTTAAGTTTAGAGCTAAAAAAGCTAAAAAACATCCGTAACTATATATCATAAATCTATAAATTTAAGTGGCACGGCGATAAGCCGAGTTCTGTCGTGAGTGATTATTTATCTACGCTGGATTTTACAAACCAGCTCTAGCGAAGGGTTAAAATAAAGACTAAAACCATCCCTTCTTGCTGCAAGTTGGGTTTATAAAGCCGTCGCATTTTCACGCAACGCTGGTGGGCTCTTACCCCACCGTTTCACCTTTACCGCCATTAGCGGCAGTCTGCTCTCTGTTACACTTTCCCTTAGGTTTCCCTAGCCATCCGTTAGATGGAACTTCTGTCTTTTGCAGCTCGGACTTTCCTCTTCTACTGAAGCAATCACTTACCGTGCCAAGCGTGAATTATAACTAATTTTAAACACTTTTCCAAATTTTGTCAGTTATCTTACCCATGCCAAGCTCATAATGCTCGCCATTTTTATCATTTTGGTACAAAAAATATTTAAAATTTAAAAGCTTATAGTAAAACCATCTAAAAAATTATCAAAACTCATCTAAGCTTTTAAGCTCCTCATTTTGATCGTTTTCGCATTTATCATCATTTTCATAACTTAAATTTTACAGCCAACACTACAATCATATTTATCTGTCAAACATTCATCATTGCAACAACCCTTACTCTCATCTACTTCCTTCAAATAATAACTACTCTCTACTATTATTGACAAAGCAACTCTAAACGTCAAATGGTAACGTAAGCACATTTATATTTTGTGTTTTTGCAACTAAAGTAACTATGCAAAAAATCTTCTAAACCCACTCTAACCGAGAAATTTCACTCAAAAATATCTCTATGCAAGATCTCTTCTAATACAACCGTAGCATACGACCCTTTTTGCAATGTAAATTCCATCGTAAAATGTGCATTTTCAGGGATATACTTATACTTTACGCTCTCAAGATAGCACCACGCAAATCTCCTACTACAGTTCATCTTATCCTCAAACTCACGTGCTTGGCTAAAAATTTCGTCTTCAATAAGCTTTGCTGTGCCAATACTTTTATATGCCTTTGCACCCACGATAAGACCACAACTAGTTATATCACGTGCATTAAAACGAGCCAGTTCAACGTCTATATCCTCACATAAAAAGCACTTTCCATGCGGATAATGCCCTAAAACTTCGCCACTAATTAGCTTATAAAACTGCTTTTGAGTCTTTATGCTTTTTATCTCATCAAGGCTAAAAAATTTATAAATTTCACTTAACTCTTTGACGCTAAAATCCTGCATAAACCTTGAAATTTCAACACGTTTACTAAGCCAACGATTAAAAAGATCGCTTTGATACGCCGATATAAGAAACTCGCTCATTCTTGGGTTGTTTAGCCGTTTGCCATTTAGTGTTCCTTTTTGTAATAGCTCAAACCCACTTTGTGCGTTATCCCCGAATTTACCAAACCTTTGATAGCCAAAGTAGTTTGCGTAGCCAATCTTATCAAGTGTTTCAATAACATTTGAAAGCTTTATTGCTTCACTTGGTAATACCTTTTTAAGACGAATAAAAAAGCTATTACCTTTTAAATGTCCTATGCGTAGCTTATTATTATGAGCTGTTACGTTTAAGATCTTCATCTTTTCATGGTTAAAATTTGATAAATTTGCTTCAAATTTACGTGGTAAAGAGATAAACTGTGTTGTCATTCCTTGCTTATCTTTTAGCCCAGCATAGCCAAACTCACGTAGTTTTACGCCACTAAAATCCGCCAATGCTCGTAACGCTTCTTGTGTCGTCATATCTTTTTTAACTATCTCAACAATAAGATGTTCGCCCTCGCCACTAAACTCATAAAGCGGTATCTCACGCACGACAAAATCGTCAGAATTCTTACTAAAATACGCATTTATAGTTGTATGAGTGAGTGCATACATTGGCTTAAAAGTGGTGATTTCTTGCATAATATTTAAATTTTCCTTTCATTGCTTTTGCAAATATATTTATCTTCGTGCGTGTTTTTTGTGCTATTCGTCTCATTTTTTGTAGATTTTTGGGAGCAAAAGTAAATAGCAATTCATACTCTTCTCCACTATTTAAAGTACTCTTTGGTAGCCTTTTTTTAAATTTTACGCCGAGCTTACTAGCACTTACTAGCTTTGCCATATCCACACCAAGTCCGTCAGATATATCCATAGCTGAATTTATAAAATGTCCTGCTTTTTGCATAAATTTATCTTTTAAAATAGGTCTTTTAAAACGTGAGTGAGTGCCGATCTGACCGCCATTTTTAAGAGTTTTTAAATTTTTTAAACTCTCACCTAAGTCTCCAGTAAAAGCAATCAGATCTCCAGCTCTTGCTCCACTACGAAATATAGGCTTTTTTGTATGTGATATTATCGTAATTGCAATGCTTATCTTATCACTTGAAATTGTATCGCCGCCGATGATTTTCACACCAAATCTCTCACACGCTTCGTCTATCCCTATATAAATTTGCTCTATCTGCCTCGGATTTATGCTTCGTGGTAGTGAAAGTGCGACAAGAGCGTATTTTGCGTCAGCATTCATTGCGATAGCGTCTGATATATTTACAATCATAGCCTTATAGCCTATCTCTTTTAGTCCCAACCAATTACGCTTAAAGTGCGAATTTTCAGCGAAAATATCACTTGAATAAACCCACTTACCAATCACCGCACCATCATCACCGATAAATTTATTTTTGATTAGATTTATTAAAAAGCTCTCTTTATTCATTTTACGATTTTATAAAAAAATGAGTTAAAATCTACTTCAACGCTATTTTAAGCTAAAATTTTATATCATTATCCTTAAAAAGGAGATAGGATGCTAAGTGTAAAAATCTTTAAATTTAATGCAAAAAATGATATTACAAGCCATTATAAACCATTTATTTTTGATAACTTCAACTTTTTATCTCTTAATGAGTTGCTAAAAGCAACAAAAGAACAAGACCCCTATCTCGACTTTAAAGATTTAAAATATGTCAAAGTAAATGGTATGATAGCTCCGCTTAGCTGGAATTTTAAAGACATTATGCCACATAACAATAAGCTAGTCATCGAACCACTTAGTATACGCAGAGCAGTAAAGGATCTTATTATTGATACTAGCGATTTTAAAGATAGTTTTGAGCGTTTTGCCAAGTTCTGTAACGACGAGGACAGAGTTGAGTTTAATGAGCTATTACCATACTTTTATGCTGGATATATAAGAGAATTTGAGCCTAGTTTTATGGGTTGTTCTGGGATAATTTTTGCTAAATATCTATGTGAAAAATATCCGCAAAGACAAGATGAAATTTTAAATGTAGTAAAAGATGATATTTTTATTGCTGAGACTTATTTAGACGGCTATATCTGCTGGTCTGACGAAATTTATAAAGAGGCATTAAAATGGCTAAAAGATAGACTACCACTCCCGGGTATAAGTAAGTTTGAGAGTGAGTTTTACAGCGTTAAGTTTAAGCCACAAAATTTAGATCAAAATAAGATAAAACACGATTTTAACGGATTTAACATAGCATTTTATGGCGATAGTAAAACAAAAAATGCTATGAATTTAAAAGCCAAATTTATTAAACTAGACTCTATAAGTCTGCCTTGTGGATTTAACCTGCTTAAATTTAATAAACCACTTGCCATTAAAATCGCCTCTAAGATCGTATTTGATGCACTTGATAATGGAGCTGATTTTATGCTAGTTGATAGCACGGAGGCGTTTTATATGTTTGACTCATTAAGTAAAGAGTTACAAAAAGTAGCATGTAGAGAGTTAAATAACTTTTTTATTTTAAAACTTGATGAATTTTATGCCATATCTTGTGGAGAAATGCCACAATATTTAAAAATACATAGACTAAAAGTAACACTATAAAGGATAAAAAATGGCAATCAAACCAGTAGAGTTAAACAAATTTTATCGTTTGTTAAATATCGGTAGCACAAATATCATCTCAGCAAAATTTAAAGAGCAAGAAAATGCGATGTCTGCTACTTGGGCGTATCCGCTTGACTATGCCCCTATGCCAAAGGCGATGGTTGTACTAGGTGATGATAGCTTTACACGCAAACTTATTTTAAAAAGCGGCTTTTTCGCCATACAAGTACCTGTGGCACCACAAGCACATATGGTTATGAAGCTTGGCACAACAAGTGGAAATGACGATAAAAACAAGATCGCAAACTGCGGTGCAGAGGTCTTTTATATAGATGGTTTTGATTTGCCACTTATCAAAGGTTGTATCGGTTGGGTTATATGTAAACTACTGCCAAATGAAATGAATCAAAACGAACACGGACTTTTCATTGGCGAAGTCGTTGGGGCGTTTAGCGATGATAGGGTTTTTGAGAATGGTCATTTTAAATTTGATGAAGTGGGCGACGAGTGGCGAACTTTGCACTATGTGGCTGGTAGTCAGTTTTATCTCATCGGTAAAGGACTAAAAACAAATATAAGCTTGGATGCATAATATAAGAAATCTAAGGGCGACTTTAGAGACTATAATGCTACTAGGCAATTATGAATTGTCTTAAATACAAAAGCCTTTATTCTAAACGGACAGCAGACTTTATTATAGATAGTGCTATGCTAGAAATTGCACAAAAAAGAATAGATGGGTTAGAATAACACGTTTTGCGTATAGCTACAAGATAAAAAACACGATTTTAATTTCTATACTCTTAATAACAATGAAACATTTTTGTCTTTACCAAGCTATCCTTGCTAGAACTTAGCACCGGCATAAATAAGCAAAACAATTTCATCACTCCATTTATCTCATTTACAAAAATGCCTTACCTTTATGCTCTGCAAAAGCTAGTTTTTGCTTCATTAACAGCCGCTAAAAAGCCCTACTAACTTTGCCACTTTTATCTATGCTACAAAATTTCTTCTCGTCACAAACCCCAGCGTAATCGCTATAAAAATTTTCTTATTTTTATCCTTATAAAAGTAGCGAAATTGCCAAAGCAACCATTACAAAACCAACGATAATCTCAAGCATCTTCCACGATATAGTCTTTGAAAATAGCGGTGCTAAGAGCCTTGCACCATATCCAAGCGAAAAGAAAAAAGTAAAACTAGCACACATCGCACCAAAGCCAAATATAAGTGAGAGCTCACCAAATTTAGTTGAGACCGAGCCTAGTAGGAGGACCGTGTCAAGATATACATGCGGATTAAGCCATGTAAATGCTAAAGTCAAAGTCATTATCTTACTCAAACTAGGAGCTTTATGCTCTTGTGGTTTTAGCTCGTGGCTCATAATATAAGCCGTATAAAAGCTCTTTAAGCCATAAATAAATAAAAATGCCGCACCACCGTAACGTGCCACGTCTTGCAAGTGGGTAAATTTCTGCACCAAATACCCAAGCCCAAACACACCAGCCATTATCAAAACTGCATCAGACACCGCACAGATAAGACATACAATAAAAACATACTCTTTTTTAATACCCTGCTTTAACACAAATGCATTTTGTGCTCCAATAGCTAAAATCAATGATAATCCAAGCCCAAATCCTGAAATAAACGCGTTCAAAATTTTCCTTTTAAATTTTTAAGTTATAATTAAAATAATATCAACCAAATATCTCAAATTTCTCAAACAATTCAGGCTCATTTTTTACAATACCGCGTTTTATCAAGCTTTCTATAACTTCATAAGTGCAATCAGTTTGAGCTGGCCACTCGCGGGTATAACCATCTTGTTTATCTTTGCTTGTCGCATCTATGCAAAATCTCTCGTCTTTTATAAATATATCACGCAGAGCATCTATATTATTTACAACTCGCCAAAGCAACATGTATACGTTATTTAAGTGATTTTCAGTGCCAACAAAGACAAGTAACTTAAAGTGCTGTTTAAATTCCATTAGCTTTTCAAAAGTTTCTTTTACAAGATTTGATTTATCAAATTTTATAATACATATCGGACATTTTGTGTCGGTTTTGTATTGTTTTAACTCCAAAATACCACTTGAAATACTTTTAAATTTAAAAAGCAGTTTGTCGTCACTTAAAATTTCTAATATCTCGCTACTTGAAAAGTCTTGTGTAACATCAACACCAAGCTTACCGCCAAAGCATGAGTTTGGACTAGCATGGTCTAACTGGTCGCACACTCCCTCGCTTATCAACAAACTTTTTGTCCCCAAGCGGTTTAGTATATAGTGTGAAATTTGCCCGTAGTTTTCTAAATTTGGTGCATCATTATCTACAAAGATTGCGTGTTTTACAAAGCTCATCTGCCCTATGCCCCAAAATGCGTGCATAGCCTGTTTGGCATGAGCCGGATAAAGCGTATTTAATTTAGCTAAGATTAGATTATGAAAAACCCCATTTTCAGGCATATTATAATCAATCAGCTCTGGCACTGTCGTTTGCAAAAGTGGCAAGAAGATCCGCTCAGTCGCCCAGCCCATATACTTATCCTCAAGTGGTGGCTTACCAACAACAGTAGCATGATAGACTGGGTTTTGCTTATGCGTGATAGCAGTTACATCCATTACCGGAAATGGTTCAATCGGCGTGTAAAATCCAGTATGATCGCCAAATGGTCCCTCAAGCTCAGTCTTATCCGTATCCACAAAACCTTCAATAACATAGTCTGCATCAAATGGTATATAAATTTCATTCGTAAGCGACTTTACGAGTTTTGCAGGACTTTTACGTATAAAGCCATAAAGCAATAGCTCAAACACACCCTTTGGCAACGGTGCTTGACCACACCAGATATAAAGCGGATCGCCACCTATTGCTACAGAAACTGGCATTTTTCGTCCTGCTTTTTTATACTCGTGGAAAAAATTTGCCCCATCTTTGTGTATCTGCCAGTGCATACCAAGGCGATTTTTATCATAAACCTGTAAACGATACATACCAATATTTTGTATATCTCCATCAAGACTTTGTGTATAGACCTGCCCCATCGTGATAAATGCTCCACCGTCCATCTCCCACGTCTTAAGCACTGGCAACTCGTATAAATTTATATCATTCTGCAATACCTGCTGACACTCGCCACGCCCATTTAGACGCTTTGTAAATACCTTTCGCATGGAAAAAAGATAGCTTAAAAAATTTAATTTATCACTGAAATTTTTAGGTCTTTGGGGCTTTAAAAGAGTTGAGATTTCACTCGCTATCTCATCTGGATCTCGTCCAAATATTAGCTTTAAAGCAGCTTTTGAACCGTAGATATTTGTCAACACTGGCGGATACTTTTTACCATTTTTGTCCACAACATTTGTAAAAAGTAGAGCCTGGGAGCCTTTACGCTTTACCTCTATGTAACTAGTATGTGCTATCTCAAGATCAATATCAATAGGCTCATTTATTTCGCGAAGCAATCCATTGTCTTTTAAAAGTTTAATGTAGTCCATTTTAAGTCCTTAATTTTAAAGGTGATTATAGCAAATTTAAGAGTGATTTTTAAATTTATGTATCAGCGATTTAGAAAATGCGATATAAATAACGATAAATGTATAGACAAATCCGATAAAGGCTTGATGTATGGTAAATAGACACAATGTTAGTTTTATTTTAGCTATTTTTGGACTAAAATTTTACTTTTTCATCTTAGTTTTTAAGTCAAATTTAAAACCAATTTAGTATCTAGTGCAAAGTTTATTAGTAATGATGCAAATCTCGCCAGATTTTAACATGTCTGTCGTTAAAGACAGCTATTTACTATTGTTCGTAGCCTTTTGCTAGTTTTATAGCACCCAGCAAGCATCTCATATTTGGCATTTTAAGTAAATTTGACTTATATACCATAAATTTAGCCATATCAAAATACTGCCAAGTTTTCCCATCAAATCCTAATATTGCAACCACATACTCTTTGGTTAAGTTAATTTACTACACTTAATTACTAAAATATAACTATTTTTATAATAAAGTTATCTCTATGGCTTAAAACCATACATAAGCATCTTGCACCGCTTTAACAGCAAGTAATGCATTAAATTTATTGACCGTATGGGTGATGATGGCTAAATAGCTTAATATTTATTGGTTTATTTATCTCATTTTATTACTTTTAATTTAAATCAAGTCGTCTTAAAAAGATACCAGTTTTTGGCAACTTTTTCTATCATTATTATACGATTTGGGCTCATTTGTGGCATATTTTGCAAATCATCGCAACGGAAAAATCCTACTATATTATCAAGCATACCACCGATGATAAGAGTAAATACGCCATATTCTTCGTTAAGCTCAGCCATATTAAAGTGCAAGTCAAGAAGCTCACGCTTTAGCTCTGCCACACTATTCTCGCCGTCATTATATAGCTCGTAAACTCTCTCGAATTTTATTGCATTTTCTCTACCAAATTTTAAAAGTTCACTATCACTAGCTAAAATAAGGCGTAAATTTATGATATCTATCTCACTTTTAATATCATTATCAAGTCCATCATATTCGCTTACTATCTCACGCAACATAGCAGTTTGGACCAGACTTCGCACCGCCACTATCTTGCCATCGCTAATAAATGCATAAAGATCCACTGCCCAACCACTTTTACTCATTGCGATACGATATATCTCATACTCATCACTATTGCCAAGCTTGACAATATCTTTAAGCTCAAATCCACGAGTGTTTAGCTCGGTGGCGTATTTGCGTAACACGTTTATGTCGGTATTTGCAAAGATAAAGCTAAGGCTAAGTAAAAATATCAAAACCGCTCTCATATTTAAATTTATCTCTCAAGCACAGCTACTACATGCTCCCAGCCAACCGCACGAGCAAGCTCAAGGGCCGTTAGCTTATCAGGTGTTCTCGCATTTTTATCAGCTCCGTATTCTAGCAAAATCTCAACCATACTCGCATTTCCAGCGATCGCTTGGCGATGTAGCATAGTATATCCATCATCATCAACGCTAGTCGCTTCACTTGGGTTTTTATCTAAAAACTCAGTCAAACTCTTTTTCATATTCACACTCATCGGATGTTCATGCAAGTTCTCAGGATGCTCATCTTGCTCACTCACTAGCATGACACGAGAAGGATCGCCAAATTCCATCCCCCATGCCTTATCATGCTCTACTCTCTCATCAGTACTCATAGTCGCTCTCATCGCTTGTATGCTAAATCCACCGCAAACCTTACCATCACTAGCAAACATCCAGTCGCTTATATCAGCTAGTTCTACTTTGATCTTGTCGCCGTTTTTGGTGCCACGCAAGTCATTTGGCTCGTTTATCAAAGTACCGTAGATAAATTTACCATCAAAATAGACATCATTTATCCACATATGCTCCACTAGTAACTCACCGTCTATCTCTTCGCTAAACATTACCTTTACACAAGAAAAATCAAGCTTTGGAATGATACGCTGATACTCCCAAGACTGCTCACGCCAAAAATACCTAAACGTCTTACGAGCCTCATTAAAAGCTGCTAACATTCTTGCATTATCGCCATCAACTTCAAAAACTACCTCTTTTTTGCTATTCTTTTGAGCCACTGTTTTGTCTTTATCACCGAAAAATGAACTAAAAATTCCCATTTTCTATCCTTTTAAATTTTATTTATTATATAAAATTTTTTGATTTGCTTAAAATTTTTGTAGATTGTGGCGTAAAAAAATTTTGCAAGGCACAAATTATACTTTTGTACCTTGCGATTAAATTTATTCTATAAATTTGCCATCTCTTCAGCACGACGAAGTAGCTCTTTTGCCCCCTTTGAAATAAATTCTCTTGCCAACTCCTTACCGACACTTTGGTATTGACTCTTTTTAGCAACTATGTGTTTTTCTAAACTCTCACTTCCATCAGGCAGACCAACAATCGCCGATATGCTGATCTCATCACCGTTTAAAGTAGCGTTTATACCAATAGGTACTTGACAACCACCTTCGAGCATAGCGACAAAATCCCGTTCAATACTAGTCTCTATGACCGCTTTTTCATCACGCAAAAAGGCGATTTTGTCTAAAATCTCATCATTATTTACCGCCTCTATGCCTAAAGCTCCCTGCCCCATAGCAGGTATCATCTTTGTAAGATCAAATGGATAGATAAATTTAACTTCATCTTTTAAATTTAAGCGGTTTATCCCAGCCATCGCTAAAATGATCGCATCAAACTCACCATCTTTTAGCTTTCTGAGTCTAGTTTGGACGTTGCCACGAAGTGAGATGATATGCAGATCTGGACGCATTTTTAGCAGTTGCATTTTACGGCGAAGACTTGTTGTACCTACCTTTGCTCTTTGTGGTAAATCATCAAATTTAGCGTATCTCTCGCTTATCATCGCGTCCCTTACATCTTCGCGAGAACATATCGCCGCTAACACTAAACCATCAGGAAATACCACAGGCACATCTTTTAAGCTATGCACAGCAATATGCGTCTCACCACTAAGCATACTATCTTCGAGCTCTTTTGTAAAAAGCCCTTTACCGCCGATCTTGGCTAGTGGAGTATCAAGTATCACATCGCCCTTTGTCTTCATACCGACTAGCTCAACGTTTAAATCAGCATAATGCTGCATTAGGCGTGATTTGATATGCTCGCTCTGCCAAAGTGCTAGTATGCTCTTTCTTGTTGCTATCTTTAACTCTCTCATCATCTATCCTTTAAATTTCTTGTTTCATATATCACTTCAACATCTATAATATCATCTTCATTATAATTTTTTGTGCTATTTTGTCTAGATTTGAACTCATAATATGTAAAATTTTCTGTATTATGCATATTTTGCATTTTTGGCTTTATAAATAGCGAGGCGATAAGTACCGCAACGCCAAGCATATCACTCAAAATACCTGGCATAAATAGTAAAAATCCAGCAACTCCTAAACTAAGCGTATTTACAATGCTACCATTTGCAAATAAATTTAAAAACCCATTTATATTTGTTGTCCCATTTAGCCCCATACGAAAAATGAGTGCCAAACCAATTGCACCGCTTATTAAAATCTCAAGTAAAAGCGTAAAAAAGCCATAAGAGATTATGAAAAAATACGTCGCTATAAGCTCAACAATAATATATGGCGTAAATAAAATTTTCACTAATGACATAAAACGTCTTTTATCACGTTAAATGCGTCTTTTGCTTCTATCTTGGTTTTAGCTAGGCTCTTACGCTCTATCAACTCCACTTTGCCCTCAGCCAAATCTTTACCAACAAGCAATGCATATGGAAAACCAATAAGTTCAAAATCATTGATTTTTATACCAAATCGCTCATTTCTATCATCAAGTAAAACATTCACGCCATCATTTTTTAAGCTTTCATAAAGCTTAGTAGCAAATTCAATAGCATTTTCATCTTTTAAATTTGATATGATTATCTCTAAATCAAATGGTGCACAAGCCTTGTTCCACACGCATCCTCTCTCATCATGACTAGCCTCTATCATAACAGCTATTAAACGGCTCACACCTATGCCATAACACCCCATATAAAATGGCTTTGCTTTGCCATTTTCGTCTAAAAATGTCGCACCCATCGCGGCTGAATACTTCTGCCCAAGCTGAAAGATATGTCCCACTTCAATACCTTTGTGAATTTCCAGCTCACCACCACAGTGCGGACATCTATCACCAGAACTAACCGCAACTAAGTCTTTAAAACGCTCATTGTTAAAGCTAGATACGCTAACTCCTACAAAATGATACTCATGCTCGTTTGCACCGCATATCATAGAAGTAGCGTTTTTTAGCTCATTATCTATGTAAAAATCAATATTTTTTAGCCCAACAGGACCACAGTATCCAGCTACAATCCCAGCCGCTACGACCTCATCCTCACTAGCATCTATTAGCTCTAATGCACCACAAGCGTTTTGTGCCTTTGTCTCTTGTAACTCGTCGTTGCCACGCACAAAAAAGACTACCACTTTTTGCTCATTTTCATATATCGCCTTTTTAATGACCGCTTTTATCGTGTAATACTCATCAACTTTAAAAAAATCGGCCACAGCTTTTATAGTCTTTGTATTTGGTGTTAGAAATTTAGCAGCATCAGCCTCTGGTGCTTCAGATGTAGTTGTCTTTTTAGCTCTTTTTGCAGCCTCAATGTTTGCGGCATATTTGCAAGAGTTGCAGCAAAGTATATCATCTTCGCCATTTTTAGCTAACACCATAAATTCCTTACTCCCACTCCCACCTATCGCACCGCTATCAGCCTCAACTGCACGAAAATTCAGCCCCAAACGGGTAAAAATCCTCGAATAAGTCTCCTCCATTAGATCAAACTCACGTTTTAAATCACTCTCATTAGCGTGAAAGCTATAAGCGTCCTTCATCGTAAACTCACGACCTCTAAGCAGACCAAATCTAGGTCTTGCCTCATCTCTAAATTTGGTATTTATCTGATATAAATTTAACGGTAACTGCTTATAGCTCGTTACCTTACCACGCACAAGTGCGACTGCTGATTCTTCGTTAGTAGGACTTAAGACAAAGTCATTATCCTTTCTATCCTTAAAGCGTAAAAGCTCCTTGCCAAAGACATTGAAGCGTCCACTCTGTTTCCATAGTTCACCACTTGTAGTAACGCTAAAACTTACTTCCAATGCTCCAGCAGCATTCATCTCTTCACGCACGACATTTGCGATTTTATCATGCACGATCTTGCCAAGTGGCAAGAGATTATAAAGCCCTGAACCCATCTGCTCTACAAATCCGCCACGCACAAGGTAGATATGGCTAGGTAGCGTTGCGTCTTTTGGTGCTTCTTTTGTTGTTGGTGCATAAAATTTACTAAATTTCATTATATCTCCCCATCTTTTTCTATCTTTATCACTTTATTTTGCGGAACTATGTCAAAGACAAATCCCATAGCCTTAGCCACATCCTGTGCGTCATCACGAGATGCAAGTTGTTTTAAATTTACAGTTGGGCTATGCAAAAATGCCTTAAAAACCTGATGTATAAGCCGATAAGCTTCATCCTTGTCACTATGTCTTAGATAGCCTTTTTTTATAGCCTTTTCTAGCTCCGCCTCAGCACACTGCTGAGCTTTGATACGGATAGCTTTTATAACCGGTATACTTATGTTATCTTTCATAAATTTTAAAAACTCATTCGTGCTTTGACCTACGATTGAGTATGCGAGTTGTGCCTGTTCTTCACGTAAAGCTAAATTTTTCTTGACTATCTCTTCAAGATTATCTACACTATAAACGCTAATAGTTTCTGAATTTACAAGCTCTATATCGCGAGGTACGGCTATGTCAAAAAAGTAACGGTGAAACTCGCGTGGTTCTATAAGTAGTCCTGTTATGACAGGGTGCGGTGCAGATGTGCTTGAGAAAATGAGATCAAATTTATTAATGTAATCTTTTAGTTTTAATATCGTATCCCAACTAGCCTTTTCACCTAGCTCATCAACTAGCTGTTCTACTCGCTCAGTACTGCGGTTTATAATAATAACATCAGCTCCACTTGCTATTAGATGACGTGCTGCTAGTTCACCCATCTCGCCAGCTCCGACTACGACGGCAGTCTTGCCCTCTAATGTACCAAAAATTTCTTTTGCCTTTGCCACGGCTACGCTTGAGACTGATATTGGGTTTTTAGAGATTTGCGTCTCGTTTCGCACACGGGCAGCACACTTACAAGCGTAGTGTATCGCCTTACTGATATTTTCGCCACACACACCGTTATCACAGGCAAATTTAAAAGCTGCCTTTAGCTGTCCAACTATCTGCGTCTCGCCCACAACAAGGCTATCAAGTGAACTAGCCACTGAAAAGAGATGATGGACTGCACCGCTATTTTCATAGATATCAGCTCTCTCAAATAGCTCATCTTCAAAAACCCCTGAAAATACCGCCATACAGCGTATAATATGCGTAGTAGCTAGTTTCGTCTCATCAACATAAGCTAGGACTTCTACGCGGTTACAAGTGCTTAATACCATACACTCATCTACATTTTTACTTGATTTTATCAGCCTTAAAATTTGATCTTTTTTCTCATCGCTATCAAGGGCTAGTTTCTCGCGTACAGCGATGTTGGTATTTTTATGTGTAAAACTAATATTTAGATAATTCATCAAAATTCCCTATCTATCATACTTGTAATAATGCTCTCAAGCTCTTCATTTTTATACTCTTTTATAGCTTTTAATGCCTCATCGCATATCGATTTGGCCTCATTTATGCACCGCTTTATGCAACCAAATTTAATCAAGCTTTGCTTTATCCACTCACTCTGCTCATTATTTAGCTCTTTGGCATGAAGTGAGACTAGACGCTCTTTATCACTTTTTGAAAGTGCTTCATACAGATATATATAAGGCAGAGTTGTTTTGCCCTCTTTATAATCATTAAGTGATGGCTTACCAAGAGTTGTGCTATCTTGCGTTATATCAAGCACATCATCTATTATCTGAAATGCAAGTCCTAGATTTTTACCATAAATTTTAAACTTCTCTTCATCTAATCCAGCAAGTATCGCTCCACATCTAGCACTTGCCTCTATCAAAACGGCGGTTTTATAATATATCATATCCATATATTTTTGCTTATCAGCGTTAAAGCTCTCTCCAAGACGCACATCAAGCAACTCACCTATGCTTAAGTGGCTAACCGCCTGCGAAAGACACTGAGCGATATTTGGAGTAAATTTAGAAAGCTCAAAAAAGCCTTTTGAGTATAATATATCACCCAGCATTACCGCATTTTTTGTACCAAAAATGGCATTTATGCTAGGTTGTCCTCGCCTAAGCTTTGCTTCATCTATGATGTCATCATGTAGTAAACTAGCCAGATGGATGAGCTCTATTATCGCACAAAGTCTAAGTGAATCCTTGCTCTCTTTGGCAATTTTTAATATTAGTTTTGAGCGTAGTTTTTTACCTGAGCTTATGCAAGCAAACATCTCATTTATCCCGATATAGCCCAACTCATCTATAAATTCAAGCATTATTTCATCTATTTTATTCATATCTTGCCTTTAGTTCTCGTTATTCATGGTATTACCTACGACACTTCGCACAGGCGGGTCAATAAAGTTCACATCTATGCGTTTGCTCTCATCAAGGATATTTACATTAAAACTAGCCTTTCGATTTTCAAATTTTACAAATGATAGATACAATTTCACAGCATCTGTCGTTGGCATAGTAAAATCAGGTAAAATTCGTTGCATATATGTATCAACTCCGTGTCTAAGCGAAAGGCTCATTTGGCGTGGATAGCGACGGAAAAAGCTCTGTACTACGATATTTGTGCTATCATAGAGCGTCCAACGAAAGTCAAATACATCTTGCTTTTGAGTTGCCTTTTCAGTGATAAACACCCTAGCCCATTCATCTTTTTTAAGCTCAAAAGTATGTGTCTGGGCTGGATCAAATTTAGGAGCACCAGCATAGCAAAGAGTGTAAAATAGCATACAAATGTAAAAAATTCTACTCATTTTGGCTTAAAATTTCTCCGCTTAATGCGATATATAAATCGTTTAAACCATCTTCAAGCACATCAGGATTTTGTGCTTTGTAGCTATTTATCATCGCTTCGTTAAAGCCATTTTTATCGCAAAACTCACGCATTATAACGAGCTCTTCAAATACACGCTCAAGCTCTTTTGCGACTACCGTAGGACTTGCATTACGCACAATATCTATCAATTTATCTCTAGGGGTGCCTTCAAAAATATCAATCACAGCTAACTTTCATCGTAAAATAAGCCCAAATTATAACCAAATAAGATAAATTTTATGTCAAATTATCTATAATACTCCACGCTTCATCTACATCTTTAGCGTTAAACTCAGCAGTCTTGCTCCCATCACCAAAGCCCCAACTTACCTGCATATACGCTATATTAGCGTTTTTGGCAGCCAACTCATCCTTTTTGCTATCGCCTACAAATATCGCAATATCCGCCCCTGTACGTTTCAAAGCAAGAAATAGCATAGCTGGATCAGGCTTTTGTGCCACACCCTCATCAACGCCAATAATCTCATCAAACAGCTCATAAATTTCATTTTTTCTCAAAATTGCTTCAAGCGTATTTTGCGGTGCATTACTTGCTAAAACCACAGCATACCCAGCATTTCGGCACTTTATTAAAAGCTCTTTAACACCATCATAGCATACAGCAAATTTATCATAATAAGCTTTAAATTTATCCTCAAAACCCTGTTTTAGTCCAGCACTTGGATTATCAATACCATAAAAATCAAGTGCGAGATTACGCCCTGGCTCATTTATCGCCTTAACTATAAAGTCTGTATCAAGCGGTGCTAAGCCCATCTCATTACGAAGTTCATTTATCGTGCATTCTATCGCCTTTGCACTATTAATTATTGTGCCATCCATATCAAATATTACCGCTTTCAACTCTCATCCTTAAATCTATTTTTATGTTTATCTTTTTTATAATTTTTTGAGTTTTTTAGCTTATCAAGTGCATTTGCACTACGTAAAAGCTCGTCTCGTTTAGCCCCCGCGATAAGTAAATTTATAAAACTCTGTAGTGCTTTGCTATAAGGTTGGTCTAAAAATACAGGCTCGACCTTAGCTACAATATCCGCATTTTTCGCTACTCTAGCACGAAAAGTAACCTCATCAAAGTCATTACGTTTTAGCGAAGCAATGGCAAATTTAGCAAATTTTTCTAAAGCACGAAGGTATTTTACACGTTTTGCTTTTTCATCTGTCATACTCATTTTTACCCTTTAAGCTATAAATTATAGCAGTTTTTACACACTTTTTATAAAAATTTACGTTAAATTTACATTTGTTTTACTTTTTTTGCAACAAAATAGTAGAATATAGCCAAATTTTTAAAAAGGAGAGAGAGTGAAACAAGAGAGCATTGCAATACACGCAGGATACGATACGAAACAAGGTACAGGAGCTATGGCGGTGCCGATTTATTCTACTACAGCATTTGACTTTGGTACGGCTGACACAGCAGCAAACCGCTTTGCATTAGCTGAGCTTGGACCTATATACTCACGCCTTACAAACCCTACGCTTGATATTTTAGAGACCCGTTTTGCCGAGTTTGATGGCGGAGCAGCTGCGATAAGTACTTCAAGCGGACAAGCAGCGATGTTTTTTGCTGTGGCAAATTTAGCTGCGGCAGGAGACAATATCATCTTAGCCAGTAAAGTTTATGGTGGTGCAACATCACTATTTACACATACAATGAAGAGGTTTGGTTTACAGGCTAGAATATTTGACGCTGATAGTGCAGATGAGCTTGAGAATTTGATAGACGATAGGACAAAAGCGATATTTTTTGAATCCCTTTCAAATCCGCAAATCGCCATCCCAAATATAGAAAAAATCACGCAAATCGCCAAAAAACATAGGGTTGTGACGATAGTTGATAACACAGTGGCAACACCCGTGCTGTTTGCACCATTCTCACACGGCATAGACATGGCAGTATATAGCGTAACAAAATATGTCGGCGGTCAGGGAAATGCCTTAGGCGGTATGATAGTTAGTTCAAAGGAATTAAATGCACTACTAAAAGGCAACCCACGCTATCCGCACTTTAATGAGCCAGATGAGAGCTACCACGGACTTGTATTTGCGAGTTTACCTGAGATATTTGATATAAATACGCTTCGCATACGTGTTGGACTTATGAGAGATATCGGTGCTGTGCTTTCTCCAGATAGTGCATTTAAGATTATCCAAGGACTTGAGACGCTTAGTATAAGGATGCAAAAACACTGCGAAAATGCTCTAAAAGTGGCTGAATTTTTAAGCTCACACAATAAGGTAAAAGCGGTAAACTACCCAGGACTTAAGAGTGATAAATTTAATGATAGAGCTAAAAAATATCTAAAAGATGGGTTTGCAAGTGCGTTAATAAGCTTTGATGTGGGTGATAAAGAGATAGCAAAACATATCATAAACTCAACTAAACTTTTCAAAATAGTAGTAAATATCGGCGACACAAAATCACTCATCACTCATCCAGCTAGTACAACCCACTCGCAACTAAGCGAAGCTGAGCTAAATGCAAATGGTATAGGTGCAGGGGTGATTCGCCTAAGTATTGGCATAGAAAATGCCGATGATTTAATAGCCGATCTAAAACAAGCGTTAGATGCGTAAGTCAATAAGTTAAAGGCTCAAAATGAGCCTTTAAAAATTATAAATTTAATTATTTAAAATACTTTCAATATCACAATCTCCACCATCAAATATTAATTTGTTGTCATATTTTAAAATAGCTTTTCAAAAAATAGCTTTTCAAGCCACAACTACGATATATCTGTCTATAAATAAATCTCTTTCAAAGTTGTTGTCTTAACGATTTTTGCAATTCTTTATATAAATTTATCTCTATCTTGTTAACTTTTAGAATCACAAAATCAATAGCAATAACTAAAAATCATAAATTTAATAAAGTTGATGAAAAGCAATTCTAAACTTTTATCAAACATAAATTTAAAAAAGGTAAGACTATCACAACTAGACTTTGTAATTAAAATTGAGAGTAGTATTCATTTAGCAATATTTATTCAACTTATAATAATATAAGACAAGGCAAACATTTTAATTTAAAGCATATAAAATTTTAAAAGCACTCAATCATAGACATAAAAGATATTTTTAATCTATCATAAAACTCTTAATAGTCTCTTGATAAAGTGCATGGTTTTCACACTGAATAAGCAACAAATCGCCCTCTTCAAATATAGACGAACCACTAGCTTTTACATACTCATTTTTACGTTTGATTAGAATAATAAGAAATTTCTCAGGCAATTCAAGCTCAGCCAAGTTTTTACCGATGAGTTTTGAGCCAAAATGTATCGTATGTTGACGAAGTGCGTATGTTAAGATAGGTGAGTTTTCTGTTGCTTTTATCGGTTCTATCTGCTGTTCTTCGTTAACTTTTAGCTTTTTAGCAACGAGTCCAAGAGACATACCCTGCATAAATATAGATATCAAAACCATACAAAATATGATATTAAATATCATATTTGCGTGTTCTATACCATCAACATATGCATATGTAGCAAGAACAACAGGCACAACACCACGAAGCCCTACCCAAGACACAAAGAGTTTTTCGTTTATCTTATATCTAGAAAATACAAGCGATACAAAAACACCAACAGGTCGTGCAATAAATGTGAGCCACATAGCAAGGATAAAAGCAAATAGTGCGATACCTGGAAGCTGAGATGGATATACAAGCAAGCCAAGCGTTAAAAACACTACTATCTGCATAGTCCAAGCGATACCATCGTGAAAACCTATCAAATTTTTCTTATGCACAAATTCTTTTTTATTTATAAAAATTCCTGCTATATAAACAGCTAAATATCCATTGCCACCGACTTTAAAACATAGTGTATATAGCAACAATACCCACGCAATAGAAAACACTGGATAAAGTCCCCAGTTATCAAGTCTTAGCTTATTAAATATTGATGGAAGTGCTACTCCAAATAAATAACCAATCAAAATTCCTATACCAAACTGCATACAAAGCGTAGTAATCCAATCCGTAAGCGTCGGCATAGTCGAAAGTGAAATCATCTGAACTATACTCATTGTAAGAAATATAGCCATAGGGTCATTTGAGCCAGATTCAAACTCTAAAAGTGGAGCAAGGTTATTTTTAAGTGAAATTTTCTTTGCTCTAAGGATTGCAAATACCGCAGCGGCATCAGTTGAAGAGATGATAGCACCGAGTAAAAATGCCTCTAACCAATCAAATCCAAGTAACAATTTAGCCACCGGTGCTATACAAACGGCTGTCAGAACAACTCCAAGCGTCGCTAATGTCAACGCACGTCCAAAAACTGGCTTAATAGAGTTAAAATTTGTATCAAGACCACCGGCATATAAAATAAAAATTAGTGCAATCATACCAACATTTTGAGCGATGTATTGGTTATCAAACTGCACTCCGAGCAAGCCATCTGAGCCAGCAAGCATACCTATAAACAAAAATACGAGCAATGATGGGATACCAAATTTATCAGAAATTTTACTCATAAAAATGCTTGCTAATAGTAAAATAGCAAAAAATAGAAGTAAATTTTCCATAAAATCCCTTTTTAAAATTTAGTCAATTTAAAATTTTATAAAATATTTTCAAAAATTTCATACTCGTTATCAATACTTAAAACATCAAGTAAAACGCCATAATTATCTTTTATCTCATCTTGAAATTTAGTAAGCAAAGTCCATGCATTACTAGCATCATTTGGATAGCTTAGCACTAGGTCTATAGGTTTTTCATTTAAAAACTCCTGAATTCCTCCTAAAAGCAATGACGCACCAAGTTTATCAGTAGCATAAAGTATCGCTATACAGTGTTCTCGCTCTTTTATGACGACATCAGTTTGTCTTAAAATTTCTTCAAAAATTTTATCATACCCAAACTCACTAGGAAGACGAAAATATATCAAAGATATGCTATCTGCACCCTTATCTACGGTATGATAACGCTCTATGATAGAAATTTCTAGCTCGACTAAAGACAAAATATTTTTTGGTGAAATTATAGATGAAAAGACTTGTGCCGCCATTTTTGTCCTTTTAAATTTATTTACTTTTATTTCGTTATTATACCTTTTAAATTCTCAAAAGAAAATATATTTAGACTGTTTTTATATTCATATCCTAGCCTTAATCCATGTGCTTCAAGGATATTGCTGACGATATAAAGCCCCAAACCAAAGCTTTTTTGTGCATTTTCACCTTTTATAAATGGCTCGATATAAAATTTCAAGTCATTTTTTAGTCGCTCACCTTGTGTGATGAATTTAATATACTCGTTGCTAATCGTAATATTTACATGTTTATCGCTTGAATATTTTATACCATTATCTATCATATTTTTGATCGCTATAGCAAAAAGTTTAAAATCAACATTTAGCCTAACTTCATCAAGTTCATTAATGCTAACCTGATCTTTTTCGATCATAGCTATATCAAGAGCCTCATCCATCAAATCCTCAATAAAGCAAGTTGTCTTATTGCTTAATGCGATCTTCGATGTCGTTTGTTCGATAGCAGCAAGTTCGTTTATAAGGCTTTCTAACTTATGAAATACCGATATAAGTCGCTCTTGATTTTTTCCACTTTCTATCATCTGGGCAGCTATAAGACCTTTAGTAATCGGCGTTTTTAATTCATGCATAATGTTACGTAAAAATAGATGTCGTGAGTCATTTAGTGTCTTTATCTGACAAACCGCATCATAAAAAGCCTGTGAAACCTCTGAAATTTCATCATTTCCACGACTAACATTTGCAACATCGTTTAAATTCCCAGCAGCAAATTTATCTATCTGTCGCTTTAACCGACGCAAAGGCTTTATCTTGTAAAGTACAAATATGTAAGCACCAAGTAAAATTAATGCAACTACTACAAATACGACCTTTATAACTTCATATCTATACGGCTGAAACTCTTTATCTTTGAGTAGTTTTACTTCATCAAGATGCTGTATCTTTAGATAGTGGTGCTTATCAAATAGTAAAATCGCACTCGAACCGATGTCGTCTGAAATTTCTTCGATGATAGTTGCGTGAGTTAAAATTACAGTCTTTCTATTTTCATCTTTTATCTCTGGCATATCAACGCTACCAAGTTGACGAGTAAATTCCTCTTCATTTATTATTCCGCTCATATAAAATAAATTTGCACGTGCGACATTTGAATATTTTGTATTTAGCTCACGAGTGTAATTTTGCTTATCAAACTCCATAAGCCATAAAAATGCGAAAAATATCGATATAAGTGCAAGAGCAAATATAAAGGTTATAGTGATAAATATCGATGAACGTTGCATCAAAGAACCAGCTTATAACCAATGCCACGTATAGCGTGAATGTAACGTGGTTCTTTTGGATTTTCACTGAGTTTTGCACGTATGCGACCTATGATGACATCTATGCTTTTGTTTGAACTGTCCTCGTTTATACTATCGCAATTATAAATAAGCTCTTCGCGTGTAACGGCACCACCTTGCTTTTTTAAAAGATATTCAAGTATATCAAACTCAGCTGCAGTTAAATTTAAAGGACTGCCTTTAAACAATATCTCGTGTTCAAATTCTTTAAGCACTATATCTTTTTTAAAATTCTGCCCCAGCTCATCGTTCATACTCACACTTCGGCGACGCATATGACTCTTTATACGAGCAAGTAACTCTTGCGGATCATAAGGCTTTGGCAGATAATCATCAGCTCCGTTATCTAAGGCATTTACCTTGTCTGTGATGTCGTGTCTGGCACTTGAAATAATGATAGGTATATTGTGATCTTTACGAATTTCTTTACATACCTCAAGTCCATCAAGCCCAGGTAACGTAAGATCTAAAATAACTAGGTCAAAACTCTGTGTATTTAGTGTAGAAAGCCCTATATATGGCTCATCTGCAGTTGTTACTTGTATGTCAAATTTGCTTAGATATTCACATAAAAGCTCGGCTAACTCACTATCATCTTCTATCATTAAAATTTTTATCATATCTTAGCCTTATTGTCATAATTTAGGCGATTATAGCAAAAATGAGCTTAGCTTTTAACTAAATTTAATATCTAAAACACATAAACACAAAACTCAATCAAATCATTACTCTTTTATTGTTAGGCTTTAAAAATTTATTACGACTATAGTATCTACTATATTTTTAAGCTACTATTTAAGTATCTCAAATGCGTTATTACTACTTTAAAGCAAACGTAATATTAATGTATAAAGCTATTCACATCCTTTATAACTTCATATTTATAGTCCTCAACGTCTAACGATTTACCCTATGTTTAGCTTCTTTCATTCTTATTTTGTGTCATTTGGCTTTTTTAGCTACTAAATCTTTTATCAAATGTTACATAAACATACATTAAGCAAGCCATTACACCACTCTCATCATAAGCCATAAAAGAAAAATTAAACACTTTATTACAAAATACGATTCTATCTCTATCGCTAAATTCATAACTATGCTTCTAATCTCTAAATTTACAAGTCCAAACTCCATTTCTAACTAGAAATATCAAGTTTGATATTAAATTTAGCCAAACATCGGCTCATTTAGTTAAAATCTCACTAAATATATCAAACGACTTGCATTCATATTCAAAGCATCTAATTTGATAGTTTTCTTGTCTTATCCAAGCTCTTTTTATCATAAAAGTTATGCTCTTCGTTAAAGAGATAATACACTATGTCATTTGCTTAAATTTGTTTTTACAAGTCCGCTCATAGCTTCTTAATTTAAGCAATTATATAAAAATACATTAAAAATTAGGGTAAAAATGAGAGAAAAGGCGAACGAGTGTTCGCCTTTATAATTACTTAATAACCAAACCTTGCATTATGCCTTTGCGGTTGACCCAGACTAGAGCTTTTTTGCCTTTATGAGCCTGTATAGCTTTAGTAAAACTTTGCACATCTTTTATACTCTCTTCGCCCACTTGCACGATGATATCTCCTCGTTCAAACCCAAACTCTTCTGCTTTTGAATTCCTTTTTACATCAGTTACTAAAATACCAATAATCTCGCTACTTAGTCTAAATTTAAAACGAAGTTCTTCACTTAAATTTGATACGCTAAGCCCATCCACGATAGAGCTATCTTTTGCAGCTTTGAGATTTTTGTCCATATTTGCTAGTCTTAGCTTTGTGTCATAGCTCTTTCCTGAACGCTCATATGTTATGCTTATCTCGCTATTTGGCGATAATGAGCCTATTAAATTTTTAAGATCAGTTGCATTTTTGATACTTTTACCATTTGCTAGCGTGACTAAATCACCTCGTTTTAACCCAGCTTCATCTGCTGGTAAGCCCTTTTCAATACTACTTATTAAAGCACCTTCTTTACTGTTATATAGATCTTTTTGTTCATCTGTTAAATTTGCTATCATTACTCCGATATATCCACGTTCTATCTTACCATCATTTATGAGCTTTCCTGCAACATCTTTTACCATCGTTGAAGGTATCGCAAATCCGATGCCACTGCTATCGCCACCACGTGAAAGTATGGCTGAGTTTATACCGACTAATGCCCCACGGCTATCTACTAACGCTCCGCCTGAATTGCCAGGGTTGATTGAAGCGTCAGTTTGGATGAAATTTTCATACTGATTTAGTCCTATATTATCTTTATTTAAGCCTGATACGATACCCTGCGTTACACTTTCGCCCACACCAAATGGATTACCTATTGCAAATACAACATCTCCATCAAGTAGCTTTGATGAATCTGCAAATTTAATCGCATTTAGCCCATTTGCTTCTATCTTTATAACAGCCAGATCGGTCTTTGGATCGCTCCCTATGATCTTAGCTTTATACTCCTTACCGCCGTTTGGTAGAGTAACTAAAATTTGATCGCTATCTTCAATAACATGGTAGTTTGTAACGATATAACCATTGTCTGATATGATGACGCCAGATCCTAGTGAAGTGCTCTTTTCGTTCTCTCTTGGCACACCAAAGTTAAATCCAAAAAAATCTCTAAAAAAGGGATCATTAAACATCTGTTCTACGCCATTTCTGCTATTGGTGGTTCGTGTGGTCGAGATATTTACAACTGATTTTTTAGCATCAGCTATCGAGCTATGATATGATAAAATAACATTTTTATCATTTTGTAGTGGAGAGATACGAGTTATATCAGAATCCGCTTCTAAAAAATTTATATTAGCTGCAAAAATACAACTAGCAACTGCAACTGAAAGCAAAACCATTTTTTTCATATAAAATCCTTATTTTTTAAATTTTGCATAATTATAAACTTTTGTAAATAATAAAATTTTAATAAAACAAAGAAATTTGTAAATGGATATTTTTACAAACTTGATTGACTAAGACTAAAGTTTTATGATATAATAGCTGTAAAAAAAGGAGTAAAAGTGAGTGAAAGTCTATATGAAACACTTGGTGTTAGCAAGGGTGCAAGTAGCGATGAAATCAAAAAAGCGTACCGTAAACTAGCCCGCAAATACCATCCAGACATCAACAAAGACCCTGGTGCGGAGGATAAATTTAAAGAGATAAATGCTGCCTATGAAGTTTTAAGCGATGATAAAAAACGTGCCTTGTATGATACACACGGCGACACTATGTTTGGGGGACAAAATTTCCACGACTTCGCACGAGGTCAAGCTGGTATGGGTGATCTAAACGACATCATAAATAGCATATTTGGTGGCGGTTTTAGTGGTGGCAGGAGTAAATTTAATGGTGGTTTTAGCAGTTTTGGCGGATTTGGAGCGGAGGACTTTGGTGGATTTAGTACAGGACTTGATATAAACGCAAAGATAAATATACCGTTTGACGTAGCCGTCATAGGTGGCGAACACTCTATAAATTTAAATGGCAACAGCATAAAAATCAAGATACCAAGTGGCATAAATGATGGCGAGAAACTGCGTATAAAAGGCAAAGGTAAAAGTGCTGGTGGCAGAGTCGGTGACTTGCTTTTAAGCGTAAATATAGAACAAAGTAGTGAGTATGAAAGGGATGGAGATGACTTGTATAAGGATGTAGAGATACCACTCAAAACTATGCTCTTTGGCGGTAAAGTAGAAATTCATACATACAAAAAAGATGTAACTATAAAGATAGCTGAAGGCTCAAAAACAGGTACAAAGATACGGCTAAAAGGATATGGAGTGCAAAATAGGAAGAGCGGAATTTATGGCGACTTATACTTAAAAGCACGTGTAAAACTACCAAATTTAGTCGAGCTTGACCCTGAATTTGTTAAAAGCTTAAAAGAAAATTTACCGGAGTAAAATATGCAAAATTACGATGAACCGCTATACCTAATAAGTGTTGTTGCAAAGATCTTAAGCATACATCCACAGACCCTAAGACAATATGAGCGTGAAGGGCTTGTAGAACCATCTCGCACAGAGGGAAAGATGCGACTTTATTCACAACGTGACGTGGATCGCGTCAAGATGATACTGCGTCTAACACGCGATCTTGGCGTAAATTTAGCTGGCGTTGATGTGATATTGCAGCTTAAAGAAAAAATGGATGAATTTGAAACTACAATAGCAGAGCTAAGAGCCAAGTTAGATAGGCCAAATGGAGGAACTATACCAACTAAAAAATCGCTAGTCAAACGTAAAAATAGCTTTGATTTGATATTTTATGAAGAGAACAAATAGCAAATTTAACTGATAAATTACATCAAAATTATCAGTTAAATTTAAAGCTACTTCAAATTTTTAAAAGTTTTTGTAGGCATATTAATATTCTTTTTGCTTTTGCCACTTTAAATATAAATTTATAATCTCAAAAATCTATAAATTTATTCATTTCTCAGCGTCTCAAGCACGTTTATTTGCGTTGCTTTTTTTGCTGGGTAAAATGACGAAAGTGCTACAATAACGACTGCTCCAACAACTATCATTGCAAGGTCGATAAGTGATAGCTCCATAGGTAACTTTGAACTACCATAAACATCGGCCGGTAGGTTTATAATATCAAAACTACCAAGTAACCAAATACTTAAAAAACCTAAAATCAACCCAAAGACTATCCCGCTACCACCAATAACAAGCCCTTGATAAAAAAAACTATTCTTTATCTCCATCTTACTAGCTCCAAGTGCAAGCAACAAGGCGATCTCTTGACGCCGATTCATCACAGTCATTAAAAGTGAGCTTATGATATTTAGCGATGCCACAAGGATAATAAGCATAAGCACGATAAATAATGCACGTTTTTCGAGTGCAAGAGCTGAAAAAAAGTTACCATTTTGTTGCCACCAGCCGATCGCCTTTAACCCAATAGGAAGATTATTTTGAACTAAATTTATATCATCAAATGGCTTTAACGAATATACGTGTATACCATCATATACACCCTCTTTATACCCTAGCACCTTTCTAAGATCAGCAACATTTACATACGAATATGCTTTGTCATAAGCGATAAGCCCAGAGCTAAAAGTTGCACTCACATCAAAGCGTTTCATCTTTGGAATGAGTGCAAAGCCACTAGGGTCTGAGTGTGTAAATATAATTGTCAGCTTGTCATTATCGGCAAGTCTAAATCCGCTTCTTATCCCTTGACCGATTAAAATTTCAAACTCATTTACCGACTTCTCGCCAAGTGCCTCACGCACGACAGAATTTATCTGTTTCTCATCATCAAAATTTACACCAAAAAGCAGACCACCCTCAAGCGAATTTGCACCTTTGTATATAACTTGCGTGTTGATATATGGGCTAAATTTAAGTGACGGAAATTTCGCTTTTAATTCATCCACTAAAACATCATTTATATCACCCTTAAAGGCACTTGCTATCGTTATAGGATAATTCATTGTAAAGAGCTTACGTTCAAACTCTTTATCAAATCCATTCATTATAGCCATCGCTACTATAAGTACCATAAGACCCACGCTAACGCCTAAAAACGCCAATATCGCACTCAATGTAATAAACGGCTGGGACTTGTCAAAGCGTAGGTATTTAAACAACAGATACTTTGGTAATGTCATTGATGACCCTTTTAAATTTGACTTTTTAGTGGCGTTCGTATTAAACACTCACAAATTTTTTATAAATTTATAGTTCGTCTTGTTTTTAACGCACCGATAATTTTAAGCAAAAATGCCCTTTTTAGGACCACTTTTACCGCAACAATCTTTGTATTTTTTACCACTTCCACAAGGACAAAGTGAGTTGCGTGGTATCTTTTTCCCACCCATTACGGCTAGTTTTGGCTCATTATTTTGATGCAAGCCCTCATTATGCTCGGTCTGCATACGCTCACGCATAGCCGCTGTCTCACGCTCCTGCTCTTCTTGGCTTCTTAGACGCACCATTTGAAGCATCTTTATGCTCTCAGTTTTTAAGCGAAGCACAAGCTCCATAAAGAGATTATAACTCTCTTTTTTATACTCAGTTAGTGGATCTTTTTGATTGTATCCACGCAGACCTATGCCTGTTTTTAGTATATCCATCTGATACAAATGCTCTCTCCATGCCTTATCAAGCACTTGTAAGTATAAAATTTTCTCTATTTCACGCTGCTGCTCTGGTGCAACAACGCTCATCTTATTACTATAGCTTTTTGCGAGTATGTCGGTAACTTTAGTTAAAATTTCATCATACTCAAGCCCTTTTAGCTCATTTTCATCTATGCTCTCACCGCAGTCATTTGCGACAAGTAAACATAAGCCCTTAAGATCATAATCATCTTTTAATCCGCCATGGAAAATATCAGCCATATCCAATAAATTTGCTACATACTCTGAGCGATTTTGTGCGATTTTCTCGCTCATATCAAACTCTTTATCCAGTAGCTCATCGCGGTATTTATATATCGTTTTCCTCTGCTCATTTGCGACATCATCGTATTCAAGTAGGTGTTTCCTGGCCTCAAAGTGTAGACTTTCTACCTTTTTCTGGGCGTTTTCAACAGCACGGGTTACCATCTTGCTCTCTATACTCTCGCCTTCTTCGATCCCCAAGCGATCCATTATCGCTTTTATGCGGTCTGAGCCAAAAATCCTAAGTAAATTATCCTCCAAACTTAAGTAAAATCTACTCATACCAGGATCCCCTTGGCGTCCTGCACGGCCACGAAGTTGGTTATCTATCCTCCTACTCTCATGTCTCTCTGTGCCTATTATGTAAAGTCCACCAAGACTACGCACCTCATCATTTATACGTATATCAACGCCACGTCCAGCCATATTTGTAGCTATTGTCACAGCACCTTTTGCACCAGCTTCAGCGATAATCTCAGCCTCTTTTTCATGATTTTTAGCATTTAATACAGAGTGAGGAATTTTTGCTTTTACTAACATCTCGTGTAAAACTTCACTTCGCTCGATACTTGCTGTTCCTACAAGCACCGGTTGCCCCTTGTCATGAGATAGCTTTATCTCATCAATAACGGCTTTAAATTTTTCTGCCTGAGTTTTATAAATAAGGTCATTTTTATCCACTCTGATGACTGGCACATTTGTAGGTATTGAGATAACCTCAAGCTTATAAATTTGAGAAAACTCAGTCGCTTCTGTCTGTGCCGTGCCCGTCATACCAGCTAGTTTATCATACATCCTAAAATAATTTTGATAAGTAGTATCAGCTAGAGTTTGACTCTCTTCTTGGATTTGCACACCCTCTTTTGCTTCTAATGCTTGATGAAGCCCCTCACTAAAGCGTCTGCCCTCGCTTAAACGCCCTGTAAATTCATCAACTATCACGACTTCATTCTCTTTTACGACATAATGCACATCACGCTCAAAAAGGTTATGTGCTTTAAGTGCTTGGTCTAAATGATGACTTAAAATAGCATTTTCAAGATTATATAAATTTTCTACACCAAATAGCTTTTCTGCCTTATTTATGCCCTCTTCGGTTATCATTATCGTGCGATTTTTCTCATCCACGACAAAATCGCCAGTCGGCTTTGAACCCGGCACATTAACATCTGCTGGCTCTCCACGTGTAAGCTTTTGAGCCACCTCATTTGCCTTTATATAACCATCAAGCGTTCGATTTGTCGGACCTGAGATGATAAGCGGTGTTCTAGCCTCATCTATTAAAATGCTATCCACCTCATCTACAATAACAAAATTATGGCCTCTTTGCACCTTGTCTTTTGCATCAAATTTCATATTATCCCGCAGATAATCAAAGCCAAACTCTGAATTTGTACCATATGTTATATCGGCTTTATAGGCGGCTTGTCGCACTCCATCTTCATAAACGCCACTTAGCACCACATCTACGCTAAGTCCTAAAAATTTATAAAGCTCACCCATCTGAGTCGCATCACGCTTAGCTAAGTAGTCATTGACAGTGACGACATGAACACCCTTACCACTCATCGCATTTAGTACGACAGGCAGAGTTGCCACGAGCGTCTTACCCTCACCTGTTTTCATCTCAGCTATTTTGCCATCATGAAGCACCATACCGCCTATTAGCTGGACATCAAAGTGCCTCATGCCAAGAGTTCTTTTACTAGCTTCACGCACGATAGCAAATACATCATTTAGCACATCATCGAGGCCTTTGCCTTCTTTTATTTCTGCTCTAAAAGTCTCAAATGCTGCCTTTAGCTCATCATTACTCATCGCCTGATACTTCGGCTCTAATGCGTTTATATGCTTCACACGCTTTGCATACGCCTTAACTTCTCTGTCATTTTTAGTACCAAAAATTTGTCTAAATATCGCTGATATCATCTGTAACCTTTGTAAATTTTAAATCATAGATTGTAGCATACTTTAACTATTTATTTAATTAAAGTGAGCTAGAATAACGCAAAAAGGATGTAAAATGAGAAAAATTATAATACTCGCCGCATTTGTAATTACTAGTTTTTCGGCTGAATTAAATTTTAAAAGTTTGCAGAGCGATTTTGTGCAAGTTGTAAATAGCGAAGGTAAAGCCATAAGCTACACAGGTATATTTTACGCTAAAAGCGATAATACCGCACTTTGGATATATAAAAACCCAACACCAAAAAGGATTTATTTTGAAAAAAATCGTGTGATAGTTATAGAGGACGAATTAGAACAAGCTATCATCTCGCACCTTGATGACACGCCAAATTTAACGCAGATTTTAACTCACGCGGAGCAGATTCAGCCGACACTTTATAAAGCGATATACGACGGTGTTGATTATCTAATCACCCTTAAAGATGACCTTCCAAGCACGATTGATTATAAAGACAAGCTTGGTAACAAGATAAAAATCACACTTCAAAATACAATCAAAGACGCTCTTATACCAACTAAAACATTAACTCCGATAATACCGCAAGGATATGATATAATCAATCAATAAATTTAATGAGCTTTGAGATATTTTCAAAGCTCTACGATCTACTGCTCACCAAAATCTTTGCCAAATTCCTGAATGTTTTTTAGATCTATTGGACGCTGATCCATCATAGATGAATCAGGTGCTATTATAATGTCATTTCCTTTTTTGCGTGGTCTTTCTATCTCAGCTTGTGTCATTGGCGTTGAGCAGAGATTTTGCGTTTGTATCGCCTTAATAATCTCTCGTAATTCAAGATCATTTATTACTTTTATATTTAGTATCAATACATCATCAATATCAATGGCATGTTTTTTGGCGGCGTATTTGATAAACATCTCTTTAAATTTTTCTTTGCCCATTGAGGTAAGGATATCTTCAACGTAAAAGCTACCCACGATAACGTTTAAAGCGTCAAGTATATATGATTCATTATCCACTACATCACGACCAATGACTTCTAAGTTTAGATTAATCTTCTTTGTTAAATTTGCCGCCGCTTTTGAGTATATATCAGTCTGAAAATCCGTTACTCTAAGTACGTCAGCCCACACAAAAACACTTAAAATCACAGTCAAAATAAGCTTTTTCATCTAAAAATTCTCCTTAATATTTTCAAATTTATTCTCTTTATAAAATTTAAAAACTTCATCGTCAATTTTAACCACTTTTCTTAAATACTGCCTAAAATCACCGCTTCTATTATAAAAAAGTTTTAGCCTAGCTGGGTCTTTGGCACGGGATAGTGCGACATAAAGCTGCCCGTTTGCAAAAATGTGATTTAGATCGCAAAAGAGCGAGTTTATACTCATTCCCTGCGATTTGTGGATAGTCAGAGCGTAGGCAAGTTTGAAAGGAAACTGCAAAAATGTTGCCAAAGTGTTTTGCTCTATCTCATCGCCAACTATATCAAACTCACCAAGTTCGTATAAGTTTTTAGTTATCTCGCTTATCTCACCACTATCTTTTTGCACAATTACGCTCTCGCAAATACCATTTTCCTTGATGATCTGGACTATCTTGCCCTGTTCGCCGTTATAATACTCGCCCCATTTATTTGTAGTAAAAATTATCTTCGTGCCGATTTTCATATTTAAATTTAATGGTGCGGATAGCGAATTTATCCAGCTCTGCACGGTATTTGGATGTAGATTTTCTCTCATTAAGTTAACCTGTGCGACAGAGGTCTCCATCGGAGCGTTTATAGCGTTTAATCGTTCTTCATTTAGCCTATCTACCTCTAAATTTCGCCCAAAAAGCACACTATCATCTTCGCTAGTTTCAAATTTATCAACTCTAAGTGAGCTAATATACTCAATTACCTCATCATCTAAAATGCCTACTCTAAGCCGTGACAAAATTTCATAAAATTTAATATCTCGTGTGCGTTTAGACACGAGCAATTCAACATTTGTAAGCCCTAGCTCACTCCAAGCGTGTGAACTAAATGCATAGGTGAATTTAAAAAGTGCATTTGGGTTATTTTCACTCTTAAAAACAGGTGGTAGCTGATAAAAGTCCCCAACTAGCAGAACACGCCCTTTAAATTTAGAAGTATTTAGGCGATATCGCACCATCTCCATCACATCAGAGCTAACCATAGAGATCTCATCTATCACAAGCAAGTCACAAATATCTAGTATCGCACGAAGTTGAGAGAGTTTGTTTCGTTGTTTTTTATCAAAGCTACGTAACTCTTCGTAATTCTTACATATCCCAAATTTAAAAAAGCTATGAACGCTTACCCCACCTAGCCCAACGGCACTTATGCCAGTTGAACCAAGTATTATGACATTTTTTAGCTCATTTCGGTAGTATTTTATGATAGCTTGTGTTAGATAAGTTTTGCCAACTCCACCGCCACCTGTTAAAAATATATTTGAATGCTCTAAAATACTCAAAATTTGAGCTAACACTCCTTGCTCCTATCTCGCATTTTATGCTATTTTTATCACCAAACCGTCTGCTTTACGCCAAACATTTCTGGGCGATACTCAAAGTGCATAGTATCAAAGTGCTCCCAGCGACCACCCCAGATAAACTTATGTCGCTCAAATATATGCACGATACTTTCAGGGATTAAATTTTTATACCCATTGTGCCAACGCCAGTAGTGGCTCTTATCCACGTTTATATCTACCGCTATAGCGTAGCTATGGGCTGAGAGTTGACTAGTCCCAGCGATAACTCGCCACTTAAATGTTCCACCAGGATTTTTAAGATACTCAAGCATTTTAGGGTCATTTTTAACCAGCTCATTTAGCTCATCACTTACGGCTTGTAGGGCATCCGCAGCACCATTTTGGCTATTAAATTTAAGTTTTAAGTTTAAAGTATCTTTTAACCAAACCACATCTTTTAAATTTGCTTTTACTTCACTCTCGCTACTGCCATAAATTTTACTTAAAAACTCGTAGTTTCTGCACCTACCGCTATCACTTAACGGTGCATTTAAGGGCATAAAAGCGGCATAAGGTAGTGCGTTCATATCCTGCACATCAGCCTCAGTGCTACATTTACTATCTTTAGGCATAAAGTCATCAAATTTAATACTCGTGCCATCATCAAAAAATACTTTATTATCCACTATTTTAACGCTATAAGCATCTTGTAATGCTATTATCCTTGGATCTAGATTAATGTTTGCTGTTTTTATATCTATTGATAGTGGCTCACTTTGCTTGCTCTTGACACTTGAGATTTTAAAGGGTTCTATATCTCTTAAAATATTGATAGAATCAATTTTTGAGATTAATAAACTCTCATCATTCACATCCACTCTGCCCTTGCCTATCTCAAGCGTAGTTATCGCCGTTTGTCCGATCAGTGCCCTGCCATTATCTGTAGTTTTTATCCCCCAAGCATCGTGCATAACATAAATTTCATCATCCTTGTATCCTGCATAAAGCATAATGTGTCCCGGCAGGTGTATGAGCGTGAGATATGGTACTCCACGCTCTTTTATGATACGTTTTTTCTCGTCGTTGCTTAGTCCTTTTAGATTAATTTTAGTACCGACATTTGCCTGAATGCCTGAGTTCCTAGGTAGCCACACGCCAAAACTAGCCATAAAATCCTTTAAAAATAGCGAACAGTCACGCAATCTATCCACGCCGCCCCAGCCATAAGGCTGACCTAGTAATGACTGCGATAAAAATTTAACATTCTCATCGTTTAGCATCATCGGAAAGTGTGTTGCTACTTGTTTTGATGCTTTATATCTAACAAGTCCAGCACGAGTATAAATTTGTCCCACAAACTCACTTGTATTTTCACTCTCAAAAGGTAACAAAGCCCCTATCCTAGCGTAAAATAAAAATGCTCCATTTTCACTATATATCGGTGTTTTATCCACTTTTATCGTCAAAAATTTCTGCTTTGCATATTTATTTGCCGTCTCATCACTTATAAATTTAATATCTTCAACTTTGAGCCAACCCCAAGTCGTGTCATCGCTCACAAACGCCCACGCTCTATCGAGTGAAAGGTGTGAGACAAATACTGGGTAGCCGATACTTAAAGTTGAAAGTTGCAAGTAGTCAAATGGATAGCCCTCACCCGGATTGCTTGGATTATAAAATATCGGCTCATCGGTTGGAAAGTTTCGCAAAGCCGTATTTGCAGTAGTTAAAGCATAAATTTGAATGGAGTTAAGTGCGGTAAAATTTGCATTTTTCTTTTGAGCTTCAAACCATTTAAGTGGTATAGGGCGAAAATTTGAGCCATAATAGGTCTTTGTCTTTGATGGTTTATAGACATCAAACGCCCAAAATAACTCCTTTGAACTCTGTTTTATCCCTTTAAGCGTAAAGACTTTAAAGCGTCTTTCAAGTAACTCTTTTTCGTCAAAACTTACATTTAACCCACTAAATGGTAATGAATTTATCGTCTGAGGTAACTCAAAGTCTATTAACCTTATACGCTCATTTTGAGGCTCATTTATTTCTTGTATTGGTAAAACATTTATGTTTTTCGCACATCCAATAAATATAAAAACCACTAAAAACGATAAAATTTTAAACTTCAAAACTAACTTTCCTTTTTAAATTTAATACTATCTAAAATGGTAACAAAGACGCAAAACATCTTCTTGTCATCATTTTGCATATGTATGCCATTTACATTAAGATACGCCCAATATCGACATAAATCTAAGCTAAAATCTCTACTACAATAACGTTTTGAAGTGCATTTATAAAGCAAGTTGCACTACAATCAAACTGCACCGCCTGCCAAAAGTGTGTTTTAAACTCTTTTGTGAGCTTTTTAACTTCTCTTTGCTTAAATAGCTGTAGATGGTAGTAAAAACAACTAAACAAATAGCAAAAAACGTATATAAATTTATATTAAACTCGCTAAAATCACCTTGTAAAAAGGTATATCCGCTAAATAACAATGTCAACAAAAATGCCACTAAAAGCACTAAAACAAGACATTTTAATACAACTTCTAAAACAGCATTTTGCCTACTCAACTAAACTCTCCAAAAGCATGTCTATCTCGCTCTCACCATAAATTTTTATACCGATTTTATTTAACGCTCTTGTAGCTAACCCATCGCCACTTTTTAGTATGTTACTAAAAGTGCCATCATAAATTTGTCCGCTCCCACAACTTGGGCTTCGCTCTTTTAAAATAGCAATCTTGCACGATATCTTGCTAGCGATTTTTACGCACATATTGGCTCCTAGCTCAAACTCAGCCGTTACGTCAGTTTGCGAAAATTTAGTCATAACTTTATACGATTTTTCATCTTGCTGGTTATTTTTCAAGTTCATAACGACTATCTCGGCTGGTTCACGTGGTGTATTTAGACCACCAAGCTCCTCGGGACAAACAGGTACGAGCATATAAAACCTACTAAGTGCTTTAAGTTTTTGGTTTAGCTTATCATTTGAGTTGTTACTACCATTATATTTGCAATTAAAACCAAGCAAACAAGCACTAACAAGCACACTCTCACCTGTAAAATTTTCATTTTTACTCATCTATTTGCCAAATTTATCAAATTTACAAATTCTATACACCAGCTTCATCAAGCATTTTTCGTACGTAAAGCTCACGAAGCTTTATAGCATATTTGCCTACTTTACCACCATTTATAAATCGACCATCGGCCTTGATAATAGGTAAAAGTATGAGCGTGGCAGCCGATATAAACGCCTCATCGGCACCATAAACTTCATCTATACTAAATTCTCTTTGCTCCACTTTTAATCCAACAAGCTCGGCAAATTTCAGCAATGTTTTACGACGGATTCCGGGCAAAATTTCATTTGAAAGTGGTTTTGTAATTAATGTTTTATCCTTTATGATAAAAGCACTTGAGCTACACCCCTCAGTTACAAAACCATTTTGTACCATTAATCCCTCATACGCACCCCTTTTATGAGCCTCGTTTTTAGCGTAACACTGAGCTAGAAGCGAGATAGACTTTATGTCACGACGACTCCAGCGAATATCCTCTACACTAACTATCTCTATGCCACTTTTTGCAAGTGGATTATCTATCACATTTGCCTCATAGCAAAATACAAAAACGCTAGGCGTTAAACCATTAACAAAGTAAAAATCCCTAGGTGCAGCTCCGCGTGTTATCTGTAGATATACACCACCCTCTTTTAAACCATTTTGCGTGATAACTTCGTATAAAATCTCTTCAAATTTTTCCTTTTTATAAGGAAGCTTTAGCTCAATCGCCATCAAACTTCGCTCAAACCTCTCCCAAAAATCATCCCTATCAACCAAGCGTGAATTTACAACTGGCACCACCTCATATATGCCATCACCAAAGATAAAACCACGATCAAATGCACTTATTTTAGCTTCACTGCTTGGCAGAAATTCGCCATTTATAAAGACAATATCTAAATTTGTAGCCATTTTTACCCCTTGTTTTTGTAAAATTGTAGCGAAAATTTGTTAAGTTTTATGGAAATTTGGTATAATTGAGACTAAATTTTACTAAAAAGTCTGGATAAATGCAAGAACAATTAAAAAAAACGATATTAGATAATATATTTGTTGTCTCAAAACAGCCTGTACTTTTTCGTGATCTGCTTGAGGCAAACACTCTTTTTAACGAAAATATGCTAATAGATGGTGCTAAGTTAAATTTTAGATTTAACCACGCAAAAACATACAAAATTTATACTCTAATTTGTATAATATTTTTACTACCGCTTCTTCTTGTAACACACCATTTTTTAGCAATAACAGACGCTCACATCTCTATAGTGGCTACAATAGTGGTGACATCAGTAGTATTTTTAGGCTTTGATATGTTTAAAATTTGGGCTAGAAAAGAGATGAGTGCTGAGCTTATCAAACGTGCTTGGGAGGTACATTTTCCATATTTTAAATATGAAAAATACTCAACTCGCGTCGAAGAAATTTATAATACTGCTATAAAAAATGATGTATCAAAAAAGGACTTAGAGCAATACGTCTTAGAAAAGCTCATCTCTTACAAAGATAGCAGTGAGTAAATTTCATTTTGTTTTGTTATGATAGAAGTGGATAGTTTTTGTACTCTCTCATCGTTACAAAGCAACTTATCTTTGGCATTTTGTAAAAAATAATATGGCAAATTATCTACTTTCCTAGAAAGCATCTCGAAACGACTCGATAATATATCTAAGTCATTTTTAAGGCTCACGTCGACCATTAGCTCATTTTGATTTAAAAATTTAAGATAGTTTCTAAGCTTTATCAGATCTATATTTGCATCGTTTAAGATATTACAAATTTGCCTTAACTCATATCTTTTTTGTTCACTAATATCACTTTGCCAAAGCTCTTGTTCGTATGATCTAATAGCATTTGCAATATCGATCTCTTGTATACTAAACGTATGTCCTTTACGTTCAATGAGCGTTGTGTCTATAAAATTTTTAAAATTCATTAAACTGCTTTTAAGCTTAGCTTTTAGTTGTTTAGTATCTTTTGTGGCTGTAAAAAGCGACACTACAAAAACAAGCATAAATCCTATCATAATATCTGTCAATCTCTGCAAAACTAGCTGCAAAAAGTCATTTTTAATCATATAAAACACTAAACTAAACTCAAACATAAATGCCGTTGTAAAGGCGATCTGCTTGTATTGCTTCAGATAATATACAAAAAATATACCTACAATGGAAAGTATTACAATACCCAAACCATCACTAAATACATAAATAGTAAAAAGTGCAAGAGCCAAGCCAAAAAATGCACCCAAAATATTATCAACACCAGAAATTTTTACTATTTTATGACTATCTTGTTTTATACTCATCACAGCTATTGCTATCCATATGCCATGATCTATCTTAGTAAGTTGAGATATAAATATAGCCGCACTCATACAAAATGCCAACCGCAAAGCACTAAGTGTTGTTTCATCTTTTAAATTTATCTTTTTTATGACTGAAAGCAAAGTAGTTTTTTTAGCTTTTTTAAATTCTATTTTATCTTCGCCACCATCTTTTATAAGCTTAAATTTAAAGTAAAGCACATCAAGAGAACTAGCAAAAACCTTATATATTCCACTTCTAACTAAATTTAATATATCCATTTTTATAATTGCACTTTTACCTTCAAATAGCCCCTTTAACTCATTGATATTGTATAAAATTTCTTCTCTTATCTCATCTAAATATCGAGTATCCTCTATCTTTTTAAACGATGAATGAATCGGTGCTAAGACATAAGCTATCTCTTCTATCTTATAAAGATAAAATATAGCACGAGAATAATTTCTGACAAGCTTTATATCTTTTAAATTTACACTTTCAGTAGCAAAGATACTTTTAAATTTGGCAATATGTGATAACATCTGATCTCTTTGTTGATAAAAATCATCTGCACCAAGCACTTTTACACAAGCATATGCATCATCAAGAAGTATCCGCATACTATCTTTAGTAAATGCTCCATATTTTGCGAATTTGCCCATTTTTATGATGATTGCACTTACACCACCAAGTGCTAATCCTCCAATAGCGTCGTCTAAAATTATGCCTCCACTACTTTGAACTATAAATCCAACTAGCCCTGTTGTATTTGTGGCGATTAAAATTTTATGCAAATTCACATTATAAAGCGACGTCAATGAGAGCAAAAATACCCATATAAAAACAAACAACGCAAGTATTGTACCAAGCTTTATAAGTGGCACAACAAAAGGCATAAAGGCGATAGAAAGTATGATATAAAGGGTTAAAAAGCCAAATTTATGGCTATCTTTACACTCAAGAGTACTTAAAAAAAATATACCCATTGTGATATTTACTGAAAAGATTGCACCATTTATATTAAAAAAATAATACCCCAAAAAGCAGTTAAGAGCGATAGCAAATGTAGCTTTTAGCGAATATATAAGATAAAAATTTGCAGGATCATAAGAGCGAAAAAATGCCGTCATTTCCACTGCTGCTGATTAAGTAAGTTTAAAATTTGATTTTTATATCTTAGATTTTCAAGCTTTATACTAAGGGCTTTATTTTCTTCTAATAAAACATCACGTTTGCCACTTATATCGGCGATATCACGGCTTATGTAGTAGATTTTATTTGCAATATAAATTTTAGGAAGACAGATAGCAAATGCAATAAACATCGCCAAATAGACCATAATAAGCATTTTAAAGCTTAAATTTATCTCACGTTTTTGTTCGCTATCATGAAGCTTAAGAAGTTCATCTTTTTCTTGCATATCAACACCTAATATATATGAAATAGACGCATTTTAGCACAACTTGCACGCGAGTTATATGCTATCTCATTCATGTTTGGCACTATTGCCTTTTTTGTTAAAATTTTTCCTATCGCGTGGTTGTTTCCACACATGCATCTCATTACATCGCTAGGACAGATACAGTTTTTAGCCCACTCTTTAAAGGTATTTTTCACTATTCTATCTTCGAGTGAATGAAAGCTAATTACCGCAACTTTACAATCTTTAAAATTTGCATTTTTTATGCTACTTAAAAGCCTCTCAAGCTCACCTAACTCGTCATTTACTTCGATTCTAATGGCTTGAAATGCTAATATCGCTAAGCTCACGCTTCGGCCATTTAATCTATTTTTACCGATGATTTGTGTAAGCTCTTTTGCACTTTTTATCGGTTGCTTTGCTCTTGCTGATACGATCTTTGCAGCGATAGTTTGTGCATTATGTAGTTCTGCAAATTTATAAAATATCTCAGAGAGTTTTTCTTGAGAATAGCCATTTACAACATCATACGCACTAATCCTCGCACAAACATCCATACGCATATCCAAAGTATCAGAGTTTATCGAAAATCCTCTCTCGTTTTTATCTATCTGAAGTGAGCTAACGCCTATATCAGCAAATATACCACGAACGTCTTTAAGCTCATCTTGACTTAAATTTTCCATAAGTTGCGAAAAATTACTCTTATAAATTTTTACTCTATCTTTAAATTTGCTAAGACGTTTTGAGCTAAACTCTATAGCTTCATCATCACGATCACAAGCTATCAAATTTATATTTTTATTTTTTGTAAGCATTGCATTAGAGTGTCCAGCATAGCCTAAAGTGCAGTCAATAAATGTGCCTTTAATATCTGCAAAAATATCAGTAACTTCATCTAATAAAACACTAATGTGTGGACTTTGCAAAGCTCTCTCTTTTTATAAAATTTATGTGAAATTTATCAAATTTTTACTTAAAAATGTATCATTATGTAAAATTTTACATAAATTTTAGAAATTTCAAAGTATAATCACGCCAAACAAGGGGCAAAAATGGATCTTAAGCACTCTATAAATGAACTTAAAAAAATATCTCTTTCAATGTTTCGTAAAAATTTCTTTGGAGTATTTCATGGCTCTATTTCTGCACGCAATGGGCGTAATCAATTCATAATAAATAGACAAAATGCCATATTTGATGATCTTAGAGATGATGATTTAGTGCTACTTTTTTCAAAAAAGGACTACCGCTGGAATGACGCTAGCCTTGATGCTGATATACATCTAAATATCTATAAAAATATAAATGAAGCAAAATTTATATGCTATGCGATACCGCCATATACGACTGCATATGCGATGAAACATCAAAGTATAACTCCAAAAGATTATTTCGGATATACAAGATTTGGAGAAATTTCAGTCTATGATCCAAAGCAATTTGAAGACTGGTATGAACGAGCAGAGACTGAAATATATCGATATATGATAGAGAAAAATACAAATATAATCATTATTAAAGGCTATGGAATTTATGCATTTGCTCGCACATCTCAACAATTAGCCAAAGAGATAGCGATACTTGAAAATAGTTGCAAGTTATTGCATTTAGTAAATGATCACAACTAACAAATTTACTAACAAAATTTTAGTTTCAAAGCTCGATTTTAAGGTTATTTAAGGCTATTTTTAGTAAAATGCGACTTATTTTATTGTTAGTAATATAAGGGAAATTTAATGATAACTTGGATGCAAAAAAACAAAAAATACCTAGTTGTAACGATCTGGATAAGCGTTATAGCTTTTGTTGGAGCTGGTTTTGTTGGCTGGGGTGCATACGATCTAAACAAAAACAGAGCTACTTCAGTGGCATCTGTTGGACATAGAAATATTAGTGTAAACGAGCTTCAACAAAAGTATAACCAGCTATATGATTATTATAGCAGTATTTTCGATGGCAAACTAACGCAGGAAAAAGCTGAAGAGTTAGGATTGGAAACACTTGCACTCCAAACAGTTATAAATGAAAATTTACTACTAAATTTTGCAGATGATATAGGACTGAGCGTTAATGACGAAGATGTATTAAAATATATAATAGTCGATCCAAATTTCCAAACAGATGGCGTTTTTAATAAAAATTTATACTACGATGTGCTTCGCCGTGCCAGGATAAATCCAAATGATTATGAGAAAAATTTAAAACGCAGTATACTTTTAAATAAACTAACTTTTGCACTAAATCTTCCAACTACAAGTATAGACAAAGATGCGATAATTGCTAGTTTTTTTATGCAAGACAGGTTAGCTATACAGGTCATAAATGCTGATGAAAGTGAAGTTACATATAATGATGATGAGTTAAAAAAGCTTTGGGAAAATAATAAAAATAATTATATGACAAAGCGAACATATGGACTTGAAACACTATTTATCCCTTCAAAAAATGAAGATGTAAATGATAGTATTTTAACTAATTACTATAATGAAAATAAGGAGAAATATAAAGACACGGATGATAAGATACTTATATTTGACAATATTAAAGAGCGGGTTAGAAATGACTACAATATCGAACAAAGCAAAACCAACGCACTAGAAAAATATATCGCTGTTAAAAAAGGCGAGTTAGCAACCGAAAGTGAGATGACATACACACAAGGAGAAACTCAACTACAAACAGATGAGCTAGATAGTGCAAAGATCGGTGAGACGCTAAAGCCTTTTATATATAATGATGGCTATCTGATAGTTAGAGTAAAAAGTATAACGCCACCACAACCTATGACTTTTGACCAAGCAAAAGAACAAGTAAAAGAAATTTATAAAGAGAGCAAACTAAAAGAGATATTAAGCGAAAAAGCGAAAGTGGAGCTAAATAATTTTAAAGGTAAAGATATAGGCTTTATAAGTCGTAACACTAACACAAATTTAGAAGGACTTCAAAATCATGAAGTTCAAGCCTTTATTAATCAAATATTTGACTCCCCTAACAAACAAGGTTATATAACATTAGGCAACAAAGCCGTTATCTACAAGATATTGGAACAAAAATTGCTTACTAACAACGTTAGTGATGAGTATAAAAGTATGTTAGAACAAAATATACTGTCGTTGAAAAATAACGAACTCATAAAAGATCTAACCAACGAATTACAAAAGCGTTATGAGATCAAAGAATATGTCAAAAGGTAATTATTTTGAGTACTAAAATTTTAGGTATAGATGTCGGATCTTTTCAAATTTGTGCCATTATAGCACAACAAGATGAAAACGATAGTCTAAAAGTTATAGGTATAGGCACAGAAAAGACACAAGGTATAAAAAAAGGTGTCATAACAAACATAGAACTTGCATCAAAATCTATCAAAAATGCACTATTAGAAGCCCAAAGAGTTGCAGGAACACGCTATGATAAAGTGGTAGTATCAATCTCTGGAGCATATACAAAGAGTGTTGATAGTAGTGGCGTTGTAAATATACCAAACCACGAGATCGGAATACGCGAGATAGAACGTGCCATGCAAATGGCTGATCACACGGCAAACATACCTAGTGACTATGAAAAACTTCACGTTTTACCATATAATTTTAAAGTAGATGGACAAGAGCACATTGAAGATCCTATAGGCATGAATGGTACACGCCTTGAAGTACAAACACACATAGTAACAGTACAAAAATCATCCCTAAGCAATCTTAGAAAAGCCATAAGCTCGGCTGGAATTCAGATAGATAATATTGTCCTTTCAGGATATGCCTCAGCCATAGCTACACTAACAAAAGATGAAAAAGAGTTGGGTGCTGTACTTATAGATATGGGTGGTGCTACGTGCAATATGGTTATACACTCCGGAAATTCGATAAGATACAACGAATTTTTAGGTGTTGGCTCATCAAATATTACAAACGATCTATCAATGGCACTTCATACGCCACTACCAAAAGCCGAAGAGATAAAAACAAACTATGGCTCAATCATAAACAAAACTGCCGACATGATCGAAATACCAATACTTGGCGACGAGAACAAAACGCACGAAGTATCACTTGATGTTATCTCAAATGTCATATATGCACGTGCCGAAGAGACCTTTATGATACTAGCTCAATTTTTAGAAAATAGTGTATATAAAGACCTTATAGGTGCAGGTATCGTCTTGACTGGTGGCATGACAAAACTAGAAGGCATACGAGATTTGGCTTCTGCTATATTTGATAAGATGCCAGTTAGAATAGCAAAGCCAAAAGAGATGGATGGGCTTTATGAGATAATGAGGGAACCTGCAAATTCTTGTGCTATAGGACTTTGTATGTATGGAGCTGGAAATTTTACATCGTACGAGATCGATTCTGAGAAGAGAATGCGGTATAGTGGTGAAATAACAGTAAAACCAAAATTAAATTTTAGTAATATTTTTGAAGAAGATAGACAAAAAGATAGTATAAAAAAACCAGATCTAAATCATTTTGAAGATGAAGGGATAGAATTTATTAGTGATTTTACAAATGAAACAAACAACAAAGAAGAGCTTGCAAATATTGCAGATATAAGCAAACAAGAAAAGCAGCCAAGCACTATATCAAAATTTTGGCAACGAATTACACAATTATTTTAAGGAGAATTTAAAAATGGGTAGCTTTACAGTAGAGGAGAATAAAAGTATCTACGGTGCAAAGATCAAGGTCGTCGGTGTAGGTGGTGGTGGTGGAAATATGATAAATCATATGATAAGAGAAAATTCAGCATTAAACATTGATCTAATCGTCGCTAATACTGATGCTCAAGCACTCGAGAATTCTCCGGCACATACAAAAATTCAACTTGGCGAGAAAAAGACAAAAGGTCTTGGTGCAGGTATGAGACCAGAAGTAGGCAAAGAGGCGGCACAAGAGAGCTTTGATGAGATAAAGAGTGCATTAGAGACTTCTGACATAGTTTTCATCGCCTCAGGTCTTGGTGGCGGTACAGGTACAGGTGCTGCACCTATCGTAGCTCAAGCGGCAAAAGATGTGGGTGCTCTAACTGTTGCCGTAGTAACAATACCTTTTATGTTTGAAGGTAGAAAACGCCGTAAACTAGCTGAAATGGGCCTAGACGAGCTACGTAAAGAGAGTGATTCGATAGTTGTTATACCAAACGATAAACTACTAACGCTCATCGATAAAAAAGCTGGTCTAAAAGAGAGCTTTGAGATGGTTGATAATGTGTTGGCTCGTGCTGTTAGCGGTATGAGTACAATTGTACTTGACTCTGGTAAAAGCGATATAAACCTTGACTTCGCCGATGTCAAGACTATAATGGGGCATCGTGGTTTAGCACTAATGGGAGTCGGTGAAGCAAGTGGCGAAGATGCTGCACAAGAAGCGATTAAAAATGCTATACAGTCGCCACTGCTTGATAATATGACCATAAACGGTGCACTTGGCGTCTTGGTGCATTTTAGAATTCACCCATCATCTCCGCTAACAGATATAAGCGAAGCTATGGAGCTTGTATATGAAGCTGCTGACGAAGATGCAGATGTTATATTTGGTACAACAAGCGATGAAAATATGGAAAACAATAGGGTTGAAGTAACACTTATAGCAACTGGATTTAAGGGTGCTAAAGAAGAAGCCAAAGAGAACAAAGAGAGTTCAAACGATATAAATGAGTCTCTCAAAAAAGAGAGGATTCTCCGTCTTCAAAAGGTAAGCGGTGGATACAATAGCGAAGAGTATATGACTCAACTTGATGTACCATCATATATGCGTTATCAAATGGACTAAAAATGACAGAGCGGACAGATAAGTCCGCTTTTGCTTTAAATTTACAAAGATACAATAAACTATAAAATCAGCTATATAAATTTCTAAGCTATATTTTTAGTATTTTTATAAAAAGCTAAAAATTTAACTACTCCATGTTTGTTTATAAGTTTTCTATATTTACTATAAACCCACATATAAAGCTAATATTTACACTCGCTGATTTTTGGCTTTCAAACTAGCTCATTTTAAAACTCTAATTATTTACTCTGTAAATATCATAAAAGTATATTTGTCAAATTTTAAACTATAAAAAGCTATCCAAGATTACATGATACTAAATGTATATACCAAATTCATCCAATTTTAATAGATCTTACTTTTAAATAAGTAAATTTTACATTTATTTTATGAATTTAGAGTGATCTAGCAACTACTCATTTTATCTTACCCCAAGTGCAGCTTTTACCTCATCATTAGCCATATTTATATTCCACTCAGGCTCCCAAACTAGATCTATATCGCACTCAGTGATACCATCCACTCTAAGCACAGCGTCATTTACCCAGCTTAAAATCAGCTCGTGCAATGGACACGAACGAGTTGAAAGTGTCATTGTTACCACTGCCTTTTCATTACTAACTACTACGTCGTATATTAACCCCAACGACACGATATCAAAGCCGACTTCGGGATCAACTATTAATCTTAGCTCATCATAAATTTTATCTCTCATTTTTTACTCCAAATTTTATAAATTTAAACACATTTATAATGTTATATGTTACGAGCACCACACTAACTAGTATCGCACCAAGGCCAGCGTAAGCCATACCAAACACATACAAAACAAGTCCTAAAGCATTAAAAGCTATAGCTATATATGTCGGCGACTTCACTATCATATCATCAAGCAAAGGCACTTTTGTCTTGCCAACAAACGGCGCAACATAGTGATACCATATAAGAAATGGTGCGATTTTATAAAGGTGTGCCACGATAAATGAGTATAAAAAGCCATAAAGCAGACAAAACAACGCCGTATCTTCAAGTCTTAATGCATAAAAGACACAAAATACAATAAGTGCGATGAGTGATAAAAATATATTCACACTCCAATAATCAAGTGCTTTTCGCACACGTTTTTTTAGTATCTTTAATGCCTCAGCCACAAAGCTAAACACCGCCAAAGCAAATGCCACAAAAGCCGTCGTGTCATTAAAGACCAACAAAGCACCAGCTAAAATGTAAAAGCCAAAGGCTAGTTTTGAGAGCGTAAATTTAAGATCATGTGCAAGTGCAAACATGGGTAATAGCACAGTTGATACGCCAACTATAATGAAAAATACAAACCCAACTACAAAATAGATATGGAATTTTAAGGTCATCGCAAAATCAAGACTTAAAACTCCTGAAAATATCATCAACAGACAAAAACCGAGCACTAAACCAATAAGCAAAAACACCGCTGAAACGAGTAATAAAAATGCTGCTAGGCTTCTCTTTGTATTGCCAATAAAACTAAGCAAATATGTTACGTCAAAAAATAGCAGTGAGAGAAAAAGCAGCAATCCACCGCTATGCATGAGCCATATTTTACCACTTATCATACCAGCACTCATCACCGCCACGCCCAAAGCATAGATAAATAAATTTACAAACGCTCCTTTTATACTAAAAAAGGACTTCTCTAATATCACAGAAGTAAGCTGATATAACGCCCCTATGATGATACTCATCACAAAGCCTACAAAATAAATATGCATAAACCCAGCTGTATTTAGCGAAGTTATGGTAGTAAAATCAGCCATAAAAAAGACAAAAACGCTCATTAGTAAAAACAAAATTCCTACGATAAAGTAGCCACCCACTAGCTTAAACGGTGGTGCAAAGGTGTTTAAAAGCATCATCGCTCACACTAGCCATGGCAGGTCTGAGTAAAGTCAAAACTACTAATATCCACGCCATCTTTTAAACTAAATGTAAGTTTTACCTCTTCACCACTTAAATTTTCACGCTCCACATCAAAGCTCGACTCTATTTTAGGTATCAGCCCAGCTGGAAATTTATGATTTACCATTACGACCTTGCTCTCTTTGCCAAATAGTTTGAGTGCAAGCATCGCATTTAGCATAGGCTCAGGTGGCATACATTTGCGTGAATCAAAGCCAACATAGCTTATGCCGTTCTCACTAAATTTATAAAATGGCACACTCGCACCATCTACTAAAAACTCCTGCCAACCATCAAAAAAGCTCATACTCTGTCCTTTTATTAAATTTATTTTAAAATCAGAGTATTATACTCTTAAATAATAAACTTAGCATTGATTTAGCTCAATAAATTTTATCATTTGACATACGGCACAAAAGCGGCATATCCAAGCTCTACCATCTTTGAAAGCGGTATAAATCTCAAACTTGCTCCATTTATGCAGTATCTTAGACCGCCACGATTCACTAAACCATCGTCAAACACATGCCCTAGATGGCTGTCTGCTACGCTTGAACGCACCTCAACGCGTTTCATACCATGTGAGTTATCTTGTTTGTATTGCAAAGCATCAGTTGTTATAGCCTTTGTAAAACTAGGCCAACCACATCCTGCATCATACTTATCCACACTTGAAAATAGCGGTCTACCACTCACAATATCCACATATATCCCAGCCTCGTCAAATTTATCATACTCGCTAGTATAAGGTCGCTCCGTCGCACTTTCTTGCGTTACAGCGTATTGCTCGGTAGTTAGCTTTTGTTTTAGTTCATCCTTACTAAGTGGCTTAAATTTATACTCATAAAGTGGCTTTTGTGCTAGACTAAGGTCAATATGGCAATAGCCGGTCGGATTTTTATCCAGATAATCTTGATGATACTCCTCAGCCGTTATGAAATTCTTAATCGGTTCAACCTCAACAGCGATCCTGTCTTTAAATTTGCTCTGCTCGTATGCGATAGTCGCCTCTATAACTGGCAACTGTGAAGCATCAGTGTAATAAATCCCTGTGCGATACTGCCGGCCGATGTCATTGCCCTGCTTATTTACAGAAGTTGGATCTATAACACGGAAAAAGTGTGCTAAAATCTCTGCTAAAGCTACCCTATTTTTATCAAATTTAACAAGCATAGTTTCAGCGTGATCAGTCTGTTTTAATTCTCCATAACTCGTGCTTTCACTCTTGCCATTTGCGTATCCTACGGTTGTCTGCACCACACCTGGTATGCGTTTAAAGTAGCCTTGCACTCCCCAAAAGCACCCACCAGCTAAATAAATTTCAGTTAAATTTTGCATATTTTTACTCTCTTTCATTATTTTTTTATCACTATTAACTCCAAACATAAGGCTAAAAGCCACCGCTACTGTTAAAAATACAATAATAAATTTTCTCATAACATATCCTTTTTAAATAAATTTATAAAAATTATATGAAAATAAGAGTTAAAAAGTGTGAAATAACTAAATTTATCACTCTATTATATTGCATCAGTATCAATGCCTTTGGCTTTTAAAATTAGTAAAGTTGTTTTTATAATATCTAAATTCGTTTAAATACTAAAATCAAAGTTTATAAAATAAAATGCGATACTTAGCTACTAACCCCTTTAAGAAGTATCTATTAAGCAAAAATTCTATAAAAATATAAAGATTGCTTTGCAATATTTTATTCATTTTACTTGTTTGTAATAAAAATTACCTTTTATTAATTTTAATTTGCTAACCAATGTTTAAGACATCAGTGAGTGGTATTTGAATATTTAAATGGTATAAAGATAGTACAAATATCTATGTCATAAAATAAAAATTTAGCCTATGCTAAACGGATAGTTTGCCAAGCTAAATTTTTATAAATCTCTAAACGAAAAAGACAAGCTAAATGATAGAAATTTAAAATTTTAATGTAAAAAGTGTCTTACTCCTGTAAAATATAATGCCATCCCATACTCATCAGCTGCAGCCACTACTTCATCATCACGCATACTTCCACCTGGCTCTATAACGCATTTTACGCCCACTTTTGCTGCTATATCTATACTGTCTCTAAATGGGAAAAATGCCTCACTCGCTAGTACACAACCACTTAGATCAAGCCCTAAATCATTTGCTTTTGCCACCGCCGCACGTGCAGCATCCACACGACTAGTCATACCCATCCCTATTGCCACTACTGCACCATTTTTGGCATAAACTACGCAATTACTTTTAGTCAGAGCTGCCACCTTCCAAGCGATATCAGCATCTTTTAGCTCACTTTGACTTGCTGCTCTTTTACTCATAAGTCTCATATTTTTTAACTCATCATCTTTCACTTCATCGCTTTCTTGAAAAACAAATCCGCCATCAACGTGTTTAAAGTCATACTTATCATTTGCTCGGACTAAAAATTTATTATTTTGAGTAAAAATTTTGATACGTTTTTTACTCTCAAATACTTTTAATGCTGCCTCATCAACATTTGCAGCGATTATCACTTCAACGTAAATTTTATTTATCTCATTCGCTAGCGATTCATCAAGTGTGCCATTTATCGCTACAACTCCGCCATAGGCTGAGATCGGATCGCATTTTAATGCCTCCACATAGCTTTCAAGCAAACTACTTTTAACTGCAAAACCGCAAGGATTTGAGTGCTTAACTATCGCTACAGCAGGAGCTTCACCAAAACTAGTCGCAAGTGCCACAGCTCCATTTATATCAGTCATATTATTAAAACTGGCCTCACCCTTTAAAGCTGTGAAGTTGTTGCTAAAGTAGTATTCAAACTCATATAAGGCTCCCTTTTGGTGCGGATTTTCTCCATAACGAGTATCAAAAACCTTACTCGCTGAGATAAATCTCATATCGCCAAAACCGCCGTTAAATCGCTCGTTCATATAGTTTGCGATCATAGCATCATAAGCTGCTGTATGCTCGTAGGCTTTTATCATCAAAGCTCTTTTAAACTCATATTGATTTTCACCACTTTTTAAATTTGCCACGACTGCGTCATAATCAAGCGGGCTTGTAACGATATAGACATCTTTGAAGTTTTTCGCCGCACTTCGCACCATCGCAGGTCCGCCGATGTCAATGTTCTCTATTATCTCGTTAAAATCATCAGTACGAATAGTCGTTTCTTTAAAAGGATATAAATTTACACACACTAAATCAATACTGCCGATATTATTCTTCGTAGCTTGTGCTACGTGGTTTGCGTCATCTCTTTTGTGAAGTATTCCACCGTGAATTTTAGGATGAAGTGTTTTTACACGCCCATCAAACATCTCAGGCGAGTCGGTATATTTGCTCACTTCTATTGCTTTTACGCCGTTTTCGTTTAGTAGTTTGTGCGTTCCGCCAGTTGAAAGTATCTCAAAGCCCAAATTTGCTAAATCCTTTGCAAACTCAACTATTCCGCTCTTGTCGCTAACACTGATTAATGCTCTCATTCTTGCTCCTTTTAAAGTTTTATTGCCTATTTTTTATCTCTTCATATGCTTCGTTTATCTCTTGTAACTTTTGTGTTGAGTTTTGTATCATCTCATCGCTCTCACCACGCCCCATTAAAATATCAGGATGATACTTTTTGACTAGCTCTCTGTATCGTTTTTTGACTACTTCAAATGACACATTGTGCGGTAAGCCTAAAACATCATACGGATTTTTTACACTCTGTTTTAGACTGCTATCTTGATAGCTATTTCGAGAACTACGGTTATCATAAAAGCTCTCAAACTGCGATAAAATTATCCTTAAAGCCGAGTTTTTCACGCCAAATCCACTTGCAATACTCTCTATAATATCCATCTCAGCTCTTGAGATAGAGCCGTCAATATAGGCTAAATTTATAAGAAACGCTATCCGAGCGACCGCTACATCGTGGCTTGGTATGAACTGGCGTGAGTACTCATTCGCCAATTCATAAGTATTATTTAAATTCTCTTTTTCTATATTATAAATTTGTTTTAAGTTCTCTCTTATAGCAGTAGAGCCCCCGAGCCTTGCTGTGATATCATCTAAAATTTCACTGATAAGATGTGCTTCAAGCTCATTTACATGCCCATCGCTTTTTGCCACCTTTGCAATAAGTGCAACTAAATATTTTGCCTCTGCAAAGGCGAAATTTGGATGATAACCACTTAAATTCTGTGGATTTTTTCTAAAATTTGACGTTAATATATATATGACAAATATTATAAAAATGAGCGTTAGTAAATTCATTATCCTACCATAAATGATAAATCGTATTTTTTATCTTACCGCCGACTAGCTCATTTTTACGCCATGAGCTTTCGTCATTTATGGCATTCCATCTACGTTCATCAGGGCGGTAAAACCAGTCTTTATCTATCTGATAATAAATTTGTTTGCCGTTTGCTTCAATGATATTTGCGATATTATTATCATGATAGCTATTCTCATCAAAGTCAGTAAATGCTCGCTGCCCCATCTCAGAGTAAAGCATAGTTAGTTCTTGAAGCATCTCATCAAGCTCGCTATCCATCTTTTTCACATGTAGCCCGATCTCTTCAGCTTCACGGAAAAGTATCGGATACTCGTGTGCAGGATAGTCACTATTTAACTTTTCAGATATGTTTTTAATAGCCTCTTCATCATCAATGTGATAACGTAGTATCTCACGACAAATTTTAAGCGAGAGTGAACTAGCCCTATCAACTGCACCAAAAACTAGCGGATGTATATACTCATATAGCGATTTGTATGGGTTTTGATCATTATCTTTCTCGTTTGATTTCCATAGCTTTATCACACGACTTAGCTCATCCATTGACACACTTACTAGATCGTTTCGCTTATCAGTTGGGCTTAGATCGTGTTTTAGCGATGTATCCACAGGAGTGAGGTAAGCAAGTGGTCCCATAACAATCTCATTTGCTCCAAGTGCCATCATCGTCGCAGCAGAAGCACAGTTGGCTGGGATAAGTGCAGTTAAATTTTTACACGCACTGCGTATGGTACTGATGATACGAAGAGAGGCAATGCCGCTACCGCCATCGCTTTTGATATAAAAAAAGGCATTTTCTATCTTTCTGCCTTTTAAAATTTCATACATTGCACTCGCATCGTTACCGCAGACACTACCTGCGTTTGAGTTGTAGTAAGTAATTAATGTGCCGCCGAGCTTTACCTCTATCTTTTTGATAAGATCTTGCGTCTGCCTAAATAGCACTGGTGGCTTTGCTATACTTTTACCATCTGCCCTACTCTCCTGTGTTACCTGCGTCTCGTCATCTTTTGTAAATAAAAGCTCCTTGATACTCATTTTCTATCCTTTAAATTTATTTTTACTCTATTTAGTCGCACATTACATTTTGAAACTAAATAAATTTAATCTTCTTGTTTAATTATCCTAGCAAACTCACCAAAATATATCTCACTTATATCCTTTAAGTTCTCATTTATGCCATTGATTATAAATCTATCTCCACCAGTTACGCCGATTTTTGCTACTTTTAGTCCAAATTTTTCCGCCAAAGTTTTAAATTTAACTTCATCTTTTACGCCTACAACCGCACGTGAAAAGCTCTCATCATATATCCATCTCTCATCGCCAAATTCACACTTAGCTTCTACGCCGATACCACTCACACAAGCCATCTTAGCTAGACTTATCGCCACGCCACCAGTGCCTACTGAATTAGCAAATTCTAATAAATTTAGCCCATTTGCCTCTATCACAAGCTCCCAAAGAGCTCGTTCTTTTTTATAATCAATATCTCGCAACTCGCCACCGACTGCGTCAAAAAGTGCCTTCATATATAAACTCGCCGCAAACTCGCCACTCGTATCGCCGATGAGATATATTGCTGTGCCACTATTTTGAAATACGCTTGGTAAATTTTTATTTGCATCCGTATTTACTCCTACGCTAACGATCGCAGGAGTCGGATAGACGCTAACGCCTTCGGTTTCGTTATAAAGACTTACGTTACCACTGACAACTGGTGTATTTAGCTCACGACACGCCTGTTTTATGCCTTCACAACCCTGTGCAAACTGCCACATTACCTCAGGATTTTCAGGATTACCGTAGTTTAAACAGTCTGTGATGGCAAGTGGCATAGCTCCGCTCATAGCAACTTTTCGCCCACTCGCTACTACCGCTAGTGCCGCCCCTATCTTTGGATCGACGTAGTTATGGCGTGGCGAACACTCTATACCCATAGCAATAGCCGCACCGCTCTCTTTGACGCGGATCGCTACTGCACCTAGGCAACCTGGCTGACGGATCGTGTTTGTGCCAATATTTGCATCATATTGATCATAGATAAAGGATTTATTAAGGATATGCGGATCACGAAGTAATTTTTTAAATGCTGTTGCATTGTCAACTCTACTAAATTTATCCAAGCTTATATCTTTTATTGTGTCAAGATATTTTGGACGTGCAATTGGGCGATCAAGTATAGGAGCAGCTTGTGCCAATGGATTAATAGGTATCTCTCCTGCTAATTCGCCGTGCCAAAAAAGCTCCATTTTGCCTGAGTTTGTTACCTCGCCGATAACCTCTGCGTCAAGATCCCATTTTTTAAAAATTTCTAAAATTTTATCTTCGTACCCTTTTTTGGCACATATAAGCATTCTCTCTTGGCTCTCACTAAGCATAAGCTCATACGGCGTCATCGCCTCTTCACGCATAGGAACACGATCAAGGTGCATACGCATACCACTACCACTTCGTCCAGCCATCTCAAAGCTAGAGCTTGTAAGTCCTGCTGCACCCATATCCTGAATACCTACTATATAGTCATTTTTAAATAGCTCCAAACACGCCTCCATCAGCAGTTTTTCAGCAAACGGGTCGCCTACTTGCACGGTCGGGCGTAAAGATTTATTCTCATCGTTAAAGCTATCGCTTGCCATAACCGCACCGCCAAGCCCATCACGACCTGTTTTTGAGCCTACATATATGACAGGATTACCGACACCTTCGGCTTTGCCATAAAAAATTTCATCACTTTTCACAAGCCCAAGTGCAAAGGCATTTACTAAGATATTGCCGTTAAAACTCTCATCAAAGCTTGTCTCACCGCCTATTGTTGGTATCCCCATACAGTTGCCGTAGTGCGAGATACCAGCGACTGCACCTTTAAGTAAATAGCGTTGATGACGTGCAATTTTACTATCGCCACACATCTCTCCAAAACGAAGTGAATTTAGGTTTGCTACAACTCTTGCACCCATAGTAAAAACATCACGCAAGATCCCGCCAACACCAGTAGCAGCTCCTTGATATGGCTCTATAAAGCTTGGATGGTTATGACTCTCCATCTTAAACACAGCTGCAATGCCACCGCCAACATCTATAACACCAGCATTTTCACCTGGTCCTTGTATGACCCATGGGGCCTTAGTCGGAAAACCACTAAGGTATTTTTTGCTTGATTTATAACTACAATGCTCACTCCACATCGCTGAAAATATCCCAAGCTCAAGCAAATTTGGTTCGCGTCCCAAAATCTCTAAAATTTTTGCGTATTCGCTATCGCTGATCTTATGTGCCTTTATGGTTGCATTATCCATCTTTTTCCTTTTATCGGTTATAAATTTTTATCTCTACTATTTATTTGCAAATAAAGCATTATCTTCATCTTATATTTTGCAAATCAACCTACAATTATCAACTCCATAACACCATAATCCGCTTAAATTTTGATGTGAGCTCTTTGCTTTTTTACGTGAATTATCTAATCTTTCAAGCTCATCTGTATATATTTTTATCATTTTTGAGTATAAATATCAAATTTTTCAAACTGCTTTTGCACTAGTTGGGTATACAAATTCCATTCTTTCTCTTTTACTACACGCTTTTTTAGTATATTTATAGCTACATTCATATCTACCCTTTTTAACAAACGATATATTTTACTTTAAATTTTATAAGAAGTAGTTAAAATCCCCAAAAGCCACAACTAATTGGGGATTAAAATGTTAAATTTAAGTGTTAAAATGAGTATTCAAATGTAAAGCGGTAGTTACGCCCTGCTGAGTAGAAGCGATTTATGCCAAGTCCAGTTTCTTGATCTATCATATTTGACGTACCAAAGAGCCTGATAGACCTAGCCTGCTCCCAAGTTATATACTTCTTATCAGTTAAGTTATAAACTCCGGCTCGTAAAACTAAATTTTTAATTGGCGTTACAAAAGCTGTAAAATCAACGACAGAATACCTATCACTTCGCCACTTTATAGGAGTAGGAAATTTTATATGATCATCATACATATTATATGTATCAGATGCTCTTTTAGCCGCAACTCTTGTGTAATACACATTAAATCCGCCCCATTTATTTACATATTCTAACCCATAAACAGCGGTTTTTGGTTGGATGGCATTCATCGGCACTATACCCTTTTCTTCCGTTCTTATCCTACCTTGTTGTTTTGTATATTTATAGCTTAAGCCAAAACCTTTTAAATAAGGACTAAGCTCATCAAGTTTAACTTTTGCTTGTATCTCTGCACCTTTTACGACTGCATTTTGACGATTTACATTTCGATACATATCATATCCTCTTGCCTGTGTTTGACCGCCAGCTGCATTTGGTGGATTATAAATACCCATATATTTTAAATCTATAAAATTTTTATAATTTGTTCTAAAATGACTAATTGTTACAAAACCATAAGCATCGTCATGAAATGTAACTGCTAGTTCACTTGTTTTGGCTATTTCTGGTCTTAAATTTCCACCAGGAAGTATAGTAAAGTCAGGATGTAAAAATGTAAAATACACCTCATCAGCCGTAGGTGCCCTAAATGCTTTTGCATATTTATATTGAAACTTTAAAAATTTAAACGGATCAAGTTCGGTACCAAGAGAATATGAGTTAGCTTTGTATTTTTTAGTGCTACCTAATGCATTTATATTATCAAGATAGTTTTTTAACTCTCTAGCCTCTTTTTGTGCAGGTCTTTCATCTGGATAACAAGTTGTTGTACCAGTATAAGGTGAAGTGACACATCTTTGTGGCGGAGGTGGTAGCGGAACAAAGCTATTCATAACAAGCCCTTTTGGTATATTTGGGTCTTTACCATATTCATATAACGATTTGTAACTTATATTATCATACCTATATCCAAAATTTAAAGATACGCTATCATTTATCCTAAAATCATCAGAAATATAAAGCGATCTGTTATCTGTCTTAATAGGTATCAAAAAGCTATTTTCTGGGTCAACTCTATATGTAGAATCAGCAAATTTATTTTCCTCGCCCAATACCGCATCATAATAATTAAACCACCACTTTTTCTGCCATGAGTAATAGCCTGTGCGATTGACCATTGATTTGTGCGTTTTTGAATAAATACCTCCATATTTTATATCATGGTTTGTCTTTAAAAGATCAAAATTTTTCTCAAAGTCAAAATTTATCTGTTTTGTATCTGTGTTTAGATCACGCTCTTTCCATAAATTCTGAATGTATCCAGGTGAATTTGGCATCAAAACAAAATCCAAATAATGAGCACTGCCCACTCTTTTATAAAGCTTACCAGTCTGTGGATCTGTGTAGGACTCGTCTAATATAAATGTTTTGTTAGTTGGTAAAGTGTCACCGCTAGCATATCCGTTAAAACCATTGATTGGTTTATCGCAGTCAAATATAGAGCAATCAAACCAAAAATCACTAGGCTTTACAGCCTTAAAATACCTGGTGCTTTCACCATTTGCACCATTTTTTAAAAGTATTGTTTCAAATTCTCCATATTCAGTTTTAATATTACCAACTTCAAGTTCCGGATCATTCCCATCTTTGTCTACTATTTTACCGTCTTTTACCCTAAGTCCGGCGTTATTTTTTACACCTTCACATTTGCCACCACCATCGCAATAATCATCAGTTCTAGCCCTTGTTTTTATCTTCTGATTTGAGTATGTGATATTAAAAAAGTCCCATAAAGGCGTCTCTTGATAATTATCATAAGAAATTTGAAAATTCTGTCTTTTTACACTATCGTTTGTATGTCTTAGATCAACTTCATCAGCCCAACCAGTGCCTGTGACATAAGGTTGAAGGGTATAAGACATATCAAGCCCTTTATTTGTTGCAGTTTGTCTATCGCTAACAAATGTTATACGATGCTCGTCAGTTGGGTTAAAACCAAGCTTAACTAATGAGCTGTATTGCTTTCTTGTGTAAGGATCAGTCTTTTCACGTTTTTTCCCTTTTACACTCTCATCATAAGTTTTATATCCATAATTTTCTAGCTCATGCCCTCGCCTAAGAGTCCTAATAGCAAGTAGATCAAACATACCAAGCCTAAAAGCAGCTGTAGCACTGTTCATATTTTGGTTATCGGCGGTATTGTATCCACTTTTATAACCTAAATAATAATCCTTATCAATTAAAAAATCTCTGGCGTCTTTAGTTTTATATATAACAGCTCCGCCTAAAGCACCACTACCAGCAGTAAGAGAATCGGCACCTTTATTTATCTGCACGATAGAGATATTTTCAATTTCGGTACTGTTTCTGGTATTATTAAAATTTCCATATCCTTCAAAAAGCTCTTTAAAACCCTGAGATGAGAGCGTTTCAGCCTGTGCCAAACCATCAATTTGTATAGCTACTCTATTTTCATCAACACCACGCATAGAAAAACCACTAGTTCCCATACGACCCTTTTCAACGACTGAAATTCCAGTCTCGTAACGCACTATATCACGTACATCGCTAGCTTGCTGCTTGCTTAATTCCTTTGCTGTTTTCTTTGTCTTAGCAATACTTGGTACCTCATTTTCATATTCAGAAGTAACTTCTATTTGTTCTAAGACAACGCCATTTGTATCATCACTAGCACAAAGGGCATTTGCAAAAAAAATTGCTAATAAAATTTTATTTTTACTCGACAAAAGATGCTCCTATATTTTAGTAAGCATAATGATAACTATTTTTATTTTAAAGTAAGTTTAAAATATATTGATTTTAGATTTACATTCTATATTTTTTAAAATTATTTTATAATTTTAGATAAATAAATACAGAATACATTTTACTTTAAGGCTATTTTAATGCTTAAATAATCTTAAAATATAAATTTATATAATTTAATATTTTCTTAATTTTGTAATATGTAGTAGTTTTATTTAATAAGTATTTATATTATATTAAGTTTTGAGTAGCTACTTCCCAAGACAAAAATGTGAAAACATCTCATCAAGTATCTCACTACGTTCAAATGGCTTTGTAATATTTGCCATATTTGTGATAGCTAAGTTTATTTCATAAGCAAAAAGCTCTAGCTCATTTTCATTCAATAAATTTAACGCTCGCATGATTGCACTGGCTGCATTTTCACAAGAGTCAATCTGCTGTTTTGAGTTTAGTATCACTTCATTTGTGTCTTGCGTATCTAGATACTTGCTAAGTGCTGATACTATAGAATCGGTGCTATTTTTGGCTGAGATTTTTATAGGATTTTCAAGCCTTAAATTTATAAATTTTATACTTAAATCACACTTGTTTAATATATAAAATACCTTTTTGTCGCAATCTAAAAGCATATTATAAATTTCGTTATCTTGCTCATCAGCTTTATTTGATGCGTCAAAAACAGCTAGTATAATGTCTGCTTCCTCGATTGCTTTTAACGAGTGTTCTATGCCGATCTGCTCGATCTTTCCAGCGTTTTTACGAATTCCAGCGGTGTCAATGATACGAACAAAATGAGTTGAAATTTTAATGTTTTCTTCTATTCTATCACGTGTCGTACCAGCCTCGTCGCTAATAATTGCTCGTTCATAGTTTAAAAGTGCATTTAAAATTGAGCTTTTACCAACATTTGGCTTACCAACTATGGCTATCTTAAACCCATCTATAAGCCCTTGCCTACTGCGTGAAATTTCAACTATCTTTTTTAACTTCTCGCTATTATTTTTAAGCATATTATTAATGCTATCTAGCAAATCTTTTGGCAGATCGTCATCAGCATAATCAATGCTAGTCTCAACAAATGCCAAAGTCCTAACAAGCTCAGTGCGAATTTCATCTACAAATTTACTCAGATCACCTCTCATCGCCTTTGCGATAACTTTTGCTGCACTCTGGCTTTTAGCGTTTATCAGACCTTGTATACTAGTGGCTTTGACTAGATCCATTTTATTATTTAAAAATGCTCTTTTACTAAACTCTCCAGGCTGTGCCAATCTAGCACCCAAAGAGACAAGTGTATCAAGGATTAAATTTGCTACAATAAATCCACCGTGCGTCTGAAACTCCACAACATCTTCACCTGTAAAACTTGCTGGAGCTTTAAAATAAAGCATTATACCCTCGTCTATAAACTCGCCATTTGAATAAAATTTACTTAGCGTTGCGTAGCGTGGAGTTAGTGATTTTAAATTTGTTAGTTTTAAAGCCAGATTAAGTGCATCAACCCCACTTAATCTAACTATACAGATAGAGCCAAAACCGTGTGCTGTGGCGATGGCTACAATAGTGTCATTCATTTTTTTACAAAGTCATTTACGACTACGAATTTGCCATCATTACCATTTTTGATACCGACATACTTATCAGGGAATTTTTCACGCAATTTTTCCAAGGCTATCTTTACTAAAATGCCATCAAGTGGTTTTGTATGAGCCCTACCAGCACTTTGCACTCGCTCTATAACACTTTGCAGATACTGCGTCATCATAGCCTCTTGATTCTTAAGAAATTCTGCGATTTCTAGGCGAACATATAGATTATACTTTGAGTTTATCCAATTGTGTAGCAGATATGAGATTGCCTTATATCTATAACCCTCTTTACCTATAAGCAATGCAGCATCTTCACCATCAAGCTCAATAAGAACCGTTCCATCATCAAATTTAGCCACCTCTACCTTACTAATCGCAAAGCAACTTGCTCTAAATAATCTATCCAACCCATCCTTTATATCAGGTAAAATTTGCTCCACATCAGCCTTTGGTTTTAACTTTTTCTCACTTTTTAAATCAGTTGGTTCGAGTGACTGGTTTTCATTTTGATTGAAGTTGTCAATTATAGACACATCTAAGATATTTTTAACTTCATGCTTTTTTAAATTTTCTCCCTTAGCACCGTCATTTGTTACACTCTCATCAGGTACATCAATACGCTTTATAATGTAATCTGATTTAGAAGTGTTTGTTTCTTCAATCTTATCAGCAAATGCCATCTCAGAAAGGTTTGTATTCTTATCATTCAGACTTAGCTCATTGTGATTTTCACCTTTATATTCGCACCTATTTTCACATCTGTCTTTGTGTTTTTTGTTGCGGTTACGTTTTTTATCATTATGTTCTTTTTTACTCTCACGAGAGTTTGTTTCATCTTTATTTTCTTTGATATTTTCTTTTGAACCACTATCTTTTAAATTTGCATTTGAGTCATTTTCATTTTTATTCTCTTTATGCTCATTTTTATTACGATTTTTAAATTTATCCCTTGGCTTATCATGTTGTCTTTGTGGTAATTTTTCATTTACCGCTTCGATAATTGCATTTTTTTTAAAAAAGCCCAAAAAACCATTACTGGGGTGTTGAATAACTCTTATATCAAGCTCAGTTACAGAGCATTTTAACTGCTCTGCTGCTTTTTGAAAAGCCTCTTGTAAATTTGGTGCTTCGATACGCATTATACCTTTACCTCCGCCTTTGCTTTTCTGTGTTTTTCAAATAGTTTATTTACAAAAATTTGCTGAATAACAGAACATACGTTATTCACAAACCAATAAAGTGTTAAGCCTGCTGGGAATGTTACAAAGAAAAATGTAAATATCAGTGGTAAATACTTCATAATCTTTTCTTGCATAGGGTCAGTAAATGTCGTAGGTGTAAGCCTTTGTTGTAAAAACATCGTCACACCCATTAATATCGGTAGGATAAAATATGGATCCATAATTGAAAGGTCGTGTATCCAAAGTATCCATTCAGCTCCCTTTAGTTCAATAGCATTTAATAATACGCGATAAATAGCAAAGAATACTGGAATTTGAAGTAATATCGGCAGACATCCACCCATTGGATTTGCTCCATTTTTCTTATAAAGCTCCATCATACTAGCGTTTAGTTTTTGTGGGTCACCTTTGTATTTAGCCTGAAGTTCTTTTACCTTTGGGGCTAGATCTTTGAGTTTATTCATCGATAGCATTCCCTTATAAGTTAGCGGGAAAAGCACAAGGCGTATCACAAGTGTAAGCATGACAATCGCCCAACCCCAATTGCCAATATAACTATGTAAAAAATTTAAAAATGCAAACATTGGCTTTGCGATAAAAGTAAACCAACCATACTCTATAACATCGTTTAGTCGCTTATCAATACTATCTAATACCCTATGCTCTTTTGCTCCGATGTAACCACTGGCTTTAAATTTTCCATTTTCTGAGACAAATACGACCGCATTATTTTTTGCGTCAGTGCTCATAACTACACTCATTGGCTTATCAAACGAGTAAAAAAGCGTAGTATAATACCTATCAGAGTCCGCTGCTATTGTGATATTATCAAATTTTTCACTACCTTCTAAATCATCATCTTCAAGGATAGTTAAGCTTTCATCCGTATGTCTTAAAAGTGCTCCGTGTATTGTGTAGTTATCTACTACAACATTTGGTCTAAGTCCAGGAGATATAAAATACTGAGTTTGACGATCCAAAACAACGTCTATATCGTAATTACCATCAGGATAAAATGTGAGCTTTTTATTAACTGTTAAATTTTGCAGTTTTTGAGTTAAATTTATAGTTTTACTCTCACCATCTTTTACCTCGATCTCACTCACATCAGCTGTGTAGCTTGTGTTAAATGCTTGTTCGTTGATAATCGTATCACTAAATCTCATCTCAAGAGGTAATGGTGAAGAGTTAGTTAGCTCAATACGACTGCCATCTTCAGTTTTGTATTTTGCTTCATTTAGATAAAATTTACTGATACGTCCCAGATTATCGATTAAAATTTCATATTTTTTAGCCTTTATTGTAGCAATAATCTGCTCTCGTGCGTTACTTGTAGTTACCGGAGTGAGACTTGCATTTGCAACTGGTGCAGCATTATTTTGAGCTATAGGCTGCTGAATTTGTGTTGTTTGATTTTGCTCTATTAGAGCATTTTTTGGAATTAAAAAATAGTCATAAACTATAAAAAAGATAATTGATAAAAGAGTTGCAAGCAAGACTCTTTTTTGAGTAGAGAGTTTGTCCATTTTTAGTATTTTCCCTTCAATGAATCTAAAACTTTTATAACATAAAATTTACTATTTTTACAAGGAATAAACCAAAAGTCTATACTAAATTTTTGCTGTTTAAATATATAAAAACTTCTAAATTCCTTGCTAACTATAGGATAGTCGATACCACCTTTAAAAAGTTGATTGCACCTTAGAATTCTCATAAAGCTAGCAAAAAATGCTACAAAAAAGTTATTGTTTTTAAATTGCCATATTGCATATTCAGAACAAGTTGGATAGTATCTACAAGATCTTGGGAATAAATTTGATATATAAGCCTGATAAAATCTAACGCAACCAACTATCAGACCTTTCATCTCATACACCCAAGCTTTCTAAGCGACCAATTGAGGCTTTTTTGAATCTTGTCAAATGAAATACTATCTGTGCCATTTTTAGCCACCATAATATATACGCCGTCCGCAACTTCATCACAAATTTTTATAAAAGCAGCACGAATAAGCCTTTTACAGCGATTTCTAATAACTGCTTTTCCTACTTTCTTACTAGCAACTATAGCTAATTTGCTCTCGATTGAAGGTTTATAAAACACTACGCAGACATCATTGTGCCATTTTTTAGCCTCTTTATAAACCGATGAAAACTCTTTTGAGCTACTTATATGCTCAAAACGGACTAAGCTGCCAATCTTTTTCTACCCTTAGCACGTCTAGCATTTATAACTTTGCGACCATTTTTAGTTTTCATTCTCAAACGAAAGCCATGTGTGCGTTTTTTAGGTGTTTTGTGAGGTTGATAAGTTCTTTTCATTTCTTTCCTTAAATCTAATATAAAAGCGTGATTTTAGCAAAGCAATACTTAAATTCCTTTGAATAAGCTATATAATTATATGAATTTTAAGTAAATTCAATTATAATATGAGATGAGAATTTTAAACGGTAATGAAACACTTAATGAGCTATATTTTTTAAAAGCTATAGGCTATAAATTTATAAATACTAGCTTTTCAAATTTTAAAAAAATATCAAACTTTGATAGTATTTATGAGCTAAATAAACAGATAAAAGAGTGCTCCTTGTGTGCTTTAAAAAAGACAACAAAACACAGCTTAGTCGGATCTGGTAACACAAATGCAAAGATAATGTTTATAACACTTTCACCAAGTGCAAGCGAAGATGAGAGCGGTGAGTTTTTACAAGGAAATTTAGGACTTAAACTGCGTGAGCTTATCTTTAATGCTCTAAATTTAGAAAAAGATGAATTTTATATAAGCTCAATCTTACGCTGTAAAAGCTTAGCTGACAATAGTAAAAATTTAGAGTGTTTTAACCTTTGCAAACCATACATAATAGATGAGATACGACTTATAAATCCGCATGTCATCGTCGCTTTAGGGGAGCAAGTGTTTTTAAATTTATATCCGCAAAATTCAATGAGCATGAATTTTGAAAGCATTAGAGGAAGTATATTAAAATTTAGAGATAGCTTTTTACTTCCGACATATTCAAACTCTTGGCTAATGAAAAATCCAAGTTTTGAGAGCATTTTTTTAGATGATTTAAGAAAGATCAAAGGACTTATATGAGAAAAATTTTTATTCTATTTTTTATATCTTTTTCCTGTACTTTTGCTAAGATACAAACTCTCTCAAATATTGCTCCTGTTAGCATAGAATACATAAATCTCGAGACTGGATTTTGTGGTGAAAAATGTTTAAAAGAATTAGCAGATAATGATATGTTAGCTAGTTTTATGGCTAGATTTGAGCCTAGCATAGTCTCAGACGCCAAGCTTTTAGAGCTATATGCTTTACTAAGTGGCAAATTTATACCATCGTCAAACGGCTCAAATAAAATTGCTGTGATTATCCCACAAAAAGTCATCAAATCATACTCTCAAGTCGTTACAAATGCACTAATAGCCTACATAGCACAGACAAATGCAAAAGTCGAGCTTAAATTTATAATGAGCAACGACGAAAGCCCACAAAATATCACAAATGCGTTAAATACTGCACGAGAAGGTAATTTTAGCTATATTATCGCTCCACTAACGCGGATCGGTGCAATGATATTAATGCAAAATTTAAAGCAAAATGAATTTGCATATATTCCGACCATTCACGTCAGTGCCGTCACACAAACTATGAGAAATGTAGTGTTTGGCGGAGTTGATTACAAAGCACAGATTGCAGTACTATCGCGACTTGCAAATGAAAAAATCGTAGCTTTTAGTGACGCCAGTCAGCTTGGAAATTTATTAAACGATTATGCTAGAATATCAAATTTAACCGAATTTTACGATGTAGCCATAAGCGGTAAAGACCTAAAACTAGATGTTTATCTAAATAAAAAATCAAGATACAATAACTCAACAATGTTTTTAAACTTGCCAGTTATCAAAGCGTCACTCATCGCAACACAGGTAAGAGGATATGAGATCTCACCATATGCTCTTTTAAGCACACAAATAAATTTTATCCCAAATATCTTAAGCGTGATAGCTGAACGTGATCGACAAAATCTTTATATAGCCAACTCTATAAACGTGCAAAATGACGATATAGACGATACAAATGCGTTGTTTCAGACAAATCTAAAATTTAACTGGATAGCATATTCAAGTAGTGTTGGTATTGATTATATTTATTCGAATTTTATCAATAATACACAAAAAAGACTATTTAAAGAAGAGCCAATAAACTCGCAAATGAACTATACTATACAAATTTTTAAGGCAGATGGCTATAAATTTGAGCCATTTGACCTACTCAACACTAAGCCGTCTGAATCTATAGATGATAGTAAAAATTTAGCCAACTCATCATCTATCCTTTGAGGTTTGCCGTTGTTTAGACATGCCACAGATATATCTGCGGTAAAAAGTAGCTCGTTTTTAGAATTACCGCTAATATCAATAACTCTAAAAATTTCCTGTCTTAAGACAAAAGAAACACGTTTAAGTTTGATCATCTTACTAGTAACTTCTAAAATATCGCCAAGATGAGCCGACCTAATAAATTTAGCATTTATCGCACTCACGACGAAGTTACAATGTGGCGAAAACACATCAAGGTTCGATCTAAAGAGTATCTCACTCCTTGCTCGTTCACAATATTTTATATAATTTGTATGATAGACTATGCCACCAGCATCGGTATCTTCGTAATAAACTCGTATTTTCATCTTAAACTTTAAATTTATTTAAGTTGCTTTTTAAGCTATCAGATACACCATCAAGTGAGCTAGCAACACCCATTAGCTCTTGTGAAATTAACTGATTATCATCGGCGATTTTGACAGATTTTTTCATCTCATTAAGTAAATTTTCCATACTAGATTGTGCTTGATTTATGCGGTTTTCGACATCTTGTGTCGTTTTTATAGATTTATTATTTGCTTGTTGAACGTTAGTGGCTAATTCCATAAGGTCGTTTGCGTTTTCGCTTAAAAATTTTATATTTTCTGAGTTTTGTTTGAGTGAATCTCTAAGCTCTGATACACCATTTATTATGCTTTTTGAATTTTCTGATATATCATCTAGCTGGTTACTCGTTTGCTCGGCTAGTTTTTGCACCTCTTCAGCTACAACTGCAAATCCTCGCCCATATTCTCCAGCTCTTGCTGCCTCTATAGCTGCATTAAGGGCTAGCAAGTTTGTCTGATCTGCGATATCATCTATAATATTTAAGATCTTTCCTATATTTATGCTTTGCGTAGCAACTATAGTTGTTTTTTCTGCTAAAATTTGCTCATTTTGACTAGCTGTATTTATATTCTCTACAATCTGTTTAAGCAAATTTATGACATTCTCAAGACTTTTGTTTGAGTTTTGGCTAAGGGTTGTGGCATCAAGTGCCATCTGTTTTGTAAATGCAAAATCATCATCAATATCTTTAGTAAAATCATATGCGATATGTATCTGCTCTTTACCAAATTTTGAGTTATTTGCAAGATTCACCGAACTATTTCTAAGAGTTGATATTTGTTCTTTTATGCCATCTGAACCACTTTGGATATTTTTAACGGCATATTGTGTTTTTTGTATAAATTTATTTATATTTGTGCCTACTTGCCCTATCTCATCATCGCTTTTTATACGCACTCTAGCACTCAGATCGCCATCACCATTTGCCAAATCTTCAGTGCGTTCGAGTAAATTTTTAAGTGGATTTATGACAACTTTTCGCAATGAAAATACCACTACAATTAAAGTTAGTAATAAAAATAGAGCGAATACAATAAAAAATTTAATACTATTTTTAGCTAAATCGCTATCAATATCATTAAATTCATAAGACAACTCCATAACACCAAGCACATCATTCTCCTTAGATGTTACATGGCACACCAAGCACTCACTAGTCGCTTTTAGTGGTTTTATAAGTCTTATATAATGCTCATTATTGTTTTTTATATTAAGTGCTTTATCAGCTGGATTATTAAACTGTTCATTTATCTCGGCGTCAGCAATATGTGTGTTTTCAAGTCCAAACATTTGAATAACATCACTTGAGGAATATACTTTTATATCCTTTATGTTATCTATCTTTGAGTTAAGCTCTATACTATTTTTTATCGCTTCACTATCACCTAAGTTCATAGCTCCACGCAGAGAAACCATAACTGACGAACTAAGCATTTCAAGACTTTTTGTCACTAAATTTTCAGATGATTTTTTAAATTCAAAGATTATAATGCTCTGGAGTATTGCAAAACTTGTAAGTAAAACAACAAACATGCTAATAGCAATCTTTTTACCAATACTAAACTTGCTCATATCAACTCCAATCATGCTAAAATTAATATTTATATAATAACGTAATTTTCTAAAATTCTTATAAAATTTGCTGATATTTAAATAAAAATTTTAATAAATTTTACAAAATATTTATTATCCATTTTTATATTGCTTTTTATATAATGAACCTACAAAAAATAGCAAAATTTGAGCCATCATCATTATCTTCATCGTTAACTCACTAGCCTTATGAATATTCATAAACTCTGCACTTTGAATTGTAGCACTCTCACCTATGGCTTGAGCAGTAAGGATATAAGGCGTAAAATAAAATACAAATATACAAGCAAGGGATAAATTTATAAAATTTAATGCAAATGTTGAAACTCTTACATAAAAACAATCTTTACTACGCAAAACAAATACACTAAATACAAAAGCAAAAAGACTAATAATGATTAATGCATAGTTGTATTTTAAGAAAATTTGCGTCATTAATATGCCACTTTGAAAATGTGTCAATACCTCGCTACCAATAAATTTCTGAGGATAAAATATCACAGGGGCTACAAAAATACCAAGTGCTATCTCAATGCCAACTAGAGTAGCTAGTAAAAACAAATATATATTTTTCATATTTTTCCTTATTTAAATTTATAATTTGCTACAAATCCTCTATCAAAACCAGCTAAATCTTGATAAAATTCAGCCTCAAATTGATTAAGAAAAAGGGCATTTTGCATAGATTTTTTTTGATCATAACCCATCTCGCATATTAGAGTGTTAATCGCCCTATTTCTAGTGGTTAAAATGATATTTTTAAGCATCTCATCACCACTCTCACCACTAAAAAGTGCCTCGTGAGGTTCATTTAATACAAACTCATCAAGCTTATATGAGTTTGCGATATATGGAGGGTTAGAAACAACTAGGTCAAACCCTCCACTCACCTCGTCCATATAAGCACAATGCACAAAATTTATACGCTCACTCACGCCAAATTTATTAGCATTTTTTTGTGCTACCTCTAATGCCTTTTCGCTTATATCAGTAGCAATTATCATAGCGTCTGAATTAAGTGCTAAGCAAATACTGATAACACCACTACCAACGCCTATCTCGCATACTTTTGGTGCTTTTAAATTTAATAAATTTTCAAGTGCTTTATCTACTAATATCTCAGTCTCGGGGCGTGGTATTAAAACCCCACTTTGAACAAAAAACTCAAGTCCATAAAATGACGTCTTGCCAGTTATATATTCAAGCGGTTCATGTGATTTAAAGCGATTTATAAGGCTAAAATACTCGCTCTCTCGCTCTAAGCTTTTATCTAAATTTAAAAATATCCATTCCAAACTTATGTCTAAATGATGCATAAGTAATATTTTGGCAACTCTAGTAGGATTATCGCAAATACCTTTAAAATCGATACTTGCTAGCTGCAAGGCCTCAGCTATCTTCACGGCTTAGCTCATTTATGCGTTCATAAAGACTAGGATGCGAGTGATAGACAAATGAGTAAAGCGGATGAGCCTTCGGGAAGGCTTTATTCTCACTACCTAGCTTTTTTAAAGCACTTACCATATCATTTCTGCTTTTCACACTCGCACCAAACTCATCAGCCTCAAACTCATTTTTACGGCTAAAATATGAGATAATGGGCGTAAAAATAAAACTAAAAATAGGCGAAAAAAGCAACAAAAACACTATCACTGCTCCACCATTATCACTAAGTCCAAGTGCGTTATATATGCTATTTGAGATATTACCAAAGACTAAAAACATACAAAATAACATAACTGCACTCAAAGCTATCATCTTAAAAATATCTTTATGCTTAAAATGTCCCAACTCATGCCCTAAAACAGCTATAATCTCATCAGATTGTAGCTTTTCAATAAGCGTGTCAAACAGCACGACACGTTTCGTCGCACCAAGTCCACCAAAGTATGCATTTAATCTATTGTCTCGTCTGCTTGCGTCAAGTATGAAAACACCACTACTTTTAAAACCACAACTATCAAGAAGTCCTATTATAGATCTTTTTAAATCACTATCTTCAAGTGGTTTTACCTTGTTAAATATCGGTGCAATAAGCGTTGGATAGATTAAATTTATAATTAAGATTATCACAAAGCTAAGCATAAACGCCCACATCCACCAAAGCTCACCTAAGAAATTTATACACAAAAGTATCAGCCAGACAAAAAGCGATCCAAAAACGAGCGTAAGAGCAAGTGACTTTATCGTATCAATAATAAAAATTTTTGGTGTTATATTTGAAAAACCTTGTTTTTTATCCTTTACAAAGCTCTCATATAAACTAAACGGCAACTCAACCACGGCATTAATAAGCAAAAAACTCATCACAAAAATTATATTTTCGCTCATTGTATTTTGCATAAGCGTAATCTCGCTTAAAGCTCTAAGCCCCCAAGTAGCCCAAATAATAAAAACAAATGCATGAAATAAAGCCCCTATTATCTCAAATTTATGGTTGTCTATCTTTATAATAGCAGCATTTTTATACTCATCTTCACTTAGCACTACAGCAGGTTTGTGGCTCTCGTTTTTTACGAAATTTATATCTAAAATACAGAGATAAATTCTAACTAAAGTATATAAAATATATAAGAATATCAAGGCATAAAACATAAAATTCCTTTAAATTTTTGCAAAATATTATCAAAATTTAGTAAATTTATTTTATGAAATTATCATAAAAACTACTAACAAAAACTACTAAAATAATAAATGGAATAATGTAGCGAACATACCAAAACCAAAAATCAACTATCTTTGCATATCTCTCACTACCCTTTAATATCTCACGCTTTGCCTCGTCTTTTAGCACCCAACCAACAAATATCGCACATCCAAGTGAAGTTAGCACGAAAAATATAGTCGCACTTATGGCGTCATATGCATCAAAGATATTTTTACCAAATATAGTTATATTGCTTAATAAATTTGTAGCCATTAGTGATGGGAGATTGCCAAGCACAAAAATGCCACCAAGCACGACAAATATGACTTTTCTGCGTGAAATATGTGTCTTTTCTTGAATCGTGGTTATCATCACTTCATAAATAGGCAAAGATGTCGTTAAGGCAGCTATCATTAAAAGTGTAAAAAACGCTACTGCAAACGCTCCGCCAGCCCACATATGAGAAAAAACTATCGGAAGGCTCTTAAATACAAGGCTCGGGCCACTGTTTGGCTCTATGCCAAAGGTAAAAAGTGATGGAAATATCATAAATCCAGCCAAAACCGCAATACCTGTATTTAAAAGTCCCGTGATAAATGAAATTTTTATCAAGGCTTCATCTTTTTTCACAAAGCTAGAAAGTGTTATCATTACACCAAAACCAAGCGAAAGGGCGAAAAATACCTGCCCCAAAACATCAATAAAAAGCTTCATATTTATCTTTGAAAAATCAGGTGTTAGATAAAATTTAACTCCTTGCATCGCACTATCAAGGCTTAAATTTTTAATAACCATCGTTAGCATAAGCAAAAACAAAAGTGGCATAAGATACTTCGCAGCTCGCTCTATTCCAGTAACTGCACCCTGCACTAAAATAATATAATTTATCAAAACAAAAACAAGTGTCGCAAAACTAATAGCAAGTGGGTTATTAACAATATTTTGCTCATAAAAGGCACTTGTAGTGGCTATATCAACGACATTTGAAAGATCAAGCAGACCAAAAACAATCTGCAAGATATAATTTAATACCCAGCCACCAATAACCATATAATAAGCCATAATTCCAAATGCACCAAGTAGTCCCATATATCCAACGATCTTCCAATAAGGCGGTATTTTTTTGCCACCAACACTACCACTAAACGCATCTACAGCATTAACTTTTAGTCGCCTACCTATAGCGTTTTCAACTAAAATCATAGGTATGCCGATGACAATCATCGCGATACAGAATGTAAGAACATATGCACCACCACCATTTTCACCTACTAGATAAGGAAAACGCCAAGTCGCACCAAAGCCCACTGTAGCACCAGCAACAGCTAAAATATATGTAAGTCTTGAACTCCAGCTTTGTCTGTTTTTCACGTTTTATCCTTTAAATTTATAAGTAAAAAGGTGATTTTAACGCATTTTTGCTTATATTTTGTTTGACTGTGCTAGCCATTTCGCAAAGTCTGTAAAAACTGCATATGCCTACGATACTGCTCTATCACGTCATTTATGATAGTCGCCTCACTCCAACCAAGTATGTCATAATCCTGTCCACCCTCTTTTAAAAACACCTCCGCTCTATAATACAAATCATCTCCACCTAAAAAATTTGTATAATCAGGGCTTTGTCTTTTTATAAGTTTTACGCCATAGTAAAAATCCATCTCATCACCAAGCCCGACTATAATCTCTATAAATTTATCCTGATCGTTTTTAATTATCTTTGCTTTTAGCGAATTTTTTTCAAACTCTACTTTAAGCTCGTCAAAAACTCGTATGAGCGTATCATTTATAAATCTGTCTGCACTCCGTTTATTTGGTAAATTTATAATCGCTGCTAATCTCTCCTGCCACGACTTTGACATCTCAGAGAGTGGCATATTTGAAAACACGCTTTGAGTGTGCTTTTTAAGTACATCTACACGTAACGCCCTAAATAGGCCAAATATCGCCATCATAAGTGCTATCGTAAATGGTAACGCCGCCGAGATTGTCATCGCTTGAAGCGAGGCAAGTCCACCATTCATCATAAGTACACAAGCGACCACACCAACGCTAAGTCCCCAGAAAATTTTCTGCCACATTGGGGTATTGTCCTTACCATTTGAACAAAGCATATTCATCACCATCGCACCAGAGTCAGCCGAAGTAATAAAAAATACCGCTACCATCAAAACCACGATCGTACCTAAAACACTAGAAAAGTTAAACTTATCTAAAAACATGAAAATAGCCATTGAGCTATCAGAGTTTGCGACATTTGCAAGCTCTATAAAGCCATTTTGCACCATTTCAATTGCACTATTACCAAAAAATGTCATCCACATAAATGTAAAACCAGTCGGCACGAGTAATACTCCGATGATGAACTCACGTATCGTTCTGCCCTTTGAAATTTTAGCGATAAAAAGCCCTACAAATGGCGACCATGATAGCCACCAAGCCCAGTAAAGTAACGTCCAACCGCCTAGCCAAGTATCCTTACCCTTATCATATGCGTAAAGGTTAAGCGTGTTTGAGATGAGCGTTGAGATATACTTACCACTATTTTCAACTAAACTTTGCAAAAGATGTGTAGTATGGCCTAAAAATAGTATAAAAAGCATAAAAACAATAGCTACAAATATATTTAAATTTGAAAGGAATTTTATACCTTTATCGACGCCACTAGCCGCCGAAATGGTTGCTAAAATACACAATACAAAAAGTAACGTGATATTCATATTTGGCACACCATACATATATGTAAGCCCGGTATTGACCTGCACTACACCATATCCAAGTGATGTAGCGATACCAAAAAGTGTGGCAACTACGGCAAATACATCAATCGCATCGCCCCATATACCAAAAATTTTATCTCCTATAATCGGATAAAATGCAGAGCGTAGTGTAAGTGGCAAGTTGTGTCTATATGCAAAAAATGCAAGTATTAAAGCCACGATCGCATATGTCGCCCACGCACCAAACCCCCAGTGAAAAAAGGTAATATTCATCGCTTGTCTAGCTGCACCGATCGTCTCGGCAGTGCCAACAGGCGGATGCGTATAGTGCATAAGCGGCTCACTCACACCAAAAAATACAAGTCCTATCCCCATACCAGCGGCAAAAAGCATAGAAAACCAAGATATGTTTTTAAACTCAGGCTTTGAGTGATCAGCTCCTAGCTTAATCTCTCCAAATTTAGAAAATCCCAAAATCGCGATCGCAATTAAAATAATCGCAATTGATAAAACGTAGAACCAACCAAAATTTTTTGTTATAAAATTCTGTGCATATTTAAAACACTCAAATGAAAAATCCGGTGCGACAACTGAAAAAATCGCAACAAAAAATATCACAAATATAGACGGATAAAATACATTTGGATTAAATTTAGCCAACTTTGTCTGTGTCATTTTATCTCCTTTTATAGTTTAAATTTACTATAGCTATTAAATGTTAGTGTGGAAAATTTAATAATACTATTAGCAAGAGGACTCAAACAAAATAGCATAAAAAGATAAAATTTTTCATAAACTCACTTTTTAAAATTTATATTTTATAAAATAGTAGTGATAATTTTACGGGGTTTTAAATAATATCCAAAGCCATCAAAATATTCAAAATTTAACTGCATCAATGTAAACACAACTACCTCTTTAATGCTGTTAAAGTCTTGAACTTTTATAAATTTACTTAAATAGCTTTAGTCTCCAAGCTCTCAGCCACTTCAAGCACTTCAAAATACTCATTTTCTAGCCGTTCAAGCTCCACATTTTTCGCTTCTAGCTCGTCATTTAGTGTTTTTAAGCCGATTTTTTGATAAATTTGCGGATCGCTAAGTGCTGCATTTAGCTCATTTATCCGTCCTTGCACAGCATCTATGAGCTCTGGATACTCGTTTAAAATTTTATTTTGTTTATAGCTTAACTTTATGCTTTTATTTTTTTGGCTCTGCTCAATATTTTGACTCAACTCTTTTTCGTATGAATTTAGCTCATCAAGCTCATCTTTTAACTCTAAAAACGCAGAATATTCGTTATGCACGATCTCTATCTTTTCACCCTCAAACGCCCAAAGTTTATTTGAAATTTTATCCACAAAATAGCGATCGTGGCTTACAAATATGATCGCTCCTTCAAAGCTTTGTAGATAGTCTTCTAATATATTTATAGTAGCTATATCAAGGTCATTTGTCGGCTCATCAAGCACCAAGCAGTCGTATTCTTTAGTAAAAAGCAAAGCAAGTGCTAGACGATTTTTCTCTCCACCGCTTAACACACTAACCGGTTTATCTAAAAACTCCTTTGGAAATAGAAAATTTTTAAGATATCCAAAAACGTGCATATTTCGCCCACGTACCAGCACATGATCGCCACCATTTGGACAAAATACCTCTATCAAACTCTTATCATCATTTATACTCGTTCTTGCCTGATCAAAGTAGCCTACACGCACATCACCACGCTTGATCTCACCACTACTAGCACTCATCTCACCAAGTAAAATTTTTAAAAGTGTGCTTTTACCACTACCATTTCGTCCGACTATAGCGATACGCTCACCCTGTAAAACTCTTGCATCAAAGCCCTTAAATAGCACTTTACCGTTTAAATTTATACCCAAATTTTTAAACTCAAATAACATTTTTTTACGGTTTGTGCTTTGTGTTTGATTAAAATTCTTACTCGCACGCTCAAGCTCTAGTTTAACACGACGTATTATGCCAGGATTTTTCTTCGCCTCCTCACGCATCTTTAGCACTCGCTCTTTTCGCCCTTCGTTACGCTTTAGCCTTGCTTTTACGCCACGTCTTAACCACTCCTCTTCGCCTCTTAGCTGCTTTAAAAGCGTCTCATGTGATTTGGTAAGCGAAGCTAAAATTTCTTGCTTTTTAGCCAAATAATTTGCATATCCACCATAAAAACTAGCAAGTTTTGCCCCATCTATCTCAACCGTGCGAGTAGCAAGTGCATCTATAAAGTAGCGATCGTGACTGATAAAAACTATGCTTTGGCGTGAGTTTTTCAGCATATTTTCTAAAAATCTCACCATATAAACATCAAGGTGATTCGTCGGCTCATCAAGTAACAACACATCAGGCTTTTTAAGCAACAATGCTCCAAGTGCCACGCGTCGGATCTCGCCACCACTTAGTGAGCAAACAGCTCGATTTTCATACTCTTTTAAGCTAAAATATTCAAGTACCTGCTCTATTTTACGCTCTATATCCCAGCCCTCCTTTGCCTCTATAAATTTAAAAAGCTCATCTTGATGCATTTGCAAATCACGATTTTCAGGATCTTTTGCACATTTTATTAGTGCTTGCTCATACTCACTTCGTGCAGTAAAAATTTCATCAAGCTCTCGGCTCAATGCCTCTTTTACGCTCAAACTCTCATCAAATTTTGGCGTTTGAGCCAACATTGCTACATTTATGCCATTTTGCCTTATCACACGCCCGCTATCAGGTTCGTAAATACCACTAATAATTTTCATCAACGTGCTTTTACCACCGCCATTTTTACCTACGATTGCGATACGCTCACGCTCATTTAAACTAAAATTTACCTCGTTTAATATCTCATTTGAACCAAATTTTTTACTAATTTCTATAAGATCTATTAATGCCACAAAATTTCCTTAAAATTTAAAGATATGATTTTAACCAAATTTAAATTTATATTGCTTGAAATTTATAAAGCTAAAGTGTAAGTGTATTTTCATATTTTTTTGCTAAAATTACGCCTTTAAAAGGTAATTTTATGAACTTATCGCTTAAAAAACTTACTATTCCTATCTTTATTGATATGTTTTTACACTTTATCACACTCATTATTAACACGTATATGGTTACAAAAGTTAGTGTCCACTTAGTCGGTGCTATGGGTGCTGGTAATCAAGTTATGGATCTATTTATGACTATTTTTAGCTTTCTTAGCGTTGGATGTTCTGTCGTCATCGCACAAGCACTAGGAGCTAAAAATCACAATCTTGCAAAACGCGTCATACACGCATCTATAACGTTTAATACCATCTTAGGATTTGGCTGTGCCGTGCTTATCTATTTTTTCGGATATGAAATTTTAGAGCTTTTAAACGTCCCGGCCGATACTCAGCAAGAGAGCTTTAACTACTTGCATATGCTCGGACTTGCTCTTGCATTCGATGGCATAGGTATGGTTATAGCTGCTGTGTTACGTGTATATAACTTCGCAACTGCAGTTATGCTAGTCTCACTTTTAATGAATGTCATTACACTTTTTGGCAATGCTATTGCCCTTTTTGGCTGGTTTGATTTACCAAACTACGGACTTTATGGTGTGGCTATTAGTACTATTATAGGGCGATTTATCGGCGTTATCGTGCTTTTAGTGCTACTTGTTAAGTTGGCAAAGGTGAGAGTTTATATCCAAAGATTATTTACATTACAATTTAAAATTTTAAATAAAATTCTAGCCGTTGGTCTGCCAAGTGCTGGAGAAAATTTGCTCTGGATGGGGCAATATATGGTCGCTTTTGGTTTTGTTGCGAGTATGGGCGAAGCAAGTTTGTCGGTGCAGACGATATACTTTCAAATTTCACTTATTATAATGCTCTGTGGTGCAAGTATTAGTGTAGCAAATGAGGTCATCGTGGGACATTTAGTCGGTGCTTTAAGATTTAATGAGGCTTACAAACGGACGTTTCGTGCTTTGAGTATAGGTATAACTGCGACTAGTGTGGTTGTAATAGTTGTGTTTTTTACTAAACACCATATAATGGCGGAGCTAAATTTGACAGATGAGCTTAAAAGCATTATGTTGCCACTCTTTACACTCTCGCTCGTGCTTGAGACTGGACGGACGTTTAATATAGTCATCGTAAATGCCCTACGTGCCAGCGGTGATGCAAAATTTCCACTAATGAGTGGCCTTGCTTTTATGTGGGGGCTAAGCCTGCCACTCGGATATTTTTTAGGTATATATCTTGGCTGGGGGATTTTGGGCGTTTGGATAGGCTTTTGCACAGATGAGTGGGTACGAGGACTTGTTAATACTTGGCGTTGGAAGAGCCGAAAATGGCAGAGCAAAAGGTTGGTTTAGACAATCCTCTTATCCAAAAACTAACTCCAACAACAACTCTATCCATTATGTTATAATCTATGTAAAAAGGATTATAACATAGCAATCTGAGTTAGTTGAGTTAGTATAATAAAACAAACTACATATTGTAGTAAAAGCCATAAGTATAATTTTAAACAAAAAGTAGTGCTAAAATTAGATATTCTAAGAAAGAGTATAAGGACTAATGGCATTTCATAAGACATTAATAGTTAAGAATATCAATGCTTAACATACGCTAAAAATCAATAAAATGATAATAATAAATTTTTACATCAAACTTTTAAAATTTAGCTAATATTATCCTAAAATATCTTATAATCAAATTTAAATTTTACTTTAAATGGAGAAAAGATGGATCACAACGCACTTTTGACACAGCTTGGATACAACGTAGATAAGAGCACTAGTGAACAAATAAAGAGAATTTTAAACAATACCGATGGATTAACCGCTGAAAATGTCATCGCACTAAATGATCGCCTAAAACCGCACCTTTGCTTTGTCGCGATGAGTGGAAGTGAAGATAGATTCAAGATAAAAAATGTCGCAAGTGTCGCAGAGATAAAAAAACGAGTAGATGAGATCATTGTTGAATGGGCACAAAAATACAAGATGAATCTTAAAGAGATAAACGATACAACTTACTATATACTCGGTAAAATTTAAGGCCAAATTATGACAAAAAGCGTTATAGTCGCGATTTTAGCAATACTATTTTTTACAGGTTGTTTTCAAACATCACGTATCTCACTACCGAATCAAGGCGATCTAACCTCTAGTTCACAAACTTCAGAAGACCTCTGGCAAAAAGAGCAAACACCAAAAATAGAAGAGAGCAAACAGCAAATTTCTAAAAATGCCATAACTATCTTAACACCAAAATGTGATGATGGCGATATGGCAGCATGCAATGACACTGGAGCAAACTATGAGTTTTTAAAAAACTACGAAAATGCTTTTAAATTTTATGAGATAGCTTGCAATGGTGGCGTAGAGCTTGGATGTGCAAATTTAGGACAGCTTTATGAAAATGGGATTGGAATCAAAAAAGATCCCAAAAAAGCAGTAGAAATTTATAAAACAAGTTGTAACAAAGGCGGTCGCCACTCCTGCTATCATCTAGGCAATGCATATCGCAGAGGCGATATCGTCGCACAAGATTACGAAATGGCGATGAGTGCTTACACAAACGCGTGCGAAGCTGGAGATGTGCCATCATGTGCAAATATTGGTGCAATGTATGAACTTGGTCTTGGAATAGAAAAAGATGAAGTGCGTGCGTATAAAATTTATACCGTGGCATGTTATCGCGGTCTAAATAAGGCGTGTCCACAAAAAGAACGACTCGGCAAAAAACTAGGACTTGAATAAACCTTGTCTTGGTTTTTGCACTAGGACTTAGTGAATGCTAATCGTGGTAAGATGTGCTTGACAGCGATAAAGAAATTTTAATATCAAAATACGAATCAAATGATAAAATATTATGCAATAAGCTAACTGTAAATTTTAGTAGATTAAATAACTTTAGAAAGGCTAAAAATTTACTATCAAAAAGCATGTTATAGCAATCTAGCAACGGCTTGTTCAAATTTAGAACAAATTTATAAAAAAGGCTTAGCCTAAGAAAAGCATAGATACAAAAGCCCTTAAACTTTATAAATTCACTTGTGATAGCAAAGACGGTGAGTTGCTATTAACCAAGCTTTGCTACTAATAGGCATAAATGACGATAAAACAAAGCTTAGCCTATCTTTTACTCGCTAAAAGTTGTGAGTTAAACCAAACTAAGCAATTATTAAATTAAGACAGATAGACTTTACAAACGAGCTTATGAGCTTGGAAAGTGTATAAAGTAAATTTATTTTCATTAATGCTCATATGGTAAATTAAAGTTTGATTTATATTTTTATAATATAATGTAACGAAAATCTTATAAAAGGATAGAAAAATGAAAAAAATGTTAATTGTTTCTGGTGTTGTTGCCATGCTTGCAACTTCAATGTTCGCTGCTGATGGTGCGACAATATACAAAAAATGTGCTGCCTGTCATGGACAAAAAGCTGAGAAAATGTTTAGCAACAAAGTCCCAGTTTTAACCACACTTGACACAGCTGCAATTATAGATGCTATAAAAGGCTATAAAACTGGTGTAAATAAATTTGGTATGGGTGCGATGATGAAGCCTATCGCAACTCCTATGAGCGATGACGATATCAAAGCTGTCGCTGAATATATCCAAACACTAAAATAATCAAAGGCGAGTTCTCTCGCCTCTCTTATAGTATAAATTTATATAATTTCTACTTTATATTATATATATCTCTACCTCTATATCTATAGTCTGTGCTATATTTTACTAAGCGATGATACACTAATAATCTTTTTTGAACGATGTTTGAAGATGACAATCTTTAAAAAGATAAAAGCTACTTTCTCAATCTCACATTTAACTAAAACCACTTACGCCCATCTCTCTTTATGTGTAGTTTCTAGCACTCATATACTCAAGCAAGGAGTCTACGCAATAACAGTGCATAAGCTAATATATAACCTAAACGCCTACTTTATTATCTGCTAGTGTTGTGTTTTGTTTGGCGGTGTTTAGCCCTTGTTTAAATTTAGCTATGCCTTAGTTAATACTTTCAAACTAAAAGTCAAGCTATCTTTGATATAAATTTTACATAACATCCTTGCTTGGTTAAAACTTAAAAAATACTTAAATAATAGTTAATGTGTCTCTAAACCAACTGGACGTTTGTTAAGTTATTTTTAATAGTAATCTTGGTAGTGCAAGGATTATTAAAAGTGTAAAAGTCTTTTTTTTTGCAGAAATGCTAAAGAATAAGTGTAAATACAATGATAAAGTTGAACTAAAAATTTAATACTATGTAATTTAAATCGGATTTGCCCCGTGTAGGGTTCGAACCTACGACCCCATCATTAAGAGTGATATGCTCTACCAACTGAGCTAACGAGGCAAGTGTATCAAAATACCTTAAACTAAGGCTTATACTCAAAATGGCGCAGCGGACGGGGCTCGAACCCGCGACCTCCGCCGTGACAGGGCGGCATTCTAACCAACTGAACTACCGCTGCACCTAAATGGTGGTCGCTATAAGACTCGAACTTATGACATCCACCTTGTAAGGGTGGCGCTCTACCAACTGAGCTAAGCGACCAAATAAAAATGGCGACCCTTAGAGGATTTGAACCTCTGTTTCTACATTGAGAAAGTAGAGTCCTGAGCCACTAGACGAAAGGGTCATAACCCTTAACAATTTAAATGGTGTCCTGCGTTGGATTCGAACCAACGACCCCCTCATTAAAAGTGAGATGCTCTACCGACTGAGCTAGCAAGACATTTAAATTTAATGGCGCAGCGGACGGGGCTCGAACCCGCGACCTCCGCCGTGACAGGGCGGCATTCTAACCAACTGAACTACCGCTGCACCTAAAAATGGTGGTCGCTATAAGACTCGAACTTATGACATCCACCTTGTAAGGGTGGCGCTCTACCAACTGAGCTAAGCGACCAAATAAAAATGGTGACCCTTACGAGAATCGAACTCGTGTTACCAACGTGAGAGGCTGGTGTCCTAACCGCTAGACGAAAGGGCCAATAAATTTAAATGGTGTCCTGCGTTGGATTCGAACCAACGACCCCCTCATTAAAAGTGAGATGCTCTACCGACTGAGCTAGCAAGACATTTTTAAAATGAAGTGTGATTATACTAAAAAGTGCCATTTTTGTCAAGTAAAAATATGTTTTAACTTTAAAATAATTTTTTTATATATATAAAAGAAATTTTAAAATATAATGTAATAGTTATAATAAATTTTATACCAAAATAAGGTAGAGCTAATGAAAAATAGCGATGTATTTATCTGGAATAAAGACTTTGAAACTGATATATCAAACATAGACCAAGAGCATAAAAAGCTAGTTGAGATCATAAACACGATAAGCAAAAAATTATCAGAGTTAGATACTGTGTTTGAGGATATGCAACCTATTTTTAAAGAGCTATTTGACTATACAAATTATCACTTTAAAAACGAAGAACAGATAATGAAAAATGTTAACGTTGATGTCAGACACGTTAAAGAACATATAGCAGCACATAGAAATTTTATAAAAGAGATAACGCTTCAATACAACAAAATAGATCAAGATAACGTAAAAAATACTGCAAAGCATCTACTCGATTTTCTAGTGCAATGGCTTACATTTCACATACTTGGAATGGATAAAAATCTCACAACACAGATAAAATTTATAGAATCAGGTGATACACCAGAAGAAGCATTTAATGCGATAAATGGTGTAAATTATGGTCAGCTTGATACGCTTGTGAAGTCTTTTAATGGCGTTTTTGCAGTGCTTATAAAATCAAACGAAGAGCTACTAACACTTAAAAAATCTCTTGAAGAAAAAGTGGAAGAACGCACAAAAGAGCTTAAAGATTCAAATATAAAACTTACCGAAGCATACAAAAAGCTAGAAACTATCGCTCTTACAGATCAGCTAACGGGGCTAGGAAATCGACATAAAACGATGGCAGAACTAGATAGATATATGTCTAAATTTTTAAATTTTAATGAAATTTTTTCTGTGATTATGTTTGATGTCGATAGCTTTAAAACAATCAACGATACCTACGGGCACGATGCAGGGGATAACGTGTTAATAGAGCTATCAAACTCGCTTCAAAAAACTATACGTAAAAATGATATAGCTTGTAGAGTTGGTGGTGATGAGTTTTTAGTAATATGTCCCAAAACAGATGAAAAGAGCGTTGAGCGACTAGCCAAAAGAATACACGAAGCTATTTCTAAACTAAAAATTACATTTGATAGCAATGCCTGTTGGCTTGGCTCTGTAAGCATTGGTACGGCTACTTGTAATGAAAAAGTCAATACAAAAGAACATATGCTAAAAATAGCAGACAATAATCTTTACATTACAAAGAAAAATAAGAAAAAGTCTACCATTTAAGATCTCTTTGGATCTCTTGGACTCAAAATAGACGCCATAAAATCATATTTTCCAACCAACCAAAATCCTCATAAGCCCCACTTATCTTTAAAACTGGCTCATTTGCACTTATCATATCTCCATCGTTTAGTGCATATATCTCTAAATTTTGTGGATTTGTAGCAAATTTATGGATAATAGCAATACTCTCATCTACTCCACAAAGCATAACATCATCATGGCGTTGAAAAAACTGCATAGTTACTCTTTGGTTTGGTAGATGTTTGCCTACTATTTCTTTTACCTTTAAAAAATATTTTGCTGTATAAAAACCTTTTGCTATCTTCTCATCTAGGTTAAAGGTTTTATCGGTAAGCCTTTTTATAAGACCTTGTTCTTTTAATAAAATTTCCTTTCTAACACACATTTTAATTATTTTACTTTTCTATACTCTGTGTTTTAGATATTTCCTCTTTAGCTTTTTGATTACTCTTAACTTCATCTACTTTAGAACTAGCTTTATTCTTTACCTTATT